>NZ_KN050819.1:255724-353343 GCF_000746155.1 Prevotella sp. FD3004 | reverse complement strand
GGCGGGCAGTTTGGGCGCTGTGGTCAGTTTTTTGCAGCTTTCAAACATGCAATAATAGCATTCTTCTGCCAGCGTCTTGGCGGGCAGCTCTGGCGCTGTGGTCAGGCTTTCGCAGCCTTCGAACATACTACTATAGCACCCTTTTGCCAGCGTCTCGGCGGGCAGTTTGGGCGCTGTGGTCAGTTTTTTGCAGCTTTCAAACATGCAATAATAGCATTCTTCTGCCAGCGTTGTGGCGGGCAACTCTGGCGCTGTGGTCAGGCTTTCGCACCAATCGAACATGTAACCATAGCACCCTTTCTTCATTGTCGTGGCGGGTAGTTCGGGCGCTGTGGTCAGGTATTTGCAGCTCCAGAACATGCCATCATAGCAGTATTCTGTCAGCGTTGTGGCGGGCAGGAAAATCTGGTGATCGGCATCCTTATTCTTCAGATTCGTTTGATTAATGAACATCCACTTGAAGGCATAGTCGGCTGTCAATGTCTTATTGGTGGGGTAGTTGTCCTTGTTTATCAGGCTCATCACGTTGCCGTAAGCAAAGGTCTCGGCTGAGAGCTCGAAGCGATAACAATCGATATAATTATCAGCCCCGTACGCCTCGTTTGTGCCTCGGAACGAGATCTTGTCGCCCGCGGCAGCCAGCGTAACACCATCCGCTGTCAGGTCGTTCTTCCATGTGATGCCGCCATCGAGCGAGTACTCCACGTTGGTAGCAACGACATCGCTATTATATTTATTAAACTTGACGGTCACGCCAGCTTTGGCGGCCTCGAAGGTGAGCGGTGTCTCCAGGTTGATCACCACGCTGACGTCGCATGTGGCCTTCTTGCTGCCCGCCTTGGCGGTGATGACGGCCGTTCCTGCGCCCACGGCATGAACCACACCCTCATCGTCTACCGTGGCGACACTCTCGTCAGACGACGACCATGTGACATCAAAGTCTTCAGTGTCAGCGGGACTTACCGTGGCTTCGAGCGTCACCTCTTTACCGATGCCGTAAGCCATCTCCAGCGTCGACTCGTCGAGTGTCACAGCCGTTACGGCTATTTTTGCGGGGTCGTCATTTGGTGTTGGATTATCCGTTTCGCCCAATAGTTCGTCGCACGATGTTTGCATCATGGTCATTGCCACCAGCAACGCCATACAGGAAAGTTTCTTGATTGTCAGTTTCATCTTGTTTATTGTTTTTAGTTTTCCCCAGCGCATTCTCGACGCAGGGGATTGCTGTTTTTTGTTGCGCTGTTGGGTTATTCTGCTGCTGCGGCGGCGATGGTCCAGCCAGCGGGGATGCCTTTATTGCCTTTTATCCAGGGCACATTCGTATTGATCTGGTCATCATCAGCTGTTCCTGCCAGATTGCCATTCATATCTGCTATGTAAGCCGAATAAGCGCTGTTGATATAAAACGTCTTTGTCGTTACGGATTCATCTGTGCCAGCACCATTGAGCCACTTATAAAGGCAAAGATCTGCACTGAGATCCGTAGCCTTACAGGTGACGCTGGACAATTTCTTACAGCCAGCGAACATCCAATTATAGCACCCTTCTGCCAGCGTCTCGGCGGGCAGCTCGGGCGCTGTGGTCAGGCTTGTGCAGTCATAGAACATGCTATAATAGCACCATTTTTTCAGCGTCTTGGCGGGCAGCTCGGGCGCTGTGGTCAGGCTTGTGCAGCCATTGAACATGGCAACATAGCAGTTTTGTGACAGCGTCGTGGCGGGAAGTTTGGGTGCCGCGGTCAGGTTTATGCAGTCTTGGAACATGCTATCATAGCATCCTTCAGCCAGCGTCTTGGCGGGTAGCTCTGGCGCTGTGGTCAGGCTTGTGCAGCCATAGAACATATAATTATAGCACCATTCAGTCAGCGTCGTGGCGGGCAGGAATATCTGGTGATCAGCATCCTTGTTCTTCGTTTGTTCACCAAACATTCCTTTGAAGGCATAGTCGGCTGTTAACGTCTTGTTGGTGGGGTAGTTGTCTTTGTTTATCAGACTCATCACGTTGCCGTAAACAAAGGTCTCGGCTGAGAGCTCGAAGCAATAACAATCGTCAAAAGAACGGCTTCCGTACGCCTCGTTTGTGCCTCGGAACGAGATCTTGTCGCCCGCAGCAGCCAGCGTAACGCCAGCCGCTGTCAGGTCGTCCTTCCATGTGATGCCGCCATCGAGCGAATATTCTACGTTTGGAGCAACGATATCCTCATCATATTTATTAAACTTAACGGTCACGCCAGCTTTGGCGGCCTCGAAGGTGAGCGGTGTCTCCAGGTTGACCACCACGCTGACGTCGCATGTGGCCTTCTTGCTGCCAGCTTTGGCAGTGATGACAGCCGTTCCTGCGCCCACAGCATGAACCACACCCGCGTCGTCGACCGTGGCGACGGTCTCGTCAGACGACGACCATGTGACATCAAAGTCTTCAACGTCTGCGGGACTTACCGTCGCTTCGAGCGTCACCTCTTTACCGATGCCGTAAACTATCTCCAGCGTCGACTCGTCGAGTGTCACAGCCGTTACGGCTATTTTTGCGGGGTCGTCATCATGCGCCGGATTATCCGTTTCGCCCAACAGTTCATCGCACGATGTTTGCATCATGGTCATTGCCACCAGCAACGCCATACAGGAAAGTTTCTTGATTGATAATTTCATTTTGTTCGGTTTGTTTTTAGTTTCAGAGTGCAAAGATAATTAAAGATGAGCGAATTACCAAATTTTCACGCAAGAAATTTGTCAGTTTCCGTCCCCAGAAAAAAATCATCCCCAGCGTCGGGGAAACGCCGGGGATTCTTCTTTCGTTCTACGCACCTGCGCACGAGGTCGTGCCGAGGGCGGTCACAATGGCCGTGAATACGGTCGCAATCATCTGTGCGATGAACTTGATGGTCTCTTTCTTGCTCATAATTCTTTCCTTTTTTTTGGTCGCTACGCCCTTGTAAAAGAAAGCGCCGCGGCGTGATCATTTACTCCCTTTTCTACTCCCCCTCGTGCGATGCCACGGCATACGAGCTGATGGGAATCTTCTCCTGATACTTCACCTTCTTGCCGTTGACCGTCTTCTCGCGCGATGCCACCACATAGGCCGCCTTGAAGGTACACTCTTTCTTCAGCGCCCGACTCGTCAGCTGCTCGCCCTTGGTGTTCTCGGGGATGAATCTGAGGTGCACGCCCTCGATCATGTTGTCGATGCCCACCTCGAGCGCCTTCTCTACCGAGGGCTGCGCCTTCTTGCCGTCGCTCTCGATGCTTGGCGTGAAGGTGCCGAATCCGTCGAGTTTCACGGGCTGGCCCTGTACGGCCATCTCCTTCAGACACGCCACGATGTTCTGCAGCACGAGCACCGCCATGGGGTAGTCCACCAGTTTGCCGTGTTCAGAGAGGTGTTTGGCGAAACCCTTCAGGCTCAGCGGCTCACGCGTGTCCGCCTCGGGGTAGTACTTGCCGTAGGCAGCGTTCAGCTGGTTGGTGTTCTTACGCAGGTTCACAGGAAATGCAATAACTTCTGTTGCCATAATCTTGTTTGTTTTTTGTTTGTTAATACTGTTTGTTCTTTTCTTTTCTCTCACGTTTTGCTCACTCGGTGGCGCCGTTCCTCGTTTGCGATGGCAAAGTTACGAAATAAATTTAGACCCTGCAAGCTTTTCCATACACCGAAACAACGTTATGCAACGTTATGCGATGTTATCCGACATTCTTCGATGTTACACCAAACATTTTGCGCTTTTTTCTTGCATATCTCGCTGGATTTTCGTATCTTTGTACCATCAAACAAGAACAACGAAAAACGTAACCGTTATGAATCAGACACAACCCAGAACCCAGGCCACATTCGGCCGCACAGAACTCGCCCAGCAGTATTTTCCCTACATCCAGCCGTGCAACGCCTACCAGAAGCTGCGCTCCCTGCTGCTCGACGACCCCGAGCTGGCGCACCTCGCCCAGCAGAAGCGCCGCACCTTTCTCCCCTCCGAGGTAGCCGCCATCTACAGCCGCCTGGGCCGCCCCTGAGCCCGCTCAGGGGAAAGTGGGGGTTTCGATAAATGAGATCCTCACTTTGCTCGGAGCCCTCTCTGACGTGTTATTCTGCGCTATCCTGCTCTTTACCCCTGAAACCCTTTGATTTGTTGCAGTTGTTGCAGTGTTGCAGTTGTTTGAGAGCTTAGCGCACCCCTAAAAAAAGGTCTATATATTATATATATTATATATATATATAAATATATAGAATTTACTTTTCACTTTTCTCACTCCCTGATTCGAACTGCAACACTGCAACACTGCAGCAAAATGCACGAAAATCTTCGGTTTGAATTTTCATCAGACTTCAGACTTGTATATGGGATAAAAGTTGTATCTTTGCACACGTAAATTGAAAACAATGATTGAAGAAACCATAAACATAAAAGCCACCTTCGGGGGTGGCTTTTAAAATGGGTAGTGTCGATATAGTCTTGCCCTCTCGGGATTCTGCCCGGATAGCCAGAAGCGAACTTCTGACGGTGCAAAGATAAGGAGTTTTCCTGAAATTTGCAAGTTTTTTTGGATGTTTTTGAAATCCAGATAATATAACAAAACTAGAAATAACCAAAAACGGAAACTTAAGATTATGAAGAATTTAACAGCGATTGGGACCGACTGGCTCCAATGTAAGGGAGCCTCTGCAGCGAACGGCAAAGACTCCCGTAATCAGAGAAGAATGTGTGTGACAGAGGCCGACGCGCTGCTGAACATGATGAAGAAAATCATAGCAGGCGAGGCGCCCGAGAACTACGACCGGTTCTACCAGGCACACAAAGACGTGTTTAACATGACAGCCGTAAAGGCCGACTACGAGCGGATGAAACAGTGGTACGGCCACGTGACCCTCGAGAGTCTGAAAGAGCTGCAGACCATGGTAGTGGCCGACTTCCTGAAGAAAGACCTGCTGCGATCGGACCGAGCGCCGACGAAGCGCGAGCTGCAACAGGTGAGGCTCGACAAGGTAGAGGAGCTGCTGCCCGCCGACTATGAGCTGCCCGAGAATTTCAGTCATCAGTGCGCCAAGTTCCGGCGGTATATCTCGTGGGACGGCGACATCCTCGTGATCAACTACAACGACTACGGGCGGTTTATGTGCCACAACCTGACCCGCCTGAGCCTGTACGACCTGGTGAGCCTGTTCGAGTTCGACATCCTGCTGTCGCTGATCCATCAGGACATGAGACAGATGGCGGCAGCCGAGTTGCGCCAAGAACCCAAGCGCGAGTCCCGCAGCGAGCCCAGGAGCGCGCCGACGGCAGTGGCCGACTTCGGTCTGCTGGTATGCAAGCCCGAGAAGGCTGCCCTCGTCACCCGACGGCTCCACGAGCTGATGGAAGGCAAGACGCGACCCAAGGACGTGCTGATGCCCGTCAGGGCGGCGATGGACGCCGGAGCCCTGCGCCGACCCACCTGGCCCGAGTTCTGCAACGAGTTCGGACGTGGCAGGCTGCGATGTAAGTCGTCGCTGAGCAACTACACCCAGCCCGACATCGCGCCCTATCAGGGCAGCGCGTTCGACGAGATGGTGAAAGAGTTCCGCAACCTGATTCTCTAACACGCTCCCTTCCCCCGAAAGCGGGGCGTTATCATGGTCTTTCATGGTCATGTCTGGTCGTTTCTGATCGTTCAGGAATGACCAGATTTTTTTCTTCTCCAAACCAGATGATCTCCCTATCTTTGCAGCGTCTTAAGGATCCGTGAGACACTCTGAACATTTTAAAAAAAAGAAGAAGAAAATGGAAACAAGAACAAGTAAACTATTCGGCAAACAAGTGATGGTCGACGGCATGATGGCCTTCGGCAAGTTGGAAAACGGACTGCGCATACTCGACTTCGAGTGCTGCGAGGACGTGGTGATGAAACCCTTTGCGGGCACGTTTAAGGTGCAGACGATGCGCGACGGCAATATCTACCTGACAGAACAGCCCCGCCGCCCACGCAACAAGGCCCTCTTCCGCGAGGACAACAGCTCGCTGTCGCTGGGACAGAACGGCAAGTACTACTTCGTGTTCTCGCTCGACGAGCAGCGTGTAGGCGAACTGCCCGAGCGCCTGATGAGCCAGGCAGGTCTGATAGCCAGGAAGATGATTCGTGAACTCGTGAAAAGAAACTGAGCGGCTATGAGCGTACACATGATCTATATGAAGGATGGGGCCAAGATGATGCGCCCCGTCCTCAGCCGCGAAGAGTATCTGAGCCTGCGCGACAGCGACACGCAACGGACCGTGCTGAAAGCCGTCCGCGCGGGCGACGCCAGTCAGAAGAACCGGCTGATACAGATGAACTACTCGTGCGTGCCCAACGACGACGGGACGCTGAGAGGCGCGAAGACACCCTCGCGGTCGGTAGGCATGGACATCGACCACATTGCCGCCGGCCAGCTCGAGGCCGTGAAGCGCCGCATCCTCGACCGCAGGGAGCAGCTGGGACTGCTGATGCTCGAGCGCAGTGCCCGTGGCGAGGGCTTTCACCTGGCCTTCCGCCGCCGCGAGGATCTGTCGCAGGAAGACAACCTGCGCTGGGCCAGTGAGCTGCTGGAGGTGGAGTACGACAAAGGCGCGAAAGACATCACCCGTGTGTTCTTCTCGACAACCGCCGACGCCAGTGAACTGCTGCTGCTCGACGACGCGCTGTTCGACAATTCTGCTGCAGTGTTGCAGTGTTGCAGTTCGGAAAGTCCTGTTCAGTCAGCCCAGCCAGCCGACACCGCCTACGACCCAGAGGCCAGCTACAACGGCATCCTCTTCACCGACATCATCGCGAAATACTGGGAGATGTATAACAACGGCCACAAACCCGTGGAGGGCGACCGCAACGCGCTGACCTTCGAACTCGCCGCCACGCTGCGCGCGGTGTGCGGCTACTCGCTTGAGGCACTGATGACCATAGTGCCCAACTACTGGGAAGCCCCCGACGGCAGCTGTTCGCAGCAGGATAGGGAAGAGTGGCGCAAGACCCTCGAGAACGCCCTGAAAGAGCCCAGGCGCGGGCTGTCGCAACGGCTGAAACAAGTGCTGCAGGCCCTTCAGGCACAGTCGGTGGTCAAAGCCTGCGGAGGCACCCTCACGTCGCCGCCACCGCTGCCGAAGAAGCTGCCGCCGCTCGTCAAGCTGCTCACGCGCAACGTGCCCGACATCTACAAGCCCGCCGTGGCCAGCTGCGTGTTCCCCGCCCTGGGCGCCCATCTGCACGGCGTGAAGTTCCGCTACTGGGACAACGTCGACCACGAGGCCACGTTCATGAGCATCCTCATCGGCCGCCAGTCGATAGGCAAGGGCTCTATCAAGAAACCCATCGACTATATCATGGAGGACATCCGTCTGCGCGACCTGCCCAACCGTCAGCGAGAGAGCGACTGGAAACAGAGAAACCCCGGTGCCCGACAGAAGAAAGACGCCCGACCGCAGGACATCTGCATCCAGATGCTCATCGACAACCTCACCGACGCGGTGTTCAACCAGCGCATCGTCGATGCCCACAACAACGGCCAGCGCTATATCTACACCATCGTCGACGAGATAGAAGCCCTGAAGAAGGTGACGTCGAAAGGGTCGGCCGACGAGGTGGGACTGCTCATCCGCAAGGCCTTCGACAACTCGCTCGCCGGTCAGGAGCGCGTGGGAGCCGACTCCGTGTCGGGCATAGCCCCGCTGAGGTGGAACTTCAACGCCTCGACCACGCCGCCCAACGCCCGCAAGTTCTTCTATAAGATGGTGAACGACGGCACGGTGAGCCGACTCGACATCGCCACCATCGTGCGCAGCGACGAAGATGACGACGAGGCACCCATCCTGGGCATCTACGACCACAGCTTTGCCGAAGAGCTGAAACCCTACATCGACCGCCTCGACGCGGCGAGCGGACTGATAACCTGTCAGGCGGCGAAACGGCTGTCGCTGGAGATGCGGCGCGAGAACAGCGACACCGCCCGTCTCTACGAGAGCGAGGCCTACAGGGTGTTCTCCTACCGCGCCAACGTCATCGCCTGGCTGAAAGGCATGGTGCTCTACGTGGCCCACGGCTACAAGTGGTCGAAGGAGATAGCCGAGTTCGTGCGCTGGTCGCAGCAGTACAACCTCTGGAACAAGATGCTCTATTTCGGCAAACAGCTCGAGCGCGAACTGCTCAGCGAAGAAGAGATCGAACGGCAGTCGGGCCCTCAGAACCTCCTCGACCTGCTGCCCGACGAGTTCACCACCGAACAGTATCTCCAGATGCGCCAGAGCCAGGGCCGCAGCGGCAGCGGCGAGTCGACCCTGCGCTGTTGGACCAGCCGAGGCTATATCGTCTTCGACGACGTGAGCCGCACCTATTGCAAGACATCCGAATACAAAGTTAAAACCCACAAACCACAATGAACAAGACCAATCTCATCCGACTGTCGGAACATTTCACCCTCGCCGAACTGTGCAAGACCAGTCACACCACGGCCACGGGCAACACCCCGCCACCCGCGGCGATCAATAACCTGAAGAACCTCTGCGACAACTGGCTCGAGCCCCTGCGCCACAGCTATAACACCCGCTACGGCGACCCCGACGAGCCCCTGATCATCAGCTCAGGCTACCGCTCGCCCGAAGTGAACCGCAAGGCAGGCGGCTCGCCCACGAGCAACCACACCACAGGCTGCGCCGTCGACATCCGCTGCCTCGGCCTCGAACAAGCCATCCGCTACGCCGCCATCCTCCTCGACCTCGCCGACACCCGAGGGCGTGAGTTTAAAGGCGCTCAGGCTTCCGAGGGCTCTCAGGTTTCCGAAGGCTCTCAGCTCGAGGGTTCACAGGCTCCCGTCGCCCCTCAGGTTCCCGAGGGCACCCTCGAGCCCGACTTCGACGAACTCTTCATCGAGCGCAGTTCCCGCGGCACCTACTGGCTCCACCTCGCCGTCCGTCCCACCGCCAACCGCCACAAAACCGCCTTCGTGCAGACGTGAGGAAACTGATTATACCACTGGACTCGCGTCTTGAGGGTCCAGTGGTGTTTACACAAAAGCGTCAATAGGGATAGTTATTTTCATGCTACAGATAGCAAAATCCATAAAAAATCATAAATCCAGTTGATATACTACAAAGTTTTGTCTGAAATTGCGAGAAAGTGAAAATAGTTCACTACTTTTGTAGCATTAAACTGAGATATATGGAAGATGTAAATCGTATCAAGTTGGTGTTGGTTGAGAAGAATCGAACTAACAAATGGTTATCGGAAAGAATGAGAACTATGTTGAAAACCACTATGATAGGGAATAATATGAAGAAAACTATTGTCTTATCATTATTAATTTGTGTATTCGCCATACCCATTCAGGCAAAGACGACATACATACCAACTTATGATAACCATCTTCTATTGATAGAGAATGGCGAAGTAGATTCTCTTGCAAACAAGGCGCACTCGCTTATGATGTCATCAAAAGACGGACTCATTATTTGCACTTTGGCACAGCAGGTCGTATCAGAAGATTTGGTGCGTGACATAAAAAGAGCAAAGAATGCAGCTGGCTGGGCAATGGTTGCAGCAGCCTTTTCGTCTGCATCAGAGGGTATGGCTCAAAGCCAAATGAATAGTGGGCATGACAAGGGCTGGGCGATGCGGAACTATGTGGATGCTAGAGACAATACAAAAGCTTCTCTCGCTGCATCCGCTGATGCCAAAGCACAGGCTGAAGATTTGAAAACGCTTCTTCTCGATCTTGTTATAAGGAACAAATCTGAAAAGGAAATGCTCATTACTGATATGGATAGAGGGTTGGTTTGGTTTGTCCTACCTAACTGTGAGGTACGTCTACCTTTGTTGAAAGATGAAGAATGTCATTTCCGTATTTCATCATGCAATCCCTTGGATGAGAATGTCAAGTACATCAATGCATTGGGTACAAGCACATTGGAGAAATACACCGTGGGTTTGGAAACAGACATATCATGGTATGTACCCATCAGCAATAAGGTCTTAAAGGGATTGAAATTTGAAACCGACCAACGAAATGGTTATATAAAGATTGATAAAGAGACAATGGCTATGAGCGTCGTTTCTGAAGAAGAATTTAAGGTCATCAAAGAAAATCAATAATGATATGAGTAACAAAGAGCTTGTACCGAATTCCGAAGACCGCATTCTATTGTAAAAGTCAGAACCCAGTGAAGTATATCAATATGTGATAATTGCCATGCGAAAGTCAGGAAACATGATAACCGATGATGCCGTAAAATGATTACAGACATCGAGAACCATCATAAGTAATCCAGAGGGTGTGAAAACACCCTCTTTTTAAAATTTTCAAAATCCAATGCCCAAATATTTGACGGTTTCAATAATAATCGCTACCTTTGCAGGCATCAATAATTAAATAAATAATAAAATGGAAAAGAAAAATTCAATCGATCGTCGCAATATCGACGAGCTGACAGAAGAATTGTCTAATAAGTACGGCGAGAAATGGAATAGTATTATGAACAAGAAGGTAAGCGAACTATCTCGTAGTGAGTTTGTAGATTTACTCAAAACCGCTCTTAAAGGCATAAAGGAAGCCCGCGCCAAGAAAGATCAAGCCGAGGAGAAGGAAGAAATGTAATAGAAGGGAGAAATAAGGATGTTAAAGAAGAAAAAATAATGAGAAGTCTATATTCCCGTTGACTGGAAATATACGGAAAACCCGATAATCTTTATGGTGATCCTATATATCTTTTGATAAATGATGAAGGAAAGTACTATACTGACCTCCTCGACCTCGCCGACACACGAGGGCGTGAGTTAAAGGCGCTCAGGTTTCCGAGGGCACCCTCGAGCCCGACTTTGACGAACTCTTCATCGAGCGCAGTTCCCGCGGCACCTACTGGCTCCACCTCGCCGTCTGTCCCGCCGCCAACCGCCACAAAACCGCCTTCGTGCAGACGTGAGAATGGTGAAAACGCTCGAAAATATGATTCCTTTTTAAATTAAATAACATTAAAAGGCTTTCATAAGTAAAAATGCTATCTTTAGACCGTTGTGCTAAAGGTAGCATTTCTTTACCTTTGCAACCATGAAAACTGATGTAAATATTACTTTCGGAAAGCGTGTTGCTGAATTACGTAAGAATGCAGGTTATTCACAAGAACAATTTGCATTTAAGTGTGAGGTGGATAGAACCTATATTGGCACTATTGAGCGTGGCGAAAAAAGTCCTACGCTCAACACCATTGATAAGATAGCTAATGCATTAGGTATTTCGAAAAGCGAATTGTTTAATTACTAAATTATAAATCATATGGAGTTGAATGCTTTTGTTGACGCAATAAAGGAATATGCTCAAAGCGTTGGTTTTGTTCCAGAAAAGAACGGAATATGGAGAAAGGACATAAACCGCCCTTCTAATGAATTTGAAAATGTTGCCTATTGTGGCTTCATCAGAGAAGGTCAGGAACCAAGCGGTCCTTATAGCGATTTCTCTCTTTGCTTCATGCCAGAGAAAACAAATGATGATACAAATAGCATTTCTGCATGTGCTATAGTCCTAGTTGTTGGTACCCAACAGTTCATGTATGATGGCGCTATAGCACAATCGCCGTTTACTCGTAGAAGATTCCTTCGATTGAACTCGAACTCTCGCGTCTATTATAAGAGTGATTTCAGCAACATTACTGACCGGCTCCCAGAACTGACTACAAAGCTAAAAGAAGAACATCCACGCATTCGCCAGTTTGATGAACGTTTTGGTCCATTGGTTGTAGCCTTCGAGGTTGTGGATATCAAGAATGATTTCACAGTCGAAGATATACCTTATGAGTTCAAAAAGTGGATTTGTGCTTATGCTGAGTTCAGAGGCTGGCCCACAAATGATACACAACGAAAAGAAGTCGTGGATGTATTAGATAAGTTAGAATCTATTAATTCGAAGAAGTCGTTGACAGAAGATGAAATATACAAGATTCTTTTGAGAGACAAGTACATCATACTTCAAGGGGCTCCTGGAACAGGAAAGACTTATACAGCATTGAATATTGCTGAGAAATTTAAAAACGTGAAGTTTACACAATTCCATGCAGAAACTTCATATTCTGATTTTGTATATGGAATCAAACCGGATACCGCATCGAATACATTAATATATAAGGACAATCCTGGTGTTTTGTATGAGGCTATAAAGGAGGCAAATACAGGCAAAGACGTATTACTCATTATCGATGAGATTAATAGAGCAAACCTTTCTAATGTACTTGGACCAGTATTCTATTTGTTTGAGAAGAACACAGGTAACAATCGTAAGTACAAGATTAAGATTGGTGATTTAGAAATCGACAAGTTGCCAGAGAATCTATATGTTATTGGCACGATGAACACAGCAGATAAAAGTCTGGCTGTTGTCGACTTTGCCCTTCGCAGACGCTTTACGTGGATTACGTTAAGACCTCAGGTAATAGACCACAAAGATTTCAGAAAAGAGGAATTCCTGGAATTTGAAAACATGTTTATGCGTCATGCTACTGACGAGGAATTAAATCTTCAGCCTGGCCAGTCCTATTTCATTGCAGCAGATGATGAAGCCATGAAGCAAAGGCTGAAATATGAGCTGATGCCGCTTATCAAAGAATACATTAACGAAGGCTTTCTGCCTTCGGCAAAAGATGAATTTGTGAACTACTTTTACAACAAGATTGGTGAACTGATGTATGAGTAGAGCAGAAGCAAGGGAACGCAAACAATTGCTTAAACAGATGGCTGACAATCTGAAGACTAATATAGATCTTCAGAAAAGGCAGTTGCGTCCTGCTATTTTGTCTCTTAAGGTATTGAGTGAAAAAACGATATCTTTCAATGAGCTAAAGAAAGATTGGAAAGGTATTGATACTCGAAAAGATGCTGAAAGACATATCATCGAGTTTATAAATATTAATTCACCCGTTTTCGATTTTCTTGGCATTAACACTCAATTAGCGCGTGATTCGAATGGTGCAAGTGCCATCCAATTCACCACATCAAAATACGCTGGCTGTGTTCCGTTATTGTCGCCAGGAACGGGTATGCCTTATGGCGAGCTTATTGTTGAAGGTTTATATGGTGAAAATCTTTCAGAACTTATTTCTGTTATCAAGGAGGACCTAAAAATAGAATATGACGAACGATTTCAGATAAATACTATCAACACCGTTAAACCACCATTATATTTGGAATGCCAAAAGTTTATCGATAAGTACATAGAGGCAAAGCGTTATCATTGGAGAAAATTCAAAAATGTAGAGGTGAATCAACTCTTTCCTAATTCCTCAACAAGATGGGACAAATACGCCGTAAGAGATATTGACCCGTGGTCTGCATTAAAATATCCCAACAGGAATAATACTCTGACATGCGACCATGAAGAATGGAGAGCTTTGACGTACATACTTCATCTGAGTATTAATGAGATTATGAAACCCTCAACGCCTCTACGTTCAAAAGCTCCATATCTTTCCCAGATATCATTATTAAGCAAACAATATGATGTAAATAGGCTTAAACCTGTAACATCTATTCCACTTCGCACGTCAGACCCTGCAATCATCAAAGAAACAAAAGAAATAGGGATGAGAATTTTGCAAAACAATGTAAGTTCAAAACGAGCATGGAGAATTGATTATTCCGAATTCTTTGAAAGATATGTGCAATATGTTCTAAAACAAGTTGCAGGATTAAAGGGCGCAAAATTAGATAGTAACAAAAAATATCGTATTGGTGGAGAAAAGACTGCTTGGACGCTCAGCTATCTTGAGCCAGATGCGGTTATGTATAAGGGTGATGTTCAGTATATTATCGATGCAAAATACAAATCTCACATGTATAATGTGAATCGAATGGGCGAAGATTTGAAAGAAACTTTCCGCGAGGATTTCCATCAAGTATTAGCATACTCATCGTTTGGTGGAAACAAGCAAAAGCACGTCATGCTTATCTATCCTTCCAATTATTTCGTTTCCCGTGAGCTCAATGTATATAGTGGCATTAATGGTTATTCTGCAAAAGCATACCTTATTGGTATACCGTTGCAGAAATCCGAATTAGAAGAGACTAAGAGAAATTTATCCCAATTAATATCATTATAAGTCTCTCATCCACCATTCGCCAGCGTGAAGCTCTAGAAATTCTTCTCTTGTAAACCAAGCGTAATCATTCCAATCTGTAGAATTTCCATACTTATCTTCTTTAGAAGAATACTCTAGCCAGTGGGTACTACGAAGTATACCGCCAAGATAGTGTGTATACTGGAGCTCATTATCAGGCTCATTCTTTAACTCGTCGAGCATCTGCTCTGTTGTAATCCATTTCTTTTCGTTCATAACTTCTAATCTTTTGCAGCAAAGGTAGAAGATCGTTTTGAAACGAAAAAATAATTTAGATCAGCTTAGAATGTCTTTGAAAATATTAGATCATTCGACTAAAAAGACTTTCAAGATTCCAACCGCATAAAGCAATAAAGAAATCATCTGCTTGCTTGTTGTTGAGTGATGCAAGAAGTAGTTGGCGAGCTTTTTTAAAATAGGGTTCATCATCGGAGTTTATTTCATTAAGAAGGGTTTCGAAAAAACTTTCGAGATATTCTTCAGATGCATTGTTAAGGATTGATTCAATTTGTTCTTTATTCATCTTTTTTATTTGCAAAAGTAGTATATCATAAACTTTCTGCCAAATCTCTTAACTTTTGCCAGGATTATCCAGGAATTGTTAATAAACAAAATATACTAATGTTTCGTCATCATTTAAAAAATAATTGCTATCTTTGTGGCGGAATAGAAACGATTAAACTGAAAGAGGATATGGGGTAGGTTGTCTGGTTTATCTGATTATGTATGTCTTTATCGTGGGTATACTGCTGTGCATTACTCCATGGTGGGATGTGCTTCTGATGCATATAGGGGCGGTTGTGTTTCTGCTGATATACAAAGGGGACGCTATATTTCGTGGCAGATATACGGAGAAACAGAAGGGGGAGCATGACGACGATGCTAACAGGGCGGCACGAGAGGAACGGGATGCTTATGACGACTTTATAGCTTCGATGGATGATAAATAGATGAAACGGATAGAGGTAGTAGCGGCCATCATACATGACGACGAGGGACGGGTCTTCGCCACGCAGCGGGGATATGGCGACATGAAGGATGGCTGGGAGTTTCCCGGGGGGAAGATGGAGCCCGGGGAGAGCGCTGAGGAGGCGCTGAAACGGGAAATATGGGAGGAACTGGAAACGAGAATAGTGGTGGAACGACTCGTGAAAACGGTGGAGTGGGACTACCCGAAGTTTCACCTGACGATGCATTGCTTCTGGTGCAGCGTGGAGAGCGGATGCCTGACGCTGAAGGAGCATGAGGCGGCACGGTGGCTGAGCAAAGACTTGCTGGAAAGCGTGGACTGGTTGCCTGCTGACTGGGTCGTAGTAAAGGAGATTCAAAATTCTAATAACTGAAATAATAACTGAAATAAGCAATAAAAATATCATTATGGAACAGCAGAGGGTGACGCCAGAGGGGATTACGCATCTGGAGAAAAACGAGATTTTCGTGTTTGGTAGTAACCTGGAGGGGGCGCACGGCGGTGGTGCGGCGCTCATGGCTTATAGGAAGTTCGGCGCTGTCTGGGGACAGGGCGTTGGACTGCAGGGACAGAGTTACGGCATACCTACGATGCAGGGCAGCGTGGAGACGATCAGGCCTTATGTGGACGAGTTTATCGACTTCGCTCGACAGCATCCTGAGCTGACGTTCCTGGTGACGCGCGTGGGATGCGGCATTGCGGGCTTCCTCGACGAGGAGATAGCTCCGCTCTTTGCTGAGGCTCACAAGGTGGAGAACATCGTGCTGCCTCTGGGCTGGTAAGGGTTTGTAGGGATTTTCCTCCGTGCTTTTAGGGAAAATCCTTTTCTGCTGCGGGCTGTTTGGCTTATCTTTGCAGCAGAATTATAAACTTTATACCAATTATGAGATTTTTACTATCACTATTACTGATGGCGGCGATGGGCCATCTGAACCTCATGGCTGAAACGGACGCCAAGGAGTACAAGACTTACGTGAAGAACAACTATAAGGTGTTCTACTGTACGCACGAGGGCGTGAGCGTGGTCGTGGATCCTACGGAGGGCGGGCTGTTTGAGCCTCACATCTCGATTATCAACAAAAGCGGACACGAGATTATGTTTGAGCCCAAGGACATCAGGGCTTATGCGTATGCAATCCCCGGGAACACGGTGAAGAGTACGCGCTATCGTGTGGGGACTTATCTGGACCGCGGGGGCGACGTCTCGCGTCTGGAGACGGACTCGCTGAGAATCTATACTCCGAAGCAGTATCGCAAGAAGCAGAGCAGGACAAACTGGTGGGCGATGGTGCTGACGGAGGTGGTCGTAGCGGGCGTTGAGCAGCTGGGACCTCAGGACGATGTGACGATGATGGAGAACGCGCTGTACAGAAGGGATCGTAACAACGAGTTCGAGAAGGCGCACGACGAGGCGCTGAAGCGTATCGACGAGGGCTACTGGAAGGCGAACACGATATTCGACGGCTCGGAGCATCAGGGCTTTATAGCCATAAAACCTGTGAAGACGACGTATCTGATTCTCGACATCCCTGTGGACGGGGAGATGTTCCACTTCGTGGTGGACTCGAAGAAATATGATGAATAAAAAAAAGGGAGGCTCGAACTTGAGTCTCCCTCTTTTTTTGTTATCATCGGGGGTTATCCGTTCATGGACAACAGGAATTCTTCGTTGGTGCGCGTGTTTACCAAGCGGTCGCGGATGGTGTTCATGGCCTCGATAGGATTCATCTCGGCGATGAACTTGCGGATGATCCACATGCGGTTGAGCGTGGTGTCGTCGTGCAGCAGATCGTCGCGACGAGTAGACGACTGAACCAGGTCGATAGCTGGGAAGATGCGCTTGTTGGAGAGCGAACGGTTGAGCTGGATTTCTGAGTTACCAGTACCCTTGAACTCCTCGAAGATCACCTCGTCCATCTTAGAACCTGTGTCGACCAGAGCGGTGGCGATGATGGTGAGCGAACCGCCTCCCTCGATGTTACGGGCTGCACCGAAGAAGCGCTTGGGCTTCTGAAGGGCGTTGGCGTCGACACCACCAGTGAGCACCTTACCTGAGGCGGGGGCTACGGTGTTGTAGGCACGGGCCAGACGGGTGATGGAGTCGAGGAAGATGACTACATCGTGGCCGCACTCTACCATGCGCTTGGCTTTCTCGAGCACGATGCCTGCAATCTTCACGTGGCGGTCGGCGGGCTCGTCGAAGGTAGAGGCAATAACCTCGGCGTCGACGGTGCGGGCCATATCCGTTACTTCCTCAGGGCGCTCGTCGATGAGCAGCATCATGATATAAGCCTCGGGGTGGTTGGCAGCGATGGCGTTGGCGATATCCTTCATCAGGATGGTCTTACCTGTCTTTGGCTGTGCCACGATGAGCGCACGCTGACCCTTACCGATTGGCGAGAAGAGGTCGACCACGCGAACTGAGGGGTTCGAGGTGGCGCGATCGCCACAGAGGTTGAACTTCTCGTCGGGGAAGAGGGGCGTCAGATGCTCGAAGGATACGCGGTCGCGCACTTCCGAAGGGTTGCGGCCGTTGATAGACTTGACTGTAGAGAGGGCGAAGTACTTCTCGTTCTCGTGGGGAGGACGGACGGTGCACTCTACGACGTCGCCTGTCTTCAGACCGTATTTCTTTATCTGCTGCGGTGATACGTAGATATCGTCGGGCGACGACAGATAGTTGTAGTCTGAGCTGCGCAGGAAGCCGTAGCCGTCTGTGAGGCACTCGAGCACACCGTTGCCTGTGATGAGGTCGCCAAAGTCGTACTTGGGAGCCTCGCCAGGACGGACGTACTTGTCTTCCATGGGCAGTGTGGGCTGCGCCATGGGGCGATCGAAAATGTCGAGGGTGGGCAGGGCCGACTGGTCCTCGATGGGGATATCGATCATGGTGATGAAATCGGTGCCGTCGCCTGGGTCGCCCAGCCATACGCCGTTCTCATCGACTTCGTCGGTATCTGCTGAGGGCTTGACCTCTTGCTCTTTGTTGCGGTTCGACATCTTCTCGCGGAGCTGTGCGATAGCGTTGCTGGCCTCTTCGTCGGTCTCTGCTGACTCGAAGTCGGCTGCTTCGGGGATGATGTCTGAGAAGTCGGGGGCTGCTGCCTCGGGAACTTCTGCGGGGGCTTCTACGGGAGCCTCTGCGGGAGCCTCGTTGGCTGCTGCCTCTTCCTCGACCTTCTTCTGTGCCTCAGCTGCTGCGAGGGCTGCCTTCTCGGCCTCGATCTCGGCCTTGGTGCGGCGACCACGGCGCTTTGGAGCGGGAGCGGCTTCTTCTGCGGGAGCCTTCTCTTCCTCAGCTACGGGAGCGGCTGCGGGAGCGTCGCTGAAGAGCGAGGGAGCCTCGTCCTTCTTTCTGCGTGGGGGATTGGCGTCGAGGTTGGCACCGTTGTTGCCCTTGACTGTATAAACCTTACTGGTATCTTTTTTTGCGATACGTGTACGCTTGCGTTTGGGAGCATCGCCTTCAGCTGCGCTTACTTCTGCAGCCTTGTCGAGGATGGCATAGACAACGTCTTCCATCTGGTCATCCTGCGACACTTTGATGCCCAACTGATCTGCTATACCCACCAACTGGGGTATATCCATAGATTCTAATTCTTCTTTTGTATACATAAAATGAGTGTATAATTTCTGATTTGAAACCCAAAAAATTGATTGGAAACGCTTCTCGAACGGAAGCGCTGTTTTGAAAAACGATGCAAAGGTAAGGATTATTTTGGTAACTACCAAATAAATTCGCTTTTTTTTATTAACTTTGCACCCAAAACAAGGAAGATATGGAAATTAAGAAAGCTGAATTCACGCTGAGCGCGCCAAGAGAGTCGATGTGCCCTCAGGACAACAAGCCCGAATATGCCTTTATAGGAAGGTCGAACGTGGGCAAGTCGAGCCTCATCAATATGCTGACCAACAACAAGAAGCTGGCCAAGACCTCGGCCACGCCTGGTAAGACGTTGCTCATCAACCACTTCATCATCAACAACGAATGGTATCTCGTGGACCTTCCGGGCTACGGATTCGCCAAGCGCTCGAAGAAGGAGGTTCAGAAGCTGGAGCAGATGATAAACGGCTATATCCTGCAGCGACAGCAGCTGGTGAACGTGTTCCTGCTGATCGACATACGTCTGGAGGCGCAGAAGATAGACCTCGACTTCATTCAGTGGCTGGGAGCCAGCAGCGTGCCCTTCGCCATCGTGTTTACGAAGGCCGACAAGCTGAGCGCGACGAAGGCCATGCAGAACGTAGAGGCGTATAAGAAGGTGCTGAGCGAGACGTGGGAGGAGATGCCTCCGATGTTCGTAACCTCGGCTGAGAAGAAGCAGGGGCGCGACGAGGTGCTGAACTACATAGAACAAATTAATAAAGAACTGAAAAAGTAATATCAGGCACAGGTTACACGGCTCTCTTTAAGAGAAACACAGCTCTTCTCTGAAAAAACAAGCCGTGTCTTTTTTATAAAAAGCCGTGTAATCCGTGCCATAAGAAAGAAATGGCGAAGGAAAATCCATATTTAGACGTGCAGCATCTGACGAAGTCGTTCGGCTCGCTGGTGCTGTTTCGCGATATCTGTTTCTCGATTGCCGAGGGGCAGAAGGTGGGACTGATAGCCAAGAACGGTACGGGTAAGTCGACGCTGCTGTCTGTGCTCTCGGGTAAGGAGGGCTATGATTCGGGGGATATCATCTTCAGAAGAGACCTGAAGGTGGGCATGCTTGAGCAGAGTCCGGCCTTCGACCCCAGCGAGAGCGTGCTCGACGCTTGTTTCCATCATGAGGGCGACCCTGAGAAGGTGCTGAAGGCAAAGCAGATTCTGACACAGCTGAAGATTCGCGACCTGGACCAGCCTATGGGACAGCTGAGCGGTGGACAGCAGAAGCGTGTGGCGCTGGCCAACGTGCTGATAACGGACCCCGACCTGCTGATTCTCGACGAGCCTACGAACCACCTGGATCTGGAGATGATAGAATGGCTGGAGGGTTTCCTGAACAGGGGCAACAAGACGTTGCTGATGGTGACCCACGACCGTTTCTTCCTCGACCGTGTGTGCTCGGTGATTCTGGAACTCGACGACCAGACCATCTATACCTATCGCGGCAACTACAGCTATTATCTGGAGAAGCGACAGGAGCGTATCGACAACCGCAGGGCTGAGATAGCAAGGGCCAACAACCTGTATCGCACGGAGCTCGAGTGGATGAGAAGGATGCCTCAGGCGCGTGGACACAAGGCCAGGTATCGCGAGGAGGCTTTCTACGAACTGGAGAAGGTGGCCAAGCAGCGCATCGAGGAGCGACAGATAAGACTGAAATCGAGAAACGTATATATCGGGTCGAAGATCTTCGAGTGTCAGTACGTGAACAAGGCGTTTGAGCGCCCGGGGGCTGAGCCGCTCACGATTCTCAAGGACTTCTACTATAACTTCTCGCGATTCGAGAAGATGGGTATCGTGGGCAACAACGGTACGGGGAAGTCGACGTTTATCAAGATGCTGCTCGGACAGGTGGCGCCTGACAGCGGAAAGTTCGATATCGGAGACACGGTGAGGTTCGGCTACTTCTCGCAGGAGGGACTGCAGTTCGACGAACAGCAGAAGGTGATTGACGTGGTGAAGGACTTTGCCGAGTATATTGACATGGGAGGCGGAAAACATCTCTCGGCCTCGCAGTTCCTGCAGCACTTCCTCTTCACGCCTGAGCAGCAGCACAACTATGTGTACAAGCTGAGCGGCGGCGAACGGAGGAAACTCTACCTTTGTACGGTGCTGATGAGGAATCCGAACTTCCTGGTGCTCGACGAGCCTACGAACGACCTCGACATCGTGACGCTGCAGATTCTGGAGGAATACTTGCAGGACTTCCCGGGGTGTGTGATCGTGGTGAGCCACGACCGCTACTTCATGGATAAGGTGGTTGACCATCTGCTGGTGTTCAACGGGAACGGCGACATCAAGGACTTCCCGGGCAACTATACGCAGTATCGACAATGGAGTCAGCTGCAGCCCAGAGAGCCTAAGGAGCAGAAGGCTGAGAAGACTGAGAAACAGCCCAAGCAGACCACGGGCGCTCAGCCACAGAAACGCAAGCTCAGCTTTAAGGAGAAGCGCGAGCTGGAGCAGCTGGAGAAAGACATAGAAGCCCTGGAGGCTGAAAAGAAACAGATTGAGGAACAACTCTGCGGAGGAACGACTTCGGTGGAGGAGATTACAAGAATGAGCAAACGCCTGCCTCTGTTGAACGATGAGCTCGACGAGAAATCAATGCGTTGGCTGGAACTGAGTGAGATATGATTCAACAACAATATCCGTCACAATTACTGGAGAAGGCGGTAGCCGAATTCTCCAAGTTGCCAGGCATCGGGCGCAAGACGGCGCTGAGACTGGTTCTGTGGATGCTGCGTCAGGAGGATTCGGACGTGGAGCAGTTTTCCGAAGCTATCAGCAAGCTGAAGCACGAGGTGAAGTACTGCAGCGTGTGCCACAATATCAGCGATGCTGACGTTTGTCCTATTTGCGCTGATCACAGAAGGGACAAGGCTACGGTGTGTGTGGTAGAGAACATCCAGGACGTGATGGCGGTAGAGAACACACAGCAGTTTCACGGACTCTATCATGTGCTGGGGGGCGTGATCTCGCCTATGGACGGCATCGGGCCCGGAGATATCGAGATCGACTCGCTGATCAGGC
Source organism: Prevotella sp. FD3004 (assembly GCF_000746155.1). Taxonomy (NCBI): domain Bacteria; kingdom Pseudomonadati; phylum Bacteroidota; class Bacteroidia; order Bacteroidales; family Prevotellaceae; genus Prevotella; species Prevotella sp. FD3004. Next base: position 331,602 of record NZ_KN050819.1, on the reverse strand, counting down.
GTGTGGCTGAGGGCGAGGTGAAGGAGGTGATTCTGGCGCTCAGTCCTACGATGGAGGGCGACACAACCAACTTCTACATCTATCGTAAGCTGGCGGCTTTCGGCGTCAAGGTGAGCGTGATTGCCAGAGGTGTGTCTGTGGGCAACGAGCTGGAATATACCGACGAGGTGACGCTGGGGCGCTCGATCATGAACCGCACGCTGTTTGAAGAAAGATAAAGTAAAAACAAAAACAAAAGGGATATGAAGAATGTAAGTAAGCGTCTGACTTTGGTTTATGCGGGCATCGCGGCTTTGGTGCTGCTGCTCATTGTGCTCTTCGAGACTGAGGTGCTCGAGAGCGGCGTGATGGCTGAGGACAAGCAGTCGGAGTTTCTGCTGACGTTTGTGATGGAACTGGTGTCGCTGGGCGCCGCCTTCCTGGGGCTCAGGCTGTTTAAGTTTAAGACGGTTCACGACGACCTGGTGACGCGCAAGGAGGCGGCCATGATGAAGTGGGGACTCATTCGTCTGCTGATCATCGAAGTGCCTATGCTCGCGGATACATTATTATATTATATATATATGAACACTACTTTCGGCTATCTGGGCATCATGCTGCTGCTCTGTATGCCGTTTGTGTATCCGAGTTTGAACCGCTGTATCGCCGAGACTACTGAGGAGGAGAAATGAAACTGAGCATCGTCGTCGTCAGCTATAACGTCAGCACATATCTGAAGCAGTGTCTGCAGAGTGTGGAGAAGGCTCTTGAGGGAATCGAGGCGGAAGTGTTCGTGGTCGACAACTGTTCGACTGACGATAGCGTGTCGATGGTGAAGGCGTCTTTCCCCTGGGTGAGACTGATCGAGAACAAGAAGAACGTGGGTTTCGCCAAAGCCAACAATATCGCCATCAGGCAGGCCTCGGGCGAATATGTGCTGCTGCTGAATCCTGACACGGTGGTGGGCGAGGATACGTTGCGAAAGTCGACAGACTTTATGGACGGACACACGAAAGCGGGTGGGGCTGGCGTGATGATGCATAATGAAGACGGTACGCGTGCGCCGGAATCGAGAAGGGCTTTGCCCACACCCTGGGTGTCGTTTCTGAAAATGATGGGCTGCACCAGGCGTTACTATATGAGTCACCTCTCGTGGAACGAGCCTGGGAGAATAGAGGTCATCAGCGGGGCGTTCTGTCTGCTGCGCAGAAAGGCGCTCGACGAGGTGGGACTGCTCGACGAGGACTTCTTTATGTATGGCGAGGATATCGACTTGTCGTATCGACTGATGAAAGGCGGTTGGGAAAACTGGTATCTGCCTTATCCCATCACGCACTATAAAGGGCGCTCGACACAGAAGACGGATTACAGATATGTACACATCTTCTATCAGGCCATGCTCATCTTCTTCAGAAAGCATTATAGTCATCTGAGCGTGTTCTATACCATCCCCATCAAGACGGCCATCTATTTCAGGGCTGGTATCGCGCTGATGGATATCTTACGTAAAAAACTGCATTTATGAACAATAATAAAGCCAAAGTAAGGCTGAGAGCCATCGAACCAGAGGATCTGGATCTGCTCTACAGGATTGAGAACGACATGAAGTTGTGGAACGTGGGCGCCAGCAACGTGCCTTATTCGCGCTATACGCTTCACGACTATATTGCCAACGCTGCTGACGATATCTATGTGGACCGCCAGGTAAGGATGATGGTGGAGAACGAGGAAGGCGAGATCGTGGGCATCGTGGATGTGGTGAACTTCGATCCGGGGAACTGTCGCGCTGAGGTGGGACTCATCATTCTCGACGCGTATCGGAGAAGAGGCTATGGTAGCAGCACTTTGCAACAAATAGCCGACTATGCGCTGAATGTGCTCCATCTTCATCAGCTGTTCGCGTTCGTGGATATGCGCAACGAAGGGTCGATGAGTCTGTTCGGGAAGATGGGCTACGTGGCAGCAGTAAAGATCAAAGATTGGCTCTATGATGGCCGCGAATATCGTGATGCAACCCTTATGCAACTGGTATTTTGAAAAAAATGAGGGTTTCATTCAAAAAAATCCCGAAAATGTTTTGCCAGTTCCGAAAAAAGCATTACCTTTGCACCCGCTAATAAGGAAGAGTGCTTTCTGGTGCGTTAGTTCAGTAGGTTAGAATGCCTGCCTGTCACGCAGGAGGTCACGAGTTCGAATCTCGTACGCACCGCAGTTTTTTTTCATTCGTTCCATAGGTTTGGTGCGTTAGTTCAGTAGGTTAGAATGCCTGCCTGTCACGCAGGAGGTCACGAGTTCGAATCTCGTACGCACCGCGGAAGGCCCGTCAGAGAGATTCTGATGGGTCTTTTGTTTTTATGTCACCTTTTTCTTAAATTTTTATGCAAAATGCTTGGTGAATAAATGGCTTTTTAGTAATTTTGCACCCAAAATACAATTATAAACGACAAAAAGTAAATTGCCATTATGTGTGGAATTGTAGGTTATATTGGAAAGAAGGAAGCATTCCCGATTCTTATTAAAGGGCTTCGCAGATTGGAGTATCGCGGCTATGACAGTGCTGGTGTGGCGTTGATTAACAGCGATGCGGCTCTGAATGTATATAAGACCAAAGGAAAGGTGGACAACCTGGTCGAGTACTGCAGCGATAAAAACGTCAGCGGTACGGTGGGTATCGCTCATACACGTTGGGCTACTCATGGTGAACCTTCTTCTGTGAATGCCCATCCGCATTATTCTGAATCCCACAATCTGGCCATTATCCATAACGGTATCATTGAGAACTATGCCGACCTGAAGGCTAACTTACAGGCTAAGGGCGTGAAATTCGTCTCAGATACTGATACGGAGGTATTGGTGCAGCTGATAGAATATATCAAGGAGCACAAGCAGCTCGACTTGTTGACTGCTGTCCAGGTGGCTCTCTATCAGGTAATCGGTGCCTACGCTATTGCTGTGCTTGATAAGCGCGATCCCGATCAGATTATTGCAGCCCGTAAGCAGAGTCCGCTGGTGGTTGGTATCGGTGAGGATGAGTTCTTCCTGGGTTCCGACGCCAGTCCTATCGTGGAATATACCGATAAAGTGGTGTATCTGGAGGATGGTAACATCGCTGTCATCCGTCGCGGTGAGGAACTGAAGGTTGTAAGTATTCTTGGTGAAGAGCAGGAGCTGACGGTGAAGACCGTAGACCTCGATCTGGGACAGATTGAGAAAGGCGGTTATCCGCACTTCATGCTGAAGGAAATCTTTGAGCAGCCAGAGTGCCTGACTAACTGTATGCGTGGTCGCGTGAATGTTGAAGCTAATCACGTAACGCTTTCTGCCTTAATCGATTATCGCAGACAGCTTCTGAATGCTAAGCGCGTCGTTATCGTAGCTTGTGGTACCTCTTGGCATGCTGGTCTGATAGGTAAGCAGATTATAGAGAGTCTCTGTCGTATTCCTGTGGAAGTGGAGTATGCCAGCGAGTTCAGATATAGAAACCCGGTTGTAACAAAAGATGATATCGTGATTGCCATCTCTCAGAGTGGTGAAACCGCAGATACGCTGGCTGCCGTTCAGCTGGCTAAATCGAAGGGCGCATTTATCTATGGTATCTGTAATGCAATCGGTAGCAGTATCCCAAGAGCAACAGATACGGGTACTTATATTCACGTAGGACCTGAGATCGGTGTGGCTTCGACAAAAGCGTTTACTGGTCAGGTGACTGTGTTGACGATGATTGCGTTGGCGATGGGTGAAGCTAAGGGTACTATCCACAGAGATGAGTATCTGAAGATTGTCAAGGAACTGAGCGAGATTCCCGATAAGATCCGTGAGGTTCTGAAGACTAACGAGAAAGTGGCTGATCTGGCACGTACCTTCACCTATGCTCACAACTTCCTGTACCTCGGACGAGGCTATTCTTATCCTGTGGCACTTGAGGGAGCCTTGAAGCTGAAAGAAATCTCGTATATTCATGCTGAAGGCTATCCCGCTGCTGAGATGAAGCATGGTCCGATTGCGCTGATTGATTCGGATATGCCTGTAGTCGTGATTGCTACTCATAATGCGATGTACGAAAAAGTTCTCTCGAACATTCAGGAAATCAAGGCCCGTCAGGGTAGGGTGATCGCTTTAGTATCGAAAGGCGACAACACAATCTCGAAGATTGTTGATGAAGTGATAGAATTACCTGATGTGCTGGAGTGTCTGGAGCCATTGGTGGCCACGATTCCGCTACAGCTGTTGGCTTATCATGTGGCTGTATGTAAAGGAAAGAACGTGGATCAGCCCAGAAATCTAGCAAAATCGGTGACCGTAGAATAAAAAATCCGTTAAAAAATAGTGCGATAATTTGGTGGTTCAAATTAATTGCACTATTTTTGCATCCGTTAATACACTATTACTGACCGGGATGGAAACAGAAGAAACGCTTGAATCAAAAATAAATCGTAGTGAATATAAGATATTGATTGTCGACGATGTCGTCAGCAATGTGTTGTTGCTGAAGATTCTGTTGACAAACGAGAAATTCCAAGTTTGTACGGCTAATAATGGTAATACGGCTATTGAGCAGGCTCGTAAGGAACGTCCTGATCTGATACTGCTCGATGTAATGATGCCGGATATGAGCGGTTTCGATGTTGCCGTGGTGCTGAAGAAGGACCCTGAAACAAAAGATATTCCTATTATTTTCCTGACAGCCCTGAATACACCGCAGGATCTGGTACACGGTTTTAAGGTGGGCGCAAGCGACTTCTTGACAAAGCCGTTCAACAAGGAGGAACTGGTGATGCGTGTGATGCAACAGATATCACTGGTTGCCGCAAAACGTATTATTGAACAGCAGAACAACGAGCTCCGTACGACACTGAGCAATCGTGATAAGATGTATTCGGTAATTGCTCATGATCTCCGTTCGCCAATGGCCAGCATCCGTATGGTGCTTAATCTGGTAGTTGCCTCTACAACACCAGAACAGGTTGGCCCGGAACTCTTCGAACTGCTTGATAAGGCGAACAAAGAGTCGGAGGAGGTTCACGATCTGCTTGATAACCTGTTGAAATGGACTAAGAGTCAGACGGGACGTTTGAGCGTCGTTGTGCAAGACCTGGATCTGAACGATATTATTCCTGGTGTCGTAGATGTGTATGAGATGATTGCTGCTACAAAGCATATCAAACTTGAGTTAAAGATGCCTTCATCTCCCATCATGGTTGTTGCTGACAACGATATGGTAAAAACGGTACTCCGAAACTTCCTCTCAAATGCCATCAAGTTCTCGCCAGAAGATTCTTCAATAGAGATTGCCGCAAGCTCTGAGGGCGATTTCGCGAAAGTGAGCGTTTGCGATCATGGCGTCGGAATTGCTGCAGACCGTATCGGCTCTATCTTCCATAAGGGAGAGACTACTTATGGTACTGGCGGTGAAGAAGGGTCAGGGCTCGGTCTTCAGCTATGTCAGGACTTTGCCCGCAAAAACGGCGGCGACTGCTATGTGGAGTCTGTCGAAGGAGAGGGCAGTACATTCAGTTTCACCATTCCATTAAAGAAATGATGTCTACACCTATTTATATTATAGAAGAGAAGAAACTTCGCCGCAACCTCACACTCATTGCTGATGTTGCGGCGAAAGCCGATATAGAGATTATACTTGCTTTCAAGGCTTTCGCCTTATGGAAGACGTTTCCCATTTTCAGAGAGTACATCAACAGCACGACGGCAAGCTCGCTCTCCGAAGCCCGTCTGGCTTTTGAGGAGTTTGGCGCTCTGGCACATACTTATTCTCCAGCTTATACGGATGATGAGTTTGATGAGATCGTGCGCTGTTCATCGCATCTGACGTTTAACTCGCTGTCGCAGTATGAGCGTTTTCACGATCGTGCTAAGAATTGCTCGCTGGGATTGCGTATAAATCCCGAATATTCTGAGGTGGAGACATTATTATATAATCCTTGTGCGCCAGGAACCCGTTTTGGCGTGTCTGCGGATAAGTTGCCGGAAAAACTTCCTGAGGCTATCGAAGGTTTCCATTGTCATTGTCATTGTGAGAGTGGGGCGGATGTGTTCCAGCGCTCTTTGGCGCATATCGAAGAGAAGTTCTCGCGGTGGTTCCCTCAGCTGAAGTGGATTAATTTCGGAGGCGGACATCTGATGACCCGTAAAGATTATGATGTCGATTTGCTGATTCAGATGATGAAGCAGTTTCATGAGCGTTATCCTTGGCTGAAGATTATTCTTGAACCAGGGAGTGCTTTTGCGTGGCAAACGGGACCGCTGGTTTCTCACGTTGTTGATGTAGTAGAAGATAAAGGTATCCGTACCGCCATATTAGATGTAAGTTTCACATGCCATATGCCGGATTGCCTGGAAATGCCATATTATCCGGAAGTGCGTTTTGCCAACCATATAGATTCTGAATCGGGTGAGCATGTTTACCGACTTGGTGGTAACAGTTGCCTGAGTGGTGATTTTATGAGCAGTTGGCAGTTTGATCACGAATTGGAAATTGGTGAGGAAGTGATTTTTGAGGATATGATTCACTATACAACTGTTAAAACGAATACTTTTAACGGAATTTCACATCCCGCAATCGGTATGCTTCGTGAAGACGGAACATTGGAGATTTTGAGACGTTTTTGCTATGAAGACTACCGTAATCGTATGGATTAGGCCTCGAAAACGGCCTTTTTTCGATAAAATGGCACTTTTTTCGAAAAAAAGTCTCTAAAAAATTTGCCAGTTCCGAAAAAAGCATTACCTTTGCACTCGCATTTAGGGAAATGCCTTCCACAAGGATGAAAAAACGCGGAAATAGCTCAGTTGGTAGAGCACAACCTTGCCAAGGTTGGGGTCGCGGGTCCGAGTCCCGTTTTCCGCTCACTTGTTGAACAAAAAAGAGACATTAAGGATTGGCCTTAATGATTAAAAATGCCCAGGTGGCGGAATTGGTAGACGCGCACGTTTCAGGTGCGTGTGCCGCGAGGCGTGCAGGTTCGAGTCCTGTTCTGGGCACTCTTTTTTATTCAGCGTTTTGTTGGAGAGGTGGCGGAATTGGTAGACGCGCTACTTTGAGGGGGTAGTGTCAATTGCGACGTGGGAGTTCGAGTCTCCTCCTCTTCACTTTTTGGAATAATGCGGAAATAGCTCAGTTGGTAGAGCACAACCTTGCCAAGGTTGGGGTCGCGGGTCCGAGTCCCGTTTTCCGCTCTTTTATTAGGAAAACAACAATCTTTTTCAAATGAATTTATATTTAAGATATTTTGACCGTGAAACGTTAGTTTCTACAGTTGATGATGCTATTGAGTTTCTTAGCTCAATTGAGGAAATCGAGATGAACCCGCTTTTGGAGGAAGATATCCGTGCATATGTAGCCAGTGATATTTTCTATCCAAAACGTTATAAGATACATCCAAGAGTATATTTCATAATCATTAAGACAGACGCTGCTACTATGCAGGATTTCAAGGAGAAGAAGGCTTTGCATCCTGCTGAAGAAAACAAAGCCAAGCCTGTTGCTCCGGCACTTGTCCGTCTTACTGAAGAGTGTTATGGATGGTATGAAGGTATGCTTGAATTTAAACGTGTACTTCTGGTTCCCGGAACTGGGAAATTCCAGTATCGTGACACTCAGTTCTCTGCTCGTGTAAAGGCTATTTCGGGTATGGACTGCTATCAGCGGATTGTTGATTATTTAAGAGAACGTGTTGATGATCGCAGTCAGTTCCCTTCTGCTAAAGGAAAGAACTTCAAATTCCGTTATTTAGGTAAAGTTAAACAGTAACGACTATGAATAAGGTAATGCTCATTGGTAATGTCGGCCAGGATCCCGAGGTTCGTTATGTTGACCAGGGAGTGGCTGTAGCACGTGTTCGTTTGGCCACAACAGAGCGTGGCTATACATTGCAGAATGGTACGCAGGTACCTGATCATACAGACTGGCATAATGTGATTCTTTGGCGTAGGCTTGCTGAGATTGTTGAGAAATATGTCCATAAAGGTGATAAACTCTATATTGAAGGACGTATTCGCTATACATCATACGATGATAAGCAGGGACAGCGACGCTATATGACGGAAATATGGGCTGACAATATGGAACTGCTTACGCCGAAGTCTTCTACGAATGCACAGGTGGCCCCTGAGCCCGTTGCTGAGCAGCCACAGGTTGATTCAAAGACTGACGAGGATCTTCCCTTCTAATCTATGGATTATCTTCAACAACTCTTTAGCGAAGTACAACTGTTAGTACCGACAACAGGTGCTATTGTGGCAGGTGTGCTTGCTTGTTTGTTATTGATCTTCTCTGGTTATGCTTCTGGCTCTGAAATTGCTTTCTTCTCGTTATCTCCTCATGATTTGAATGAATTAGAGGAGGAAAAGAATGAGGCTGATAGTAAAATCCAGAACCTAAGAGAGGATTCAGAACGCACGTTGGCTACGATATTGATTACCAATAATCTGGTGAACGTGACAATTATCATGCTCTGCAATTATTTCTTTGCCCATGTCGTGGATTTCGGTATGGCTTATTGGTTGCAGTTTATTGTTGTTACCATATTACTTACATTCCTGCTTCTTCTTTTCGGAGAGATAATGCCGAAAGTTTATGCTGGTCAACATGCGCTTGCGTTTTGTCGTATGTCAGCAGGCGGTATTCAAGTACTTAGTAAATTGTTCTATCCGCTTAGTTCGGTATTGATTCGTTCTGGAATGCTTGCAGAGAAAGTGGTGCAGAAAGAAAATCGTGTGCTTAGTGTAGATGATTTGGAACAGGCTCTGGAACTGACGGATGAAGATGAACTCAAAGAAGAGAAGAATATGCTTGAGGGCATCGTTCGTTTTGGTGATGAGACTGCTAAGGAGGTAATGACATCGCGTCAGGATGTTGTAGACCTTGATTTCAGTCTTCCATTTCCAGAAGTGTTGAAGTGTATTGTTGAAAATAACTATTCGCGTATTCCTGTTTACCAGAACACGATAGATAATATCCGTGGTATTCTTTATATTAAGGATTTACTGCCTCATCTTTCTAAACCTGCTAATTTCCGTTGGCAGTCACTGATTCGTCCTCCTTATTTTGTTCCTGAGACAAAGAAGATTGATGATTTGTTACGCGACTTCCAGGAAAACAAAGTTCATATTGCCATCGTGGTGGATGAATATGGTGGTACCAGTGGTATCATTACGCTTGAAGACATCTTGGAAGAGATTGTCGGAGAGATTAATGATGAATATGATGAGGAAGAGAAAACGTATACACGAATCAATGCCAATACATATGTCTTTGAGGGAAAGACATTGCTCTCTGACTTTTTTAAGATTCTTGATCTCGATGATGAAACCTTTGAGGAAGTGGAGGGTGATGCGGACTCTTTGGCGGGATTATTGCTTGAGATAAAAGGCGATTTCCCTGAACTTCATGAGCGTATAGATTATCAGAACTTCACGTTTGAAGTTACTGAACTTGATGGCCATCGAATTTCAAAAATCAAGGTCGTCATTCACGAAAAGTAGAATCTGAATATTTAGCAAATAAACATCAGGCAGGCCCAGTCGTGGTCTGCTTTTTGTTGTTTCAGAGTGAGCCCCAATGATTTCGCTTTCTCAATCAGTTGTTCACAATCGTTTGTATAGAAACCACTCAGAATCAGTGTTGAGCCTTTAGTCATCTTCTTGCGGAACTGGGGTAAGTCGGCCATAAGAATATTACGGTTGATATTTGCCGTAATAAGTCCGAACGTGCCATCTATTTTATCTAAAACAGAAGCGTCGCCAAGTAATGATGTAAAGCGGTCGTCTACCTGATTGATGATGGCATTATGGCGTGCGTTATCAACAGACCACTCGTCAATATCATAGCCAACAGCCTCGCTAGCTCCGAATTTCAAAGCGCAGATAGACAGAATACCTGTTCCTGTACCACAATCCAACACTTTTGTGCCTTTGAGTGGAAGTGATTGAATGGTATTGCAAATCATACGTGTTGTTTCATGAGTGCCAGTGCCGAAAGCCAGATGTGCATCTATCTCTATCTGAATACACTCGGAAGAGATAGAACATGGCAGATGACGTCCGTCGTGAATAATGAGGTTTTCTGAAACAACGATAGGTTCGAATCCTTCTTGTTCCCATTGTTCGTTCCAGTCACGGTCTTCTGCTTCTTTTATTTCATAGGTAATAGTGGTCTCTTCAAAAGGAAAGTCTTTGAGAGCCTCATTAAGAGAGCCTTCGTTGAATAGTTGTTGCTGGATATATCCTTTAAGCCCGGTAACTGTTTCTTCAAAAGTCTCAAAACCCACTTCTCCTGCGATAGCTGCGAGGATATCAGAGGCATCAGCAGAGTAGGGCGAAATGGTGAATGTTGCTTCGAAATACTTCATAAGTGTGTTAATTTTTAATGCAAAATTACAAAAAATAGGGAAAATCCTACTATAAGTTAGGGTTTTTCCCTAAATTTGCACTAAAAATCATTGTATTTTTGCATCGTAAACCAATAAATAAAGGAAGAAAATGAAGAAACTGTTACTAATTTCCATGCTTATCGGAGCCATGCCGTTGGCTATGATGGCTCAGGATGATGATCTCTACTTCGTTCCTAAGAAGAAAGACAAAAAGGTTACGAAGATAGAGGTAGTGACGGACGATAAAGTTCAGAGTTCATATGAGGACATCGTTGGTGACTCTACGAAGATGGATATCATCGATTTCAGTGAGACAAAAGGTGTCTATCCGGATTCTGTTCTATCTGAAGATTATAAGTATACAAAAAGAATGACACGCTTCGATGATTATGATCTGAGCGATAATGAAGCTTTCTGGGCTGGTTATCGGGCAGGCGCGAGCACTTGGGCGTGGCATTCACCATGGTATTATAACCGTTATGGTTATAGCTGGTATGATCCTTGGTATTTCGGACCGTCGTGGTATTACGGACCGTCGTGGTATTCTGCCTGGTATGATCCTTGGTATATGAGCCCTTATGGTTGGTATGATCCTTGGTATTACTCTTGGTATGGCTGGGGGTATCCATACTACTATGGTTATTATGGCTGGGGATATCCCTATTACTATTATGGCGGAGGCGGCAGCGGTCACTATTATGGCCATACCGGTAACTCTGGTACTATAGATCGTCGTGGTTCTAGTCATGGTTCGTACTATAGTGGAAGAGGTCCGGTTGCGGGTAACAGCCAGAGGATGGGAAGTCTGAGAGATCGTGCGGCATCGATGGGTGGTGGACGCGTCTATACCAGTGGCAACTCTGAGCGTAGTCGTAGCGGTAATTTTAGCGGGCGTCGCGGCGGTGATAGTGGCTATAGTAATTCTACTAACAGCTCTCGAAGCAACTATGGCAGCTATAGTGGAAACAGCAACACTCGCAGCAGCAGTAGTGGCAGCTTTGGCGGCGGCGGTGGCTCACGCAATAGTGGCGGCGGTAGCTCTGGTGGCGGCCGAAGTGGCGGTGGTAGCCTTGGCGGACGCAGATAAAGTAATGAAAATGTAGTCAATGACATAAATTCTATCAGATTATGAAGAAAATTGTTTTCACAGCCATCGCTATGGCAGTATTCCTGCCTGCGATTGCACAGGATACATATGAAAGTGCTCGTCTGTTGGGCAATGATCTTAATGGTACAGCCCGCTATGTAGGTATGGGTGGTGCAATGGAAGCTTTGGGTGCTGACATCTCAACCATTTCTACCAACCCTGCAGGTATTGGTCTCTTCCGTCATTCAACAGCCAGTATCAGTTTGGGTTTAGTGTCTCAACAGGATGCTGTTAAGTTTGATGGGCTGAATAAGACAAACATGAGTTTTGATCAGGTTGGTATTGTCTATTCTGCTCGTCCAAGTCAGTCCACGTTCATTAACTTCGCCTTCAACTATCATAAGAGCCGTAACTTCGACCAGATTCTGTCGGCGGCTAATTCTTTGAAGGGTTGTTCACAAAACGGCCTTACTTATTATAAGGCAAAAGAACACTTTTATGAATTTGATTTTAATAAGGATGATGAAGTGATGGGATGGGAAAATGGCACCGATTATCGTGCCCAGAACTTCTCGCAGGCAGACTATCTGAATGCCAATGTGCTCTTGCTTGATCCTAAAGATAATAACTTCTATTATAATGATGCCAATTCATACTCCTTTGACAGAGCTCATCGCGGTTGGATAGCTGACTATGATTTCAATATCAGTGGTAATCATAATGACCGCTTTTACTGGGGCCTTACTATCGGGGTTAAGGACGTCAACTATAAAGGATATTCTGAATATGCAGAACAACTTTTAGATTCTAAGGGCGTTTGTGGCTCTGTGGCTTATGGTGATCAGCGTAAGATAGATGGAACAGGTATCGACATCAAGGCTGGTATCATTGTTCGTCCTGTTGAGGAATCACCTTTCCGCTTCGGACTTTCTATTGCTACACCGACGTGGTATGAACTTACTTCAAGCAATAGCACATATATGATAAATAATACAGCCTCATATGGTTCTTGGGATAATGGCTCAAGTGATGAGAGTTATGATTTCCATTTCTATACTCCTTGGAAATTCGGAGCCAGTCTTGGACATACGGTTGGTTCTGACTTGGCTCTTGGACTTAGCTATGAGTATAGCGACTATGGCGCTAGCCAGAACCGTATCATCGATGGATATGATTATTACGACAATGCTGACAGTTCTACCGATGAAGTTATGAAGCGTAATACAGAACGTTCATTAAAGGGTGTTCATACCCTGAAGGCAGGACTTGAGTATAAGCCCGATCCGTCATTAGCCATCCGTTTTGGATATAACTACGTTTCTGCTGCTTATGATAAAGCAGGTGTTCGTGATATGACGCTCGACTCTCCTGGTGTGATGTATTCGTCAACCACCGACTATACTAATTGGAAGGACACCCATCGCCTGACGGTAGGTATGGGCTATAGAACCAATAATTTTAATATTGATTTGGCATATCAGTATAGTGCTACGAATGGTGAGTTCCATCCCTTCCAGTCTTATGAAGGCACACAGGGCGTTTCTGATGTCAGTAATAAGCGCCATCAGTTGTTGCTAACGCTTGGTTATACCTTCTAGGATTTTTAAATCTGAATAGCGATTGAATATAAATGCGGCTTTAGAAAATAAGGCCGCATTTATTTGTTTATTCGATTGAAAAGTAGTACCTTTGCGCACTATAAAACGTAAATCATCTAAAGTAATATTATCAATGAAAAAGCTTTTATTGGGAGACGAGGCGATTGCTCAGGGCGCTATCGACGCAGGCTTGAGTGGCGTGTATGCCTATCCGGGTACTCCTTCTACGGAAATCACCGAGTATATCCAAGAGTCACCCATTGCCAAAGAGAGAAACATCCATCGTCGCTGGTCTACCAATGAGAAGACTGCGATGGAAGCAGCACTCGGTATGTCGTATATGGGCAAACGAGCACTGGTGTGTATGAAACATGTAGGTCTGAACGTATGTGCCGACCCCTTTGTAAACTCTGCTATGACAGGAACCAATGGCGGACTTATTGTGCTGGTGGCCGACGATCCCTCAATGCACTCTTCGCAGGACGAACAAGACTCGCGTTTCTATGCAAAGTTTGCCATGATTCCAACATTTGAGCCCAGCTCTCAGCAGGAAGCTTACGATATGATGGGAGAGGCTTTCGAGCTCTCAGAGCAACTCCATCTTCCTATCCTGATGCGTGTTACAACTCGTATGGCACATAGCCGCGCCGTTGTAGAGGTGAAAGAAGAGGCACGTCCTCAGAACGAACTCAACTACGATGCCCAGGCAAGCAACTGGGTTCTCTTGCCTGCATTTGCCCGTAAGCGTAATGTTGTCGTAACAGGTCAGCAGCCCGTTCTCGAGCAGATGGCGGTAGATTCGAAATATAATAAGTATATCGATGCTCCAGATCATAAGTTGGGTATCATAGCCAGCGGTATTGCGTACAACTATCTTATGGAATGTTATCCCAATGGTTGTCCTTTCCCCGTACTGAAAATCTCTCAGTATCCTATTCCTAAGAAACTCATTCGTCGCATGACTGACGACTGTGAATTCGTGCTGATTGCCGAAGAGGGTCAACCGTTTATTGAGGACCAAGTGCGAGGCGTGATGCCTGGCAATGCTGTTATCAAAGGTCGCCTTACGGGAGAACTCCCTCGTACAGGTGAGCTCAATCCCGATTTTCTGAAGAAAGCCCTCGGTATTGAGAGCTCAGAAAGCTATGCACCATGTGAAGACGTTACACCACGTCCGCCTGCACTCTGTCAGGGCTGTGGCCATCGTGATGTATATACTGCATTGAATGAGGTGTTGAAGGAGTATCCCAATGCTCGTGTGTTTGGCGATATTGGTTGTTACACCCTTGGTTTCCTGCCTCCTTACAAAGCCATCCATTCTTGTGTTGACATGGGTGCTTCAATTACGATGGCTAAGGGCGCATCAGATGCAGGACAATGGCCAGCTGTAGCCATCATTGGTGATTCTACCTTTACCCATTCAGGTATGACTGGCTTACTCGATGCCATCAATGAGAATGCTGACATAACGGTGATTATATCAGACAATCTGACTACGGCTATGACTGGAGGACAGGACTCTGCTGGAACCAATAAGTTCGAGGCTATCTGTAAGGGCTTAGGCCTTTCGGAGGATCACCTCAAGGTTGTTAACCCCATCCCCAAGAACATGCCAGAGATTACAGCAGCTATTCGCGATGAGATTAACTATCATGGCGTGAGTGTGATTATTCCTCGTCGTGAATGTATGCAGACATTACAACGTCATTTGAAACAAAAGAAAGCAAAGGAGGCAAAGAAATGAAAACAGATATTATCTTATGCGGTGTAGGAGGGCAGGGTATCCTTTCTATTGCCACTATTATCGGTGAGGCTGCCATGAAGGAGAACCTCTATATCAAGCAGGCCGAAGTGCATGGCATGTCTCAGCGTGGAGGCGATGTACAGTCAAATTTGCGTATCTCAAGCAATCCTATTAGTAGCGATTTAATTCCTTTAGGTGGCGCTGATGTTATTATATCTATGGAGCCAATGGAGGCGCTGCGTTACCTGCCGTTCCTCTCAAAAGACGGATGGATTATTACTTCAAGCACACCTTTCGTTAATATTCCAAATTACCCTGATATAGAGACGATTAAGTCTGATCTGAATAAGATAAAGAATGTAATCGTGCTCGACATTGAGCAGGCTGCTAAGGATAATGGTGTTCCTCGCTCAGCCAATGTGATTCTTTTGGGTGCTGCCCAGAAGGCACTGGGTATCGAGTACGATAAGTTAGAGGATGCCATCCGTCGTGTATTCGCACGCAAAGGCGATGCCATCGTAGATGCCAACATCAAAGCCCTCGCCATAGGCCGAGCCGCTCAAAAGTAGTAATTTTCGGCACGGATTAACACGGCTTTAAAATAAAGACACGGCTGCTAAGCCCCAAAATAGCAGTGTTTCTCTAAAAAGAGAGCCGCGTTAATCCGCGCCAAATAAATATCATTATGGAAACTCCGATTAAAAGAGAAATAGTAGACTCGCTGGTGGCTGAGTTGGGAATCGAGGATTTTGCCAAGGCTACCATCCGTGAGGTAAAACAAGTAGCCGCCAAAGCAGAGAAGACCAGTGGCGTAGAGTTTATTAAGATGGAGATGGGCATCCCTGGACTGCCTGCTGCTCAGGTGGGTGTCGATGCCCAGATTAAGGCCCTACAAGACGGCATTGCCCATTCTTATCCTGATATTCAAGGTGCCCCCGTATTGAAAGAAGCTGCTTCTCAGTTTGTCAAGGCATTCATTGGCGTAGATATAAAACCTGAAGGATGTATTCCTGTGAGTGGCTCTATGCAAGGCACCTTTGCTTCGTTCCTTACATGCTCACAGCGAGATAAGGCAAAGGACACCGTGCTTTTTATCGATCCGGGATTCCCTGTTCAGAAGATGCAGCTGCAGGTTATGGGGGTGAAATATGAGACCTTCGACGTGTACGACTACCGTGGTGATAAACTCGGTAGTAAGTTGGAGAGCTATCTTTCAAAGGGGAATATCTGTGCCATTGTCTATTCAAATCCTAACAACCCCTCGTGGATTTGCCTGCGTGAGGAAGAGCTAAAGACTATCGGCGAACTGGCCACCAAGTACGATGTCATTGTGATGGAAGACCTTGCCTATTTCGCCATGGACTTCCGTAAAGACCTCTCTACGCCTTTCCAGCCGCCATATCAGGCCACGGTAGCTCGCTATACAGACAACTATATGTTGCTTATCAGCGGCTCCAAGGCATTCAGCTATGCTGGCGAGCGCATTGGTGTCACTTGTATCTCTGACGCATTGTTCCATCGCCATTTCGATGACCTCTCAGAGCGCTATCAGGGACTGCCTTTTGGTCCTGTGTTCTCTACCCGTATGCTCTATGCCTTGTCTTCTGGTACTAGTCACAGTGCCCAGTATGCGATGGCAGCCATGTTGAAGGCCGCATACGAAGGGAGGTATGATTTCAGGAAGGAGATCAGCGTGTATGGTGAACGTGCCAGGAAGTTGAAGGAGATTTTCTGTCGCCATAATTTCTATGTGGTATATGATAAAGACCTCGACGAGCCCATTGCCGATGGCTTCTATTTCACGATAGGTTATCCTGGTATGACGAGTGGGGAATTGGCCCATGAGCTGATGTACTATGGCGTATCGGCCATTTGCCTCATAACCTGTGGCTCAGAGCAAGAAGGGCTTCGTGTTTGTACCTCGTTTATCGAAGATCATCAGTATGCTCTCCTCGAAGAGCGCATGAAGACATTCGAGATAAACAATCCCTGCAAATAACTATCCTCTTGAGGGCTATACGTGCGCGTTGGTCGTAATACAACTCCTACTTAGTCGTAATGAAACTCATAGTTTCATTACGACTAACCTATAGTTTCATTACGACTAAGTAGAGGTTTACTCGGAGTAAAATATAAGGGGAGAATATATCGCTTACTCTTCCAGATTTACCATTTTAAATTTGAAATCGCTTTGCGGGATATAGCGTACATCATACTTGTCTTTGTTCTTATAGATGTACTGGTTCTTCATCTTTGCGTATTTCTTCTCTATTTTCTTGCGATTCAGTGAGCCAACTATCACAACAGTCCTATTGGGTAAGTTGCGCTCCTGAGCGAAATAGTTGCGCAACTGATATGAGTAGTTGCTCTTGCCCGCAATCATCTTTTTCTTCTTGGTCACCCAGATACTGTCCATTTCCTGAATATCAGTAAAGTATACTGTTGAGTCATTGAATGAAGCTACGAAACCAAACAGGTATCCTTTGGGTTCTTTTATGTTCTGCGCTTTCAGCGTTTGGCTTCCGGCGGCCATCAGCAGGATGGCGAGTGAGATGTTTCTGAGAAGTCTCATTATCCTAAAAATGTCTTTAATATTTTGTTTTTACTACAATTTCTGAGTTTACGTATAGCTTTTTCCTTTATCTGTCTTACTCGTTCGCGTGTGAGTCCGAATTTGCTGCCTATTTCCTCTAGCGTCAGCTCCGGACGATTAATGCCGTACGATGCTTCAATTACGTTGCGCTCACGCTCATTCAGCACTGCCAAAGCTTCCTGTATTTCCGACCTTAACGATTCTTCTACTAACTCGTTGTCGGCCATTGGAGAATTGTCGTTAGCCATCACATCGAGCAGACTATTGTCTTCGCCTTCCACAAAAGGAGCGTCAACCGATATGTGATGACCGTTGATACTCATGGCTTCGTCGATTTTCTCCTGAGGGAGGTCTATCTTGTCTGCAATCTCATCTGCTGATGGTCTGCGTTCGTTTATCTGCTCAAAGCGGTTTATCTCACGAGCAATCTTGTTGACACTACCTACTTGATTCAAGGGTAGCCTGACAATACGGCTTTGCTCAGATATAGCTTGTAATATGCTCTGCCTGATCCACCATACGGCGTAAGATATAAACTTGAAGCCTCTTGTCTCATCAAAGCGTTCTGCAGCTTTAAGTAATCCCAGATTACCCTCGTTGATGAGGTCGGGGAGGGAAAGTCCCTGATTCTGGTATTGCTTGGCTACGCTGACCACAAATCTGAGATTAGCCCTTGTCAGTCTTTCCAGAGCTTTCTTGTCGCCGTGTTTGATACGCTGCGCAAGTTCCACTTCTTCCTCTGCCGAAATCATGTCCTCCTTTCCTATCTCTTGCAGATATTTCTCTAAGGCGGCACTTTCTCGGTTGGTTATAGATTTAGTAATTTTTAGCTGTCTCATCTTGTGGTCTATGTTTTAAGCCATTTGCAAAAGTATGGGTTTTTCCTGAAATGACCAAAAAAAAGCCGCAATTTTTTACAATCGCGGCTTTTTTTTATGTTTTTTGCCTTATTCGTTCTCAAGAGGAACAGCGAAATAGCCTTTCTTACCTGTTGGATAAATACCCTGAATGTAGAGTACAGGCTCCTTGCTTGTCGAGGCTTCTTTCACTGCATTCTGCAGATCATCGATGCTCTTAATGGTCTGATCGTTCACACGCTGGATGATGAATCCCTTAGGAACACCGGCATCCTTTAGTTTGCCACCGCTTATTTTGATTACCTCCAGACCATAGCCGATGTTAAGCTGCTCTTTCTGGCCATCTGTCAGAGCCTTGAAGCTTCCACCCAGCACGTCGAGGTCGGCATTCTTCACAACCTTGGTGTTACCCTGCTCGTTCTTCAGCGTGAGCGTTACCGTCTTTGCCTTTTTGTCGCGCAGATACTTCACGGTAACCTTATCGCCAGGACGCTTCTGGGCAATGATTCCCTGTAGGTCGCCCATTGTGGCCACCTTCTTGCCATCGACCTCGGTAATGATGTCTTCGGATTTGAGGCCGGCATCAGCTGCGGCCCCTTCTTCTACGACTTTATCTATGCGCACACCTTCCATCGTACCGTAATCTTTCACATCCTTGTCCTGATCCTTCATGGCGTCAACATAATCCTTCAAACTGCCGCCGTGAATGCCAATCATGGCGCGTTGGTAGGTGCCGTACTTCTTGAAGTCGTCGATAGCCTTGCTGACAATGCTGGTAGGAATGGCAAAACCATAGCCGATGTTTGAACCAGTTGGTGAAGCAAGCATAGCGTTGATGCCTATGAGTTCACCACGGGTATTGACCAGCGCACCACCTGAGTTACCCTGATTGATAGCGGCATCGGTCTGAATCATAGAACTGACACCCGAGCCCATAGAACGGGCTTTGGCGCTGACGATACCTGCCGTAACAGTGTTGTTCAGTCCAAGAGGATTACCTACTGCGAGCACCCATTCACCCACACGGACATCGTCGCTATTGGCAATTACGATGGCAGGCAAATTCTTGGCGTCTATCTTGATCAGGGCCAGGTCTGTGGTTTTGTCGGCACCAATCACGCGAGCTGAATATTCCTTAGAGTTCTCGTTTAGAGTTACAGTCAACTCGTCGGCTTCATCAACTACATGGTTATTAGTCACGATATATCCGTCAGCAGAGATGATAACGCCAGAACCTGCAGCAGCACGCTTTGGAGTCTGCACTTGACGCTGACGTTTGCCGTTATTGCCCTGTCCACGTCCGAAGAATCCACCGAAGGGATCACTGAAGAACTCCTCAAACGGGTCGCTATACTCTACAGTCTGAAGTTTTGAGTTTTGTACCGATTTGATGTAGACCACCGATGGCAGAGCCTTTTCGGCAGCGTAGGTTAGGTCTACAGGTTGTCCTGCTGGAGCCGAAGCTACAATTGGAGCAGAGGAGGTTGTAGCAGCATTGGTTTTTGTGAAGGCTGCTACTGAAAGAGCCAAAGCAACAACGCATATTGCTGGTGTTGCTACGTTTACGATCTTTTTCATATTTTCAGTCATTTTGTTATGTATTAAAATTCAACTTATGCAACTCCGAATTTGTTGCGTTAACACTCTCGAAGTATTCGGGTGCAAAAATAAGTGCATTTTTCCATATACTGACAAAATGTCGTCAATATTTGTCCCATTTTAACAATTCTAATAAAGCCCTTAACGAGCATTTGCGATTAATACTTTAAATCTTAAATAACTGACAAAATTAAGAAATCTCTGCTTTTTTAGTTTCATATATTTAACTTGGTGATTATTTTTCTTTAATTTATTCCTCTATTTAGATTTTTCTCTGTACCTTTGCAGTCAGAAAGCACTGTCGCGGTTTGTCGCTGGTGTCATTTTGGCACGAGAGGAAAGTCCGGGCAGCATAGGGCGCTCCACTTCCGAAAGTAGAAGCTATTGGTGACAGTAGGTGACGGCAGAAGAGAATGACCGCCTTCGCTTCGGTGAGGGTAAGGGTGAGAAGGTGGTGTAAGAGACCACCAGCCGATGGGTGATCATCGGGCTGTGTCGACTGGAGGCTGCAAGTTCATGTATACCGTCGTCTGAGGGTAGCCCGCTCGAGTTATACGACGGAGGGTAGAACGCTTGAGCCATGGGGTGACTTGTGGACTAGATAAATGACAGACAGCCACACTTGTTGTGGATACAGAACCCGGCTTATAGCGACAGTGCTTTTTTTAAAAATGAAATTTCAAATGTCATTATAATGAAAGGATTTTTGGGACAGATTTACCGTAAACTATATCTTACCGTCCGCTTCTTTACAACTAAGCGGGTTATGACACAAGCTGCTGCCTTGACTTATTCCACTTTATTGGCTATTGTCCCCATTCTTGCTGTTGTGTTTGCCATTGCTCGTGGCTTTGGTTACAATAAGTATATTGAGATATGGTTTCGCCAAGCCCTGTCAACCCAGCCTCAGGCTGCTGATGCCATTGTAGGGTTTGTCAACAGCTATCTTATTCATACAAAGAGTGGTATCTTTTTGGGGGTAGGCTTGATATTCATGCTCTATACGGTGCTGATGCTGGTTAATAATATTGAAGAGACTTTCAATCAGATATGGCAAGTGAGTAATTCGCGCCCCATTATTCGTTCGTTTACAAACTATCTTGCCATGTTCTTCCTCTTTCCTATCATTATTGTGGTTTCGATGGGTCTGTCTATTTTCATGGAGACAATGGCAAGTACAATGGATGGTTTTGTTCTTTTGGGACCAGCCATTCATCATTTGCTCGACCTTTCGCCCTATATTTTACTATCCCTGCTTTTCATCGTACTTTACGTCTATATGCCCAATA
Organism: Prevotella sp. FD3004; assembly: GCF_000746155.1. Classification (NCBI taxonomy): domain Bacteria; kingdom Pseudomonadati; phylum Bacteroidota; class Bacteroidia; order Bacteroidales; family Prevotellaceae; genus Prevotella; species Prevotella sp. FD3004. The sequence goes on along the minus strand of NZ_KN050819.1, from coordinate 310,471 downwards.
CCGAGGTGAGTTTCTCAAGTGCTATCGTTCCTGGTATCCTGGCAGGTATTGCAATGCAAGTACTTCAGATTGTATATATCCACTCTCAGATATGGGTGACAGGCTATAATGCGATCTATGGCTCTTTTGCCGCTCTGCCTCTGTTCATGCTTTGGGTACAGATCTCGTGGACTATCTGTCTTTTTGGTGCGCAGCTTACCTATACCAATCAGAACCTCAAGACCTTTGGTATTAATCTGGAACCTATTGATATCCATCCTCATGTTGAGATGACGGATGAAGAGCGGAACGATGCCGAGTTCTATGCTGGCAACATTGACAATCTCTAAATAAAGAATCCCTGCCGCAGTAGCAGGGATTCTTCTTTTTGTTATTGTTTCATTAAGTATTTCTTGAAGTCGGCGAAATCCTTCGTCATGGGAACGCTTTGTTTCTCGCCCTTCATGAAGGCTGCCAAGCGGTCAGGTATCTCAACGTCGATACCTAAGATGTCGTCCACCTTCTCCTTGAACTTAGCAGGGTGAGCTGTCTCGCAGAACACACCAACCTCGCCATCCTTCAGTCCATCTACGAGCGCCTGATAGCCACAAGCACCGTGAGGATCAAGCACATACTTTGTTTCTTCGTAGCATTGCTTCATCGTTTCACAGATGTCTTCATCGCTATATGTGGCACCGCTAATGAGCGATGTTATTTTTTCGTGACTCTTGCCGTAGAGATCGTAGATACGTGCGAAGTTCGAGGGATTGCCCACGTCCATTGCGTTGGCCAGTGTCTGCTTCGAGGGCTTGGGCTCATATTTGCCAGTCTGCAGATACTTATAGAAAATGTCGTTGGCATTGTTGGCAGCGATGAAGCGCTTGATGGGCAGCCCCATCTCATGGCCAAAGAGGGCAGCGCAGATATTACCAAAGTTACCTGATGGTACACACATCACTAGATTGTCGGCCTTGCCCTGAGCCTTCATCCTCGCATAGGCATTGAAGTAATAGAATGCCTGCGGCAGGAAACGGGCCACGTTGATACTATTGGCCGATGTCAGCTTCATGTGCTGGTTCAGTTCTGCATCCATGAAGGCGTTCTTTACCAGTGCCTGACAGTCGTCGAATACACCGTCCACCTCGATGGCTGTGATGTTCTTGCCCAGTGTGGTAAACTGGCACTCCTGAATAGGACTTACCTTACCCTTGGGATAGAGCACATATACATGGATGCCGTCAACGCCCAGGAAACCATTAGCTACAGCAGAACCAGTATCGCCACTGGTAGCCACCAGCACGTTCACCTGCTCGCCCTTGCCCTCCTGTTTGATGAAGTATTGTAGCAGTCGTGCCATGAACCTTGCACCCACATCCTTGAAGGCGAGGGTAGGACCATGAAAGAGTTCCAACGTGTATATGTTTTCCTTCACTTTCTCTACAGGACAATCGAACGACAGCGTGTCGTAGACGATGTCCTTCAGAGCGTCGAGATCTACATCCTCGCCAAAGAAGGCACTTGCCACGTTGTAGGCTATCTCCTGAAACGTCATGTCCTGAATATTATCGAAGAATTCCTTTGGCAACTTCTGGATTCTCTCAGGCATATATAGGCCTCTGTCTTCTGCCAGTCCTTTTACAACGGCCTTGTGAAGATCGGCTATGGGAGCATTCCCGTTAGTACTATAATATTTCATATTAATTTGGATTTTAGAATTTTGAATTAAGAGATGGCCATCAGAGCCTTCATAAACTCATCGAGTTTGAGAAGGCCATAGACGCCTGATACGCAGCTGACTTCATCGTACTGCTGCACCTCGTCGGGCTCAATGCCACGATGCCAAATCAGGAACGGAACTGGCTGACCTACATGGATGCGCATCTCTACTGGCGTCAGGTGGTCGGGCAATACGGCGATGCATACGGGCTCCTGCCATTTCTCTAGCTCTTTATAAATAGGGGCGATAAGTCGCTGGTCCAGATACTCGATAGTCTTCAGCTTCAGCTCTAGGTCTCCATCATGTCCAGCCTCGTCGCTGGCCTCCACATGCACAAACACGAAGTCATCCTTCTCCAGCGCCTTGATGGCAGCCTGAGCCTTGCCTTCGTAGTTGGTATTGGCCAGTCCTGTGGCACCTTCCACCTCTACAATCTTCAATCCAGCATAGTGGCCTATGCCACGAATCAGATCGACGGCAGAGATTACTGTACCACTCTTGACCTGAGGATATTGTTGCATCAGTGTCTCCATCGACGGACGATAGCCGCCACTCCAAGGCCAGATGCTGTTAGCCTGGCGCTCACCACGCTTAGCACGCTCTTGGTTGAAAGGGTGCTGAGTTAGAAGGTCCTGAGATTTCAGAATCATCTCGTTGATGAGGTCAGCCGTTTGCTGTGCTGAGAGTCGTCCTGCTTCAACAGGCGCATTCTCCTCAGGCTTCACCAACAATCCTCGCCATTCTTCATTGGGATGATCGTGGGGTGGGGCGCACACGATGTGTTTTGAACCACCTTTAATAACTAAGAGATGACGATACTGAATACCCGTAATGAACTTTACGCGCTCGCAGCCCTCACGTTCGTTGATAGGTTTGGCCAGCGTCTCGTTCAGATAGTCAATCAGCACGCGAGCGTCCTCTGTCTCAAGGTTGCCACCATTGTGGGTGATAATCTTACCATCTTTGAGCGTGATGATATTGCAACGGATGGCGAAGTCGTTGTCAGCCATCTCATAGCCGATAGAAGCAGCCTCCAAGGGTCCACGACCTTCATAGACCTTATTCAGATCATAACCCAGAATAGCTGTGTTAGCCACCTCAGAGCCTGGAGGAAATCCCTCAGGCACAGTCACCAGTCGTCCGCAGCGGCCTTCCTTGGCTAGCTGGTCCATCATGGGTTTATGGGCATATTGCAGCAAGGTCTTCCCGTTGAGTCGTTCAACAGGAAGATCTGCCATGCCATCACCTAATATTATGATGTGCTTCATAAAATCAGTGTTAATCCGTGTAATCCGTGCCTTAAATATTCGCAATACTCATGATGTTTGCGAAGACACCTGCTGCAGTTACTGCGGCACCGGCGCCGTAGCCCTGAATAAGCATCGGGTACTCCTTATAGCGCTCAGTGGTGAGCAGTACAATATTGTTCGACCCCTCCAACGGATAGAACGGGTGGCCTTGTGGTACCTCTTTCAGTGCCACGTTGGTCTTGCCATTTTCCATTGTGGCCACAAAGCGCCAACGCTTGCCTTCTGCTTCGAGTACCTTACGGCGAGCCTCAAAATCAGCATCCAATTCAGGTAGTTTCTTCCAGAAGTCTTCAATGCTTCCCTCAAAATAACTGTCGGGTACGAAAAGGTGCTTCTCCACATCATCCTGTTCAACCTTATATCCAGCTTCGCGTGTTAGAATCACTAACTTGCGGATCACGTCAGTACCACTGAGGTCGATACGTGGGTCGGGCTCTGAGTAACGCTGCTCCTTGGCACGGCGGACTGTCTCTGAGAAGGGCACGTCGGCAGCAATCTCGTTGAAGATAAAGTTCAGCGTACCGCTCAGGATAGCCTCAATCTTCAGAATCTTATCGCCTGAGTTGCACAGGTCGTTGATGGTGCCGATGATAGGCAGACCAGCACCTACGTTGGTCTCATAGCGGAACCATACGCCGCGGTCACGAGCCGTTTGTTTCAGTTTCATGTAACTGTCATAATCGCTTGAAGCAGCAATCTTGTTAGCGGCTACTACTGAGATATTATGTTCTAAGAATGTCTGATAAAGTTGAGCAATCTGTCGACTGGCTGTACAGTCTACAAACACAGAGTTGAAGATGTTCATCTTGACAATCTCCTCCTTCATGTGCTCAGTGTTGGCAGGGAATCCTGCACGCAGAATTTTCTCGTAGTTGTCGAGGTCGATACCGTCACGATCAAGTACAAAGTTATCAACATCGCTAATTCCAACCACGTTCAACTTAAGGCGTCTCGACTGCATCAGGAACTGCTGTTGGGTGCGAATCTGTTCGAGAAGCATGCCGCCTACGGTTCCGATACCACAGATAAAGATGTTGAGTACCTTGTATTCCGACAAGAAGAATGAGTCGTGCAGCACGTTGAGTGACTTTCGCAAGAATTTTCCGTCAACTACAAACGATATGTTTGTCTCGGATGCACCTTGAGCACAGGCGATGACTGAGATACCAGAGCGGCCCAGCGTACCAAACAGTTTACCAGCGATGCCTGGTGTCTGCTTCATATTCTCACCCACGATGGCGATAGTTGCTAAGCCACTCTCTACCTGCATGGGGAACATGGCGCCAGTCTCAATTTCCTTGGCGAATTCAGCGTTCAAAACCTCTGCTGCAGCCTCTGCATCCTCATCGCGCACACCAATACTAGTAGAATTCTCGGAAGAAGCCTGTGATACCATGAATACTGAGATACCCTTATTGGCGAGCGTGGTAAAGATACGACGATTTACACCAATCACACCCACCATCGACAGGCCTGTCACCGTGATGAGTGAGGTTCCCTTAATGCTAGAGATACCCTTAATGGGCTTGTTGTCGTCCTCAATCTTTGCTTTGATCAGGGTTCCCGGGTGCTCCGGGTTGAAGGTATTCTTTACCTTGATAGGTATATTCTTTACGCAGACAGGATAGATGGTTGGCGGATAGATTACCTTCGCGCCAAAGTTACAAAGCTCCATCGCTTCTACGTATGAAAGTTCATTGATGGTATAGGCACTCTTAATCACCTTGGGGTCGGCTGTCATGAATCCATCTACATCGGTCCAGATCTCCAATACCTCTGCATTGAGCACAGCAGCCAGAATTGATGCTGTGTAGTCAGAGCCGCCACGACCCAGATTGGTGGTCTCATGAGTGTCACGATCGCGAGCGATAAAGCCAGGTACTACGTAGATGGCTTTGTCGTTCATATCCTTGAAAGCCTCCTTCACCAGCTGAGTTGTGAGGTCGGCGTCTATCACGTGTTTACCCTGTTTTTTCTCTGTGCGGATAAAGTCGCGTGAGTTCATGCGTACACCGTTCTTCACCATGGCGGCAACGATGTGTGAACTCAGTCGCTCACCATATGAAACGATGGTGTCTTCCGTCTTCTTCGATAGGTCGTGAATCAGGTATACACCATAGAAGATACTCTTCAACTGGTCGAAGAGCTGATCAACGTTATTGAATAAGTCTACGCGCTTTTTGTCATCTGTGATGATGGTGTCTATCATCTGGTGATGACGCTTTACCATCGCGTCGAATTCCTCGCGATAGTGCTCGTCGCCTTGTTTTGCCATCTTTGACGTTGCAATCAGTTTGTCTGTAATGCCGTCAAGTGCACTAACTACTACAATGACAGGTTGCGTCCGAGCCTCTGTCTCCACAATTTTCTTCAAGCTAAGAATGCTTTTTACGGAACCTACGGACGTTCCGCCGAATTTCATTACTTTCATATTTCTATGCAATTTATCTTACCGCCGGTACCCCTTCACAATGGGGGACTTCTCCAACGGCGCTGCAAAAATACTACTTTTTCCCGAAATGCCATAAAAAAAGTGTAAAATCTTTGCCTTTCCGATTCTTTTTCCTAACTTTGCACATAGTTTTTGTATATTTTATCACATTTTGCTCCTATGTCAATCAAACGCCTGTTGGGTAATCTCTTGCCCTTTGTCCTGCCTTATAAATGGCTTATTGCCATCACGCTGGTGCTAACCCTTGTAGGGTCGTTCATGGCTCAAGTCAATGCCGTAGTGCTTGATCGTGCTGTCGACGCCATCAATGCTTTGATACAGCAACCGGAGGGCTTCCAGTGGAGTGCAGCTGTGCGTATACTCACAGTCATAACCATTATATTATTGGGTAAGGAGGTCTTAGGTGCTTTAGTCACTTTCTTCCAACGATATTATGGCGAACGCATGCGTATTCTTGTGAGTCGTGACCTCTCTTTACAGGTCGTGGAACGTATGCTTTCTTTCCGTATGGCTTTTTTTACCAGTGAAGGCAATGAAACAGGAAAACTTCAGTCGCGTATCGATAGGGGTATTATGAGCCTCTCTAATACGGTAAATAATTTCTTCATTGAGATTCTTCCTCTTTTTACCAGCGCAGTACTGGCTTTGGGCCTTATGTTTGCAGCAAATTTTTACGTGGGTCTTGTCGCCCTCTGTATCGTGCCCCTCTATTTCTGGGTCACCTATATCCAGGCGGCTAAGATGAAGGGGGGGCGTCGTGGCATCTTTGGCGGCTTTCAGGCCGTGTCGCAGGGCATCCTTAACATCCTCGAGAGCATCACCGTCATCAAGTCGTTTAATCGTGAACAGATAGAGGCCGACCGCCAGGCCGCCATTCAGCGTGCAATGACCGACTTGCAGCTCTCTACCCGTAAGAAGGCTTATATTTTCAATGGTCTGAAGAGTTTTCTTGAGCAGATAGGCACCGTGCTCATCATTATACTTACGGCCTACCTCGTGCTTATCGACTATCCTGGTATGTCGATAGGTAAGATCATGTATCATGTCATGCTTTTCGCCAATGTCAGTGCGCCCATCCGCCAGCTTCATCGTATCTACGACGATATGAATGATGCCTTGATCTATGCTGAGGGCTTCTTCGGTATCCTTCAAGCTGACCATGAGATTGAGGCTACAGGTACTCATCATCCGCAAGAGGTGCATGGTGACTTTGAACTCAGCCACGTCGACTTTACCTACAGCAACGGCACACAGGCGCTCTTCGATGTGTCCATGCGCATCCCCAGCGGTAAGATTACAGCCCTTGTGGGATTGAGTGGGGCTGGCAAGAGTACCATCGTGAATCTGCTCGACAAATTCTATGAGCCGCAGCAGGGCTCCATCACTCTCGATGGCGTGAGTCTGGGCGAGTGGGATACCGAGTGGCTTCGCGAGAACGTAGGACTTGTGCTCCAGAAGAATCACATCTTCGATGGCTCCATCGAGGAGAATATCCGTTACGGCTGTCCTTCAGCCACGCACGATGATGTTATCCGTGCCGCAAAGCAAGCTTACCTCTACGACCAGGTGGCAGCTCTGCCGCAGGGTTTCGAAACGTCTGCGCTCCAACTTAGTGGTGGTCAGCAGCAGCGTGTGGCCATCGCCCGCATGTTTATCAAGAACCCGCCCATCATCTTCTTAGACGAGCCCACCGCCAGCCTTGATGCTATCGCTACTGAGCAGATAAAAGCCAGTATCGATGCCATCAAACAGGGACGCACGGTTATTATTATCTCACACAATATTGGTCAGATAATCGATGCCGACCAGATATATGTGCTTCAGCAGGGCAGGGTAGTACAAAATGGTACCCCCGACGAGGTGTATCGTCAAGGGGGTACCTATAAAGATATTTTCGATGCTTCAGCTCGCTCATTAAATGTCGACAAGATTGCATCTACTCTTAGCAACTAATATACTTTTCCTGCTACGGGCTTGGTATACCAGTCGGTAAAAGTAATGGTCTTCTCGCCCCAGTTGTTGAATTCCAAGTAGGCATCCTTGATGCACACACGCTCCAATGGATATTTGAAATCGTTTGGTATCATAATACCATGCGGATCCTCACCTTTTTTCGACAATCTTACTTCTATATTTGTGGTCATGTCGTAGATATACGGACAATTGTCGGCCACGAGGAAGCTGAATGTTTTGGGCACGGTCTTTGTCGCGGTAACAGGTGGACATACCTCACTGCCACCTTGTGTGTTAATGAATGTATTGGCGGTCTTTCCAAACAGAGCGTGAACTTCGGCATCGTTGGTAATCACTCCACAATTTATGTTCTTGATGCAAATCTCGTCATAAGCGCCACAGGCTATGATGGAATATTCCACGGTTGTCTCGTTCTTTCTTACGGCTTTTATTACGATATCGTTCATGTCATAGTCGCCAAGAGGTGTGTCCTCGAAACAGAATGTGTATTTGTTGTATTCAGGCTCTATGGGGATGAAAGGTATCTCAATACCACCTTCTACTTCAAGTATCACATCGTTAAAGTCTGCATCGGTACCCGATTCGAAGCACATGATCTTCTTGCCGTTAAAAGTAAGCCAAGCCAGACGTGGACCGTCAGTGCCGAGGTGAGAACTACTGAAGTTTGGCCAACTGTTAATCTTATTATTAAGACGTCCGTCGCCATATAGTTCTCCTTGTTTCTTGGGAGCCTCCGATGATGTCTTAGCCCTTACCATGAAACCAATCTTATAGCCAACAGGGAAATAGTATGAACCTTTTGTGCCCAGCGAAGGTGTTCCGTCGCCGAAGTACATCAGAGCGTATGAATAGCGGCGATTAATCACATCATCTTCATGCTCTCCGAAACAATCTTTGAAGGGGATGGCTTTGTATTTTGGCAGACTCTGCAGATATGCAACAGGGTCGGAGGCACTATTCATGTCGTCCTCCTTAAAGTAATAATAGTAGAGGTCAGAATTCCATACCTCATTGCCATATTCTTCGCCTCGGTCGCACTTGTATACGGGCGATACAATGATTGGGTCCTCGCCTGTGGTTATCGGATAGGCGTTCTCGTTGTAGAAGCCGCTACTTTTCACCAATGGCAGGTTGTTATATGAACGGCCGTTTTTGAAATATGAGAATACCATTGCTCTGAATGCGGCAGTGAGTTCGTCAGAATAAGGTGTGGCGTTCATTCGCTGTGCGCTATAGTCGCTCAGTTCATATAGCAACTCATTGGTCCATCCGCGCTGTTTGGCATACGAGTCTTCTATTACTCCGATACTGTATTCGCCCGTAGGCAAGGTAAGTCCTGCTGGCAGGGCGCGGGTTTTTGCTGCATCATTGATATTTGCTTCGCCATTCACCACTTTCTTCAACACGTATTGGCTGTCGGAGATGAAGGCCACGAAGAGACCTTGATTGTCAATGGGCGCATCATAATAGAGTGTTACTGTGGTTTGTCCATTGAGGGTTGCCTCGTTAAGTACTCTCATTGATGTGACGGGTTCGTCTTGAAGACCTGGTTCGCTGACATAAACCAGCAACTGTACTGTTTGGATGGATGCGTTAGCTGTGATTTTAACTTCACCAGAAGTTGTTGTACACCAATCTTGGTTTGGGTCAAACGTTGTGCCAAACACTTTCTGTACATTGGCGCTGATCTCATCATTGGAATCTGGCGTTACTGGCCCAGGAGGTGAGGGTGGATCCACAGGGGTGTCAAACAAATCTTTACTTTTAGAGCAGCCCATAAATAATAACAAGCCGCAAATCGCGATAGGGAACAACTTTTTCATTATTGCGTTGGGTTAGTTTTTAATTGTTTTATAATTTTATTTTGCAAATATACTATTATTTTTAATATTTTGGGCTTTATCTGTGTGATAATTAAGTATATTTAACTGATTGACTGATAGTTACGACGCTATCAATGGTCCTTTCAGATAGCATACGAGATATAGGTGACGTTTGCATGGCGGAAAGTCGGAGCTTGCTTCGTGTAGAGTCGGAGTTTACTTCGGGTAAAGTTCTAATATAATAGAGTGATAACAATAACAGGGCGTTATGTTGTAGCTCCTGTTACAAGACTTGTAATGTGGGTCTAATACGACTAAGCTCTATAAAACGAAAAAGCGCTGATCATTCAGCGCTTTAATTTTTGTAGTCGATAGGGGAATCGAACCCCTATGCCAAGATTGAGAATCTTGTATCCTAACCATTAGATGAATCGACCAACATTTCAAAGATGCGCTCGCAGAGAAATCCCCTCGGTTGCGGAAGGAGGGGGATTCGAACCCCCGGTACGGGAACCCGTACGGCAGTTTAGCAAACTGCTGGTTTCAGCCACTCACCCATCCTTCCAAAGGACCTCGGAGTCAGAAACCGTGGGGTTATCTCCTTGATTGCGGGTGCAAAGGTACGACTATTTTTTGAACCCACCAAATATTTAGCCAACTTTTTTCGAAAAAAGTTATTTAAACGCTACAACTTGATTCAGCTCACTATCGAGGTAGAAGGTGTTCTGAAGGGTGTCTCCTTGATGTATGTACTTCATCCTCAGGTAATAAAGGTCTCCAGAGGGAACCTGTGCATAGGAAATCTCTTTTTTGAAGCCTGGAGCACCGCGATGACGCATTAATTGAATTAAAGAGTCGTTTATGTGGCGTGTGGTGCCAATATCAGCAAAGTCGCGGCTGCTGATTTCGGCAGAATTCTCCATGTTTTCTTCGATAAAAGCTTTCACCCGTTGCTCTGCCTTGTGCTGCTGTCCGCACGAGGCGAACAGCAGCAGGCATGCAGATATACTAATTATAATAGGTACGCGCGAGATTTTCATTTCTGAGGAATGTTTTGAAGTACATCGAGCAGGTGATCCCATACCATCTGGACGGTTGGAATGTGAAGACGTTCATCGGGCGTGTGGACAAAACGGAGGGTGGGACCGAAGCTGACCATGTCGAGATTGGGATAGCGCTCGGAGAACAGACCGCACTCAAGACCGGCATGGATGCCACGGACTACGGGCTTGTGGCCAAAGAGCTTGACGTAGGAGTTGACAACAATCTCCTGAAGTTTTGAGTCGGCCTTCATCTTCCAAGCTGGATAACCATCGCTTGATAATACTTCGGCGCCAGCAAGTTCGAAGGCTGCCTGAATGGTGGCACACATATTGTCGAGGTTTGACATAACGTTAGAGCGTTGTGACGACAGTATGTCGATAGTGGTGTCAGAGCTGTGAACGCTGGCGATGTTGCTTGAAGTCTCGACCATGCCGCCCAGAGCTTCGTCCTGACAGATGGCGTAGATTCCGTTGTCGACAGCCTGAACGGCCCACACGAACTTCTTGGCAACAGCGGAATCTATTACGGATTCGGCATCAGTACTTTCCATTGAGAATTGCATAGTGGTATCAGTAACGTGGAATTCGTCTTCTACGTCAGCAGCAAAGACATTCCAGTCGGCACGTACATTCTCCTTGATATCGTTTGGTACGGCAATCACGAAGTAGCCGTCGCGGGGAATGGCGTTATGGAGCTTGCCTGAATGGAACTGTGCCAGAAGGACACCATCATAGCGATTCATAGTCTGGAAGATGAAACGGGCCAGCAACTTGATGGCGTTGGCACGCTTCTTGTTGATATCGTCGCCAGAGTGGCCGCCTACAAGACCTTTGAGTGAGCCTTTGATGAAGAAACTGCCTGTGGGGGCTTCCTGACGTGTAAAGGTGAACTTGGCTGTAGTGTTGCGACCGCCTGCGCATGATACGAAAATCTCACCCTCGTCCTCTGAGTCGAGATTGATGAGATAGTCGCCCGTCATGAAACCTGCTTTCATACCCTCTGCGCCTGTAAGACCGGTCTCTTCATCGCGGGTGAAGACGCACTCCAGTGGACCATGCTTCACATTATCTGAGGCAAGGATAGCTAGCTCGATGGCACATCCGATACCGTCATCAGCTCCAAGGGTTGTTCCCTCGGCTGTGAGCCATTCGCCATCTACATAAGTGCGGATTGGGTCGTTGTCGAAATCAAACTCTACGTCAACGAGTTTGTCGCATACCATATCCATATGACTTTGGAGGATGACGGTCTGACGATTCTCCATACCGGGAGTGGCAGGTTTGCGGATAATGACATTGCCAGTTTCGTCAACCTTGGTGTCGAGACCATGGCGCTCTCCCCAGTTCTTCAGGTAGTCAATCATCTTCTCCTCGCGCTTTGAAGGGCGGGGAATTTTGTTAATCTTCGCAAATTCTTCGAAGACAATAGCGGGTTTTAATTCGTTTTTATTCATTTTTAATGTTTAATCTGTAATGTTTCGTTATTTTATTATTAACTTTGCAGCCGCAAAGATATAAAAAATGATTGAGACTCTGCTCATATCGACGTTAATAATTGCTATCGCGATGGTATTTTTCCTCGTGAGAGTATTGTTGGTGAAACAGGGAGAGTTTAAGTCGCAGCATATTCACGACTCTGAAGCGATGAATGAGCGGGGTATTCACTGCGTGATGGACCAAGACCGCGAACTTAGAACCAAAAGCAAGTTTGCCGTGAAAGAGTAAACATTAACATTGAGACAATAAACGTTAAAACATTAAATATTAAAAATGAAAAAGTACATTTTCTCAGCACTGGCCATTGCAGCTATGATGGCTTCGTGTAACAATGCAAGTCCTAAGATGGACGAACAGCCCGTGGCCGCTTCTGGCGAGGGTATGAAGATTGCTTATGTAGAGGTTGATTCACTGATGACTCAGTATGATTTTGCCAAGGACTACAGTGTAACACTTCAGAAGAAGTCGAACAACGCCCGTACGACCCTGAACTCGAAGGGTACTGCACTGCAGGCTGCAATGAACAACTTCCAGCAGAAATTGAACAATAATGGTTTCCAGAGCCGCGAGCAGGCTGCTAGTGTACAGGCTGCTATTCAGCGCCAGCAGAACGACCTGCAGGAGCTGCAGGCACGACTGGAGAATGAGTTGGCTTCTGAGACTGCTAAGTTTAACGAGGCCCTGCGCGACTCACTTCAGCATTTCCTGAAGGATTATAATGCCGACAAGAAGTTTGACCTGATTCTCTCGAAAGCTGGCGACAATATTCTGCTGGGCGCTCAGAGACTCGATATTACTCAGGACGTAATCAACGGACTGAACAAGAGATACAAGCCTGCTCAAAAAAATGCTGCGGAGGCTAAGAAGACTGAGGATAAAAAGTAAGTTTTCGGTTAACACATGTAGAGAGGCGCTCCGTCCTGGAACGCCTCTCGTTTCTAAAAATCCCCTTTTGAACAATGAATTTCCTAGAAGAGAAAATACTTTGTGACGGTGTTATCAAACAAGGTAATATCCTGAAGATAGATAACTTCCTAAACCATCAGATTGACATTGACATCATGCGACAGATGGCCTACGAACTGAAGCGCAGGTTCAGAGGCGTTGAGGTCAATAAAGTTCTTACGATAGAGGCCAGTGGTATAGCCATTGCTACGATGCTGGGCGATCTGTATGATGTGCCTGTGGTGTTTGCTAAGAAAAGTGAGACGGCTAACAGTACCGATGACAAGTATGTGTCGAACGCCTATTCGTTTACCCATAAGAAGATGAATCAGGTGTTTGTATCCCGCCCATATCTGCACGCTACCGACAAAGTGTTGATTGTTGATGATTTTCTGGCCGATGGACAGGCTGTGCACGCGTTGATAGATTTAGTGCATCAGGCCGGCGGTGAGGTGATGGGTATAGGCATTGCCGTGGAGAAAGGTCAGCAAATGGGGGGTAGCACCCTGCGTGATGAGGGCTATCATCTGGAGTCGATAGCAATTATAGAGGAAATGGACTGGGAGACGCAGACCATACGCTTCAGAGAACAAGCCTTACGCGAGATAGAACAGACACAATTGAAACTTAAACAATAATATTAAAACTAATGACTGACAAAGCTAATCTTTATCAACTTGACGGGCGTGTGCCCGTACTGACAGCCATACCTTTTGGCTTGCAGCATGTGTTGGCAATGTTTGTAAGTAACATTACGCCTATTATTATTCTGGCCAACGTGGTTGGCATCGACTCGACAATCAGCGCCGCGCTGATACAGAACTGCATGGTGATTGCGGGCATCGGTACTCTGATTCAACTTTATCCCGTATGGCGTATAGGATCGCGGCTGCCTATCGTGATGGGTATTAGTTTCACTTTTCTCTCTGTAGCCATCTTCGTGGGTTCTACCTTTGGCATGGGTACATTGATTGGTGCTGTGATTATCGGTGGTATCATCGAAGGACTGTTGGGACTCTTTGCCCGTTACTGGATTGGCATCATCTCGCCTGTTGTTGCTGCAACAGTGGTGACTGCCATCGGTTTTTCTTTACTGCCTATTGGTGCAAACTCGTTTGCAGGAGGCCAGGGGGCTGCTGACTTCGGTGCAACCCATAACTGGATTGTAGGTTCTTTTACCTTGCTTGTATGTCTGGCATTTCAAGTATTTGCGAAGGGATTCCTGCGCTCACTTTCAGTGCTGATAGGTTTGATTGCAGGCTACATCCTTTCCGTTTGCATGGGAATGGTGAATTTTGCCGCTTTACAGGATGTTGGTGTTGTCGCATTGCCTGCAATACTGCCGTTTAAACCAGAATTCAATCTGGGTGCGGTGCTCTCGGTGTTGGCCATATTTCTTGTGTCGGCTACAGAGACGATTGGTGATACGAGTGCGCTCTGCGAAGGTGCACTGCATCGTGCACCAAAGGATAAGGAGTTGGGGGCAAGTATCTCGTGCGATGGCTTTGTAAGTAGTGTCGCCGGATGTTTTGGTTGTACACCTATTACATCGTTCAGTCAGAATGTTGGTCTGGCCGCAATGTCGGGTGTGGTAAACCGTTTCGCCATCGCCATGGGTGCGTGCATTATGATTCTTGGTGGTATTTTCCCTGCTGTGGGTACAATATTAACTACTATCCCTCAGGCAGTGCTGGGTGGTTGTACTATCATGATGTTTGGCTCGATCATGTTTGCCGGTATCCGTATGATGGCAAAATGTGGTTTCTCTGATCGTAATATGATTATCGTTGCTCTGTCGCTGAGCGTAGGATTAGGCTTTACACAGGTGAAGGATATCTTTGCAATTTTCCCACAGATGATTCAGACAGTGTTTGCTGAGAACTGCGTGGCCGTGGTATTCTTGCTGGCTGTGTTGCTTAACCTGGTGCTTCCGAAAGAAAAGAAGACAGCAGAGGTATAAACCTTGTTCGGATATATAAAAAAGGAGCATCCAAATGGGTGCTCCTTTTGATATTATTTAACGACCTTTTTCCCGTTAACGATGTAGAGACCGGAAGGTAGATCGCTGAGTGATTTCTCCGACATTCGTACACCATTGATTTTGTAGATGCCCTTCGAGGTGTCGATAGTCTTGTCGGCATTGATACCGTTGATAGCAGTTGGCTCTCCTCCAGCAAGTCCGCGTACGAATCCGGCATAGACATGCTTGCGGTAGAAATCGAGATCCCAGATACCAACAGGCTCGTTAGCGCGCCAGCCGCTGTTGGCGGGTGCATCGGTAGGACACCACTGACAGATACCCCACTGCTGGGCGGGCGGGATAATACGGAAATACTCCTTGACAATCCACTCATAGAACTCAGCCATTTTCTTATGCTGTGCCTCGGTAATCGTATTTGTGTAGACTTTATTCTCGTTAGGGTAAGTACCACTAATAACATAGCCCATATCCATCTCGCTGACGCGGACCAGCTTGCCCGAATTAGCCAATAGCTCGAACATCTTAGTGATGTGCTGTTTTCTGCTATTTAGTATACCACTATCTTCGTGGTAGGAAATGTGCATCTGAGTACCGATACCGTCGATCTTGGTCACACCATCTGCCTCCCATTTCTTAATCCAGTTGATGAGCGACTTCAACTTTTTATTGTCGTCCCAGTCTGACTCCAGGTTATAGTCGTTGATGAAAAGCTTGACGTCCTCGGGACCATACTTGCGGGCCAGTCGGCAAGCCTGACGAATGTAGTCGAGGTCGCCCAGATAGTCTTGCCAGAAGAAAGCGTCGCCGCCTACATCCCATGTGGCATCGGGATTACCATTGGGGCTGTAAGCAGTAGAGTGCTGCAACAGGTAGTTACCTTCGCCATCGTCGCCGCCGCCAGAGACGGCCTCGTTGACGAGATCCCAAGCCTTCACCTTTCCATTGCAGGCTTCCATCATACCTTTGACCCATTGATCCATTGCACCTACGAGTGCATCGTACATCTCTTGCTTGGTCTGAGGAATCATCTTACCCTGATTACCTTCGAACTTGATGTTCTTGATATAAACGTCACCAGTGAAGTCGACGGTGTTAACCTGCAAAAGCAGGAAGTTTCCGTCGATGGTGGGCTTTACGTCAATAGCGATATCCTGCCAATCGGTTGTGAAATCGTAGCTGATATTAAATCCTGTGGCGGGATCGCTGTCGTTGTTGGTGTTCCAGTCGCCTAAGTGACCAGTCATCTTTCCTGCCTTTGAACCCTTAACGGTGATGGTCATCTTGTAGGTCTTACCGGCAGTGAGGGGAATATCGGTCATAGCTTGGAACTGAACATCCCACGCGTTGGTGTTTTGTTTAGTGCATTTCACGACTAGACCGTTAGTGGAGTCGAAGTTGGTAGAGAAACCAAAATCTGTCTTATCCGATGTCCAGCCGACACTCTGGTTTTTAGTAAAGTCCTTGCTGGCTACAACGGTATAAGTCTCTTCGGATGTTGGGTCCGGCTTGTCGCCAATCAACTTGAGTAACCAAGCTTTGGGCTGCTGTGAATGCCAAGCGAGGGTGTGACCATAGACGCTGAGTCCCGCCTCGGTGGCAGCCTGGACATATTTCTTCACGGTTTCGAAATTCATGTTGCCATTACCGTCCACACAACTGGCCATTTTCATGGCGTTACCAGCAACAGTCTCGCTGAAGTTCTTATTGATTAGGTTTTTAAACGTGGAGTTGTTAAGATAGTCGTTGACGGTTGTGCCTGCTCCAAGTTTGAAATTGGGGTACTTTGAATAGTCGATATAATCTTTAAGTGCCTGGTACTGATCCAAGTAACGATAATTGTCGTCGCCGGGTTTTCCTGTCTCAAATTTCTCTTGTGCCATAGTCGAAGCCGAAAGGCTGGCTACAAGCATACACATTAATAGTTTCTTCATTGTAATTTAAAGTTGATTAATTCATTAGTTATTTTCTTACGATGCTGCAAAATTACTAAAAGTTTTTTAATATCATGTGCAAAACAAAGAAAAAAAGAGGCGAAACATCATGTTTCGCCTCTTTACTATAGAGTGGAATAGGAGATTATTCTGCCCAATCCTCTTTTGACTTACGAATGTAGGTCTTGTAACGCAGCTGAGCCATCTTCTGTGCTTCAGCGAACAGCTCCTCGGCCTCGTTAGGATATGCCTTCTTAACAGAGAGGTAACGAACCTCACCGAGCAGGAAGTCGTGGAAGTTCTCCCAGTTAGGCTCCTTAGAGTCGAGTGAGAATGGGTTCTTGCCTTCCTCAGCCAGAGCAGGGTTGTAGCGCCACAGGTGCCAGTAACCGCACTCAACAGCCTTCTTCTCCTCGGCCTGGCTCTTACCCATACCGCCCTTGGCCTTCAGACCGTGGTTGATACATGGAGCGTAAGCGATGATGATAGAAGGTCCGTGCCAAGCCTCAGCCTCGCGGATAGCCTTGAGGGTCTGTGCGTGGTCGGCGCCCATAGCAATCTGAGCTACGTATACATAACCGTAAGTGGTAGCAATCATACCCAGATCCTTCTTGCGGATGCGCTTACCCTGAGCAGCGAACTGAGCGATAGCACCAAGAGGAGTAGCCTTAGAAGCCTGACCACCGGTGTTAGAGTAAACCTCAGTATCGAGCACGAGGATATTAACGTCCTCACCAGAAGCAATCACATGGTCGAGACCGCCGTAACCGATGTCGTAAGAAGCACCGTCACCACCGATGATCCACTGTGAACGCTTAACCAGGTAGTGATCCAAAGTCTTCAACTCAGTGCAAACTGGGCAACCAGCGGCAGCACCAGCAGCGATCTGCTCGCGAAGCTTAGGAGCAATCTCCTTAGTCTTCTCAGCATCGTCCTTGTTGGCAATCCACTCCTGAGCCAGTTCCTTATACTCAGCGCTAGTCTTGTCGCTCTCGATCATCTCGCCGAGCAACTTAGCTACGCGCTCCTTCATCTTCTTGTTACCAAGTGCCATACCCAGACCGAACTCGCAGAAGTCCTCGAACAGAGAGTTGTTGAATACAGGACCCTGACCCTTCTCGTTCTTAGTATAAGGTGTAGAAGGAATAGAAGCTGAGTAGATTGAAGAACAACCAGTAGCGTTGGCAATCATCTGACGATCACCGAACAGCTGAGAAATCAGCTTAACGTATGGAGTCTCACCGCAACCAGAGCAAGCGCCTGAGAACTCGAACAGAGGCTGAGCGAACTGTGAGTTCTTAACATTGCTCTTGATGTCAACGAGGTTCTGCTTAGACTTAACGTTCTTAACCAGGTACTCCCAGTTCTTAGCCTCCTGAACCATATCGGCAGCATCAGGATTGAATGGAGCCATGGTAAGAGCCTTACCAGTCTTAGGATTGCCTGGGCAGATATCAGCACAGTTACCGCAACCCAGACAGTCGAGTACTGAAGTCTCGATACGGAAGTGCATGCCCTTCATAGCGGCAGGAGCCTTCATCTCGAGAGTGTCAGCAGCTGCTGCGAAGCCCTTGATCTCCTCGTCGTCGAGAACGAATGGACGGATAGCAGCGTGAGGACAGATGTAAGCACACTGGTTACACTGGATACAGTTGTCCTTGTTCCATACAGGAACGAAGGCCTCAACACCACGCTTCTCGTAAGCGGCTGTACCAACCTCCCAAGAACCGTCAACGGTGTTGTGCTTAACGAAGTCAGAAACCTTCAGCAGGTCACCGGCCTGAGCGTTGATAGGACGAACCAGCTCCTTAACGAATGCAGGTGCATCGTCTACCTTCTCAGCATCGTCAGCCAGGTTAGCCCACTCAGGCTTAACGGTCAGCTGAACGTACTCACCACCACGATCGATAGCGGCATAGTTCTTATCAACAACGTCCTGACCCTTAGCGCCGTAAGACTTCAGGGCAGCAGCCTTCATCTTCTCAACAGCGAGCTCTACGGGGATAACGCCGGTGATACGGAAGAATGCACTCTGCAGGATAGTGTTGGTACGGTTACCCAGACCAATCTCCTGTGCAATCTTAGTAGCGTTGATGGTATAGACGGTAATGTTGTTCTGTGCGAAGAAACGCTTTACCTTGTTAGGCATGAACTTCTCGAGCTCGTCGGCATCGAAGATAGTGTTCAGCAGGAACTGACCGTTCTTCTGCAGACCACGTGTAACGTCGTACATGTGCAGGTAAGCCTGAACGTGGCAAGCTACGAAGTTAGGTGTAGTTACCAGGTAGGTAGAGCGGATAGGCGTATCACCGAAACGCAGGTGAGAGCAGGTGAAACCTCCTGACTTCTTTGAGTCATAAGAGAAGTAAGCCTGGCAGTACTTGTCGGTGTTGTCACCAATGATCTTAACTGAGTTCTTGTTAGCACCAACGGTACCATCAGCACCCAGACCGTAGAACTTAGCCTGGAACATGCCAGCGCCACCGAGAGCAATCTCCTCAACCTCAGGCAGAGAGGTGAAGGTAACATCGTCTACGATACCAACAGTGAAGTGGTTCTTTGGCTCGGGCATAGCGAGGTTGTTGAACACGCTGATGATCTGAGCCGGTGTGGTATCGCGGCTACCAAGACCGTAGCGACCGCCAACGATAACAGGACGGTTCTCTACATCGAAGAATGCATCCTTAACGTCGAGGTACAGAGGCTCGCCGTTAGCGCCTGGCTCCTTAGTGCGGTCCAGAACGGCAATCTTCTTAACAGTCTTAGGAACAGCAGCCAACAGGTGCTTAACTGAGAATGGACGATACAGGTGAACTGAGATCATACCAACCTTCTGACCGTTAGCGTTCAGGTAGTCGATAGCCTCGCGAGCTGCGTCGGTAGCAGAACCCATGAGGATGATCATGCGGTCAGCATCCTCGGCTCCGTAGTATGAGAACAGGTGATACTCGCGGCCTGTGATCTTAGAGATCTCGCCGAGGTACTTTTCAACTACTTCGGGTACTGAATCGTAGTATGGGTTACAAGCCTCACGGTGTGTGAAGAATGTCTCAGGGTTCTCGGCAGTACCACGAGTGATAGGACGCTCAGGGCTCATAGCACGATCGCGGAAACGCTTTACGAACTCCTCCTTAACCAAAGGACGGATATCCTCCTGATCCATCAGCTCGATCTTGTGATACTCGTGAGAGGTACGGAAACCATCGAAGAAGTTAACGAATGGAACCATAGTCTCGAGAGTGGCAAGATGAGGAACTGCTGTAAGGTCCATCACCTCCTGTACAGAACCAGAGCAGAACATTGCGAAACCTGTCTGGCGGCATGCCATCACGTCCTGATGGTCACCAAAGATACAGAGTGAGTGAGAAGCCAGCGTACGGGCAGATACGTCGAATACGCAAGGAATCAGCTCACCGGCAATCTTATACATGTTAGGAATCATCAGGAGAAGACCCTGTGAAGCAGTGAAGGTGGTGGTAAGAGCACCAGCCTGCAGAGAACCGTGAACGGCACCGGCAGCACCAGCCTCAGACTGCATTTCCTGTACAGAGACGTTCTGGCCCCAGAGGTTCTTACGACCACGGGCAGCCCACTCGTCTACGTGCTCCGCCATAGGCGAAGACGGGGTGATGGGGTAGATAGCAGCTACCTCAGAGAACATGTAGCTCACATGAGCAGCAGCCTCATTACCATCACAAGTGATAAATTTCTTTTCTTTAGCCATTTTGTAACTGATAAAATGAATTACTAACTTTTTATTTGTTTAATTATAACTTAATAGACATTATTAATATAGGAAGCCTAACAACCATAGTGGTATCTGCTTGCCCTTTCCGATTTCCGAGTTGTAACGGACGTAATAGACGTCGGGTGAAATGCGCAGCTTTCCTTGGAATTTGGCATCCAGAATGCGGAACTTCAACTTCTCGTCGACCACGAAACTGCAATCGCGAGCGCCAGTGTTCACTTTATGGTCTTTCCACATTGAGTTAACGAAAAAGGTCTCCATTGCTTCCTGCTTGTCAACCTGTATGGGATAGATGGCATACATGAGGTTGGAGTTGTGAAGCATAATCTTCGCAGGCTTCTTAGGGAATTCCTGACCAATGGGGTATATGATGTTCAGCAAGCGCGCGTCGGCAAGATATTTAATATAGTTCATCACCGTGGCGCGACTTGTTTCAACATCCTGAGCCAACTTGCTGATGTTGGGCGCCTTGCTGGCACCATCTTCAGCAATCTGGTAGAATAGTTTCTTAATCTTCGTCAGATACTTCAGCTCAATCTGTTTAATGAGCAGGATATCTACCTCGGTCATCATGTTCATGGTCTTCAGAAGATTCTCGCTATAGTTGCGATGCTCTTGAAAGAAGGGGTAGAAACCATGATGAATATAATCCTGGAAATAGCGGTTGGGGGAAACTTTGGGTAGAATCTGACGTGCAATCTGCTCGTGATTGTGAATAATCTCGTCGAGCGTATAGGGCTGGAAATTGTTGTGAGTAAACAGGTTGATGAACTCGCGGAAACTGAAACCACGCAGGTTGTATGATTTCACGATACCGTTAAGTTCAGGATTCTCATCCTTCAGACGCATCACGCTACTACCGGTAAAGACAATCTTCAGGTTGGGGTAGTTGTCATAGCATTTGCGGAGTTCAGAACTCCAGTTTGGCTGCTTGAATACCTGGTCGATAAGTAGTACACGGCCACCACGCTTGTAGAAACTGTCAGCAAACTCAGCAATGCCATGTCCTTGAAAATAAAAGTTGTTCATGTTGATATAGAGACACTGTTTGTCTTCTATATCGAAATGTTCTTTAGCATATTGCAGTAAGAAGGTTGTCTTTCCAACACCACGTGTTCCTTTAATACCAATCATGCGGTCACTCCAGTCGATCTCATCCATAAGGGTGCGACGAACGGGTGCATTCGTATGCTCTATGAGGTATCTGTAAGTCCTGAAAAATGCTTCCATCCCTAGCGATTTGTTTTAAAACAGCTGCAAAGGTAATACATTTCTTGCAATTTGCAAAGTCTAAATAGCAAAATCTTACTAAAATGTATATTTTTTCTTTTTTTATATCATAATTAACCGAATAATCTTGCCTGTAACTCAAATTTTTAGGTAACTTTGTGCCCGATTTATGAAGTTACATGTTTTTAATCCGGAACACGATCTCGCTCTGGCTGCTAATCTTAGCAACTTCACTGCGCCTCATGCCGGGCGTAAACTGAGAGCTGATTTAGGCTGTCTGCCTGCACTCTGGGCAGACGAAGATGATGTTGTGCTTGTAGAGAATATTGAACAGGCCAAAAAGACATATGCTCGTCTGAGGGCCAGAGTTGGCGGGAAGCAATGTCATTTCGTAGATAAGAACCTGCTTTCTAAACTCGATATCCGTGAGGTTGAACCTTGGGGATGGGATCTGGCACTCCGCAGCTCCCTGTTGCGTTATGGGGTGAATGCGGTTCCGTCGGAAGAGAATATAGAAACTATCAGGGAGTTGTCGCATCGCCGACATGCGATGTCGCTTCTTCTGAAACTGCAGACGATACCAGGAACTATAGGCACTTCGTATCTGGCTGAGTCTGTTGAAGATGTTCTTTCATATATGAAAGACTATCCGCGTATGGTTGTGAAAGCCCCTTGGAGCAGTAGTGGTCGTGGCGTGCGGTTTGTTGGTGCCTCGCTGAATGACTATCAGGAACGTTGGATCAGTAACGTGATAGATAAACAGGGATGCGTTATGGTAGAACCCCATTATAATAAGGTAAGAGACTTTGGAATGGAGTTTGAGAGCGATGGAATGGGCAATATCAAATATTTGGGTCTGTCGCTTTTCCAGACTAAGAACGGCGCTTATACAGGGAATATTATAGCTGACGAATCGGAAAAGAGAGACATCTTAAGCCGTTATATATCAATTGATTTGATAGGTTCTATTAAACTGGAAATAGAGAACGCGCTAAGTGAGATGTATAAAGGCCGGTATAAGGGGCCTTTTGGGGTTGATATGATGCTTGTGGCAACCGATGAAAAGGATGGTTTTCTGCTTCACCCGTGTGTAGAGATTAACCTCCGTCGTACGATGGGACATGTAGCACTTTCCGTCCCTCTGTTTGCCGATGGATATGCTCGTGTGATGCAGATTGTATTGACAGACAAGTACCGGATAAGGGTTCGGAAAGCATAAGATTATCTCCTTTAAGACAAAACAACTTGTTTTGTTCTCAAAGAAACTATCTTAACAGATGTAAGAGATAGTCTAAACGAGTACAAAACAAGTTGTTTTGTTATGACGAGGGTTATATTAATACTCTAATAGACGTACTTCAGAGTTCAAGCCACTTGGCATTGGCTCCCATGAGTCATAGGTTGTACGTTTGTAATTGATGTCTACGACGTTTATTTCCTCCATTTTGCGCCACTTAATGCCTCGGCGGTCATAGTCGGCAATACGGTTTGCTGGCAGATTTGTTACCTCTATCCGTACTTCGTTGTTGCCAACTTTCAGTGTGTTCTTGCAGTCGAGGATGAATGGTACAGACCATGCACAACCGATGAAATGGCCATTGATGTAGACGCGAGCCGATTCACGGACATCACCCAGATCTATCTTCCAGTGTTTATTAGCCTCTGCTTTCGTGAGTTTGAAACGGGTTGTATAAACACCCGTTCCCATGGTCACCTTCACGCTGTCATCATCGAGAGTCTCCCAGGTCTGAGGCTTTGTGAGGGAAAAGGTCTTCTTCACCTTAGGTGCTTCTTCGGTAAAGGTTAGCGTCCATGGACCTTTTATAACCATACTGTCAGTGATACTTCCTGCGGTTGCCTTATTGTTTTTGTCATTCAAGGGCATTGCCTCGTTGTACGTTTGCAGAATCATCGATTCTCCGCTTTTGAGAGAGATATCAATGCTGTCGCCTGAGATATGGGCAGGTGTTATTTCTCCATTAAGCGGGTTAAACCACGCGGCGTCTTTAAAGCTAATGGCCAACGGTAAACATTCGTGAATGTCATTAGGCGATAGGTTGGCTATGAAATAATGATAGCCGGTGTCGTTCTTTCTGCGGATGGCTTTCAGACCACAATCAGCCTTAATGGCTTCAGGTTTTGCCGCTTTCATCAGGTCGGCTGTTTGTGTACCATATATAATATGCGCACCCTGAGCCTTCAGTTCCTCAATGTGTGCTTTGACGTTTCCAGGCATATTGCCGCTACCAGGAATGATAAGAGCCTTATAGCGGGTTCCTGTTGCTGTTTCTAACATCCCATCCTTATAGTTTGTTGTCAGGATATATCTTTCCGAGATGTAATCGCAGTCAAAACCGGCATGGTCTATGTCAAGGATACTCTGAATGAACTCTGGAGCCAATTTGCCCATGGCGTGAATAGAGAACTGCATGAGCAGTTTCTGAGGATTCTTCTGCCACATGTCGCGAACGGGCAGATAGACTAAGAAATCGTTATCCGGTTGTCCCATCTGTAAGAAACTCTGGCAACGCTCCACATACTGCATGAAGTAGGGCGCATCGCGCCAGATGCTGTTGGTTGGCGACATATCGATGCTGGCATAGAACTTCCACCCTGGCCACGGATCGTCTTTAGGGGAATAGCAGGTTCCATGAAAGAACATGTGGTTGACGCCGGCACAGAACATCAGATCGATATCGGGTTTCAGTTGTGATAGCGATGTACGGAAATGTTCTGTCAGCCATGTAAATGTTTCGCTCGACGTATAGGGCTTGCCACAGATATGGGCGGCTGATGGCGCATATTTCAGCATGGAGAAGTCGGAGTCGTTCTTACGTGTCTTGCCAGAATCCTTTCGTAGTCCCTTGATGCCGAACTCGGACAGACCGAAGCCTTCTATCTCGGGAATATCCACAGCAGCATAACAGTCTATGAGATTAGCCGGGGAGCCGTGAGCCTGATTACGAGTGATGGCTCCATGCTTGTGTGCCCAAGTCGTCCATTGCTGTGTGAAGTTCTCCAACAAAAGATCGCCAAGCGTCTCGCGATAGTCGGACAGGATCTTCGTGTCACCATTCAGCAATTGGCGTAGGTAATGCTCCAACTTATAGCCTCTGCGCTTCTCAAACTCTTCAAAGAGCGTGGGCGTCCAAGTGGCTGCTTCCACTTCGTATGAATCGTTGAAGAAAGTATGAGGATAGGGTGTATGAGTGCGTTCAAAGGCACCTTCAATATGTTGCAGATAGTTACTTACCGCCTTTTTATCGAAGTGGTCAACTACTAGTCCCATTCCACCAGGAGCGGCACGTTTCACATTCATCACGCCATAGCGGCAGTAGAGGGCTATAACCTGCCAATGGGCGCTCTTCATATCCTTGAGTTTCTGCTTAAGGATTTTCTTCTGTGTTTTGTTTGTGGAAGAATTGATTTTGGTTTTTAACAGATCTGCCGGTTTCCAGGTGAGTTTGCCGTTTCTTACGTATTCAGTTACGTCGTAAGGCTCTCCTTGCCAATAGGCCATTGCTCTGTTGAGCCTGCAATACTTGGCCTCTTTCTCTAGTACGGATAAATCAAGTCCGTCGACGGAATCACCTACAAAGGTGGTATCAATGAAAACGGCCTTGCAGGCACTCTCTTCCAATGGAACCCACGGACCGCCAAAAGGCCATCCTGTACCTGTTGCCATATCAACCTCGATGCCCAGCTCCTTTCCGTTTTTCTGCACTTCGCGTAACATCTCCATCCAACGATCAGAGAGGTAGGGGATATTATTGGCGTCGTTGCCTTGTACACCATAGATAGGAGTGATCTCCAGTGCGCCAATGCCATGATTGGCATATTCCTGCATGGTCCACTTCAGGTTCTCCTTGTCAACGGCAGAACCGAGCCACCACCAACGGGCACCAGCTTTGGCTTCGGGCCTTACTTCAGGCCACTGCTGACCAAATGCTGTCAGAGTGATTGTTGCTAAAACTGCAGTGAAGATTGTTTTCTTTATCATTTGTTTATAGTATTTTTGTCTTAGTAGTTTGAAAAAAGAGAGAATGGGTATTGGGTCCATTCTCTCTTTATCGCATCGTGTGATAGTTTTACTCAATAACAATCAGAGCGTCATCTTCCATCACACTCTCACCAATCTTCACACAAACAGCCGTTACCTTACCGTCTTTCTCAGCGGTCAGGTTGTTTGCCATCTTCATGGCCTCAAGTACAACGACTGTATCACCAGCCTTTACCTCATCGCCTTCAGCAACTAAGATATCTGTGATGACACCAGGCAGAGGAGCCTTAACGGCATTGGCCTTGTTGACAGCAGCTTTGTTTGCAACGGGAGCGTCGTTGTTGGCGGCAGGAGTGGCGGCCTTGATAACAGGCTTTTTCTTCTCAGGTTCAGGCTGCTTCTCGAGTTCTACCTTATATTCCTCGCCGTTGACGGTTAAGGTGGCAATGTTATCAGTAATATCTCCGACAACTACCTCATATTTATTACCGTTGATAGTATACTTATATTCTTTCATTATCGATTGGTTTTATTAGGGACGTTGTGTGAATGTCTGTGCATAACCGTTCCACTGTGTAGAATGGGCATTAATGGTAATAATGCCTGGCTCTGCATCGTGGACGTTGTTGCCTAAGTGCTCATGGAGCGCAAGGGCAATTGCTGCATATACTTCGTTATTCTTCATATACAAATCAATTACATTGGAATATTACCGTGCTTCTTGGCGGGCAGGGCATCACGCTTGGTGGCAAGCTGAGCCAGACCGCGGCAGATGCGGAAACGAGTGTTGCGTGGTTCAATCACATCATCGATGTAGCCATACTTGGCTGCCTGATAAGGATTAGCGAAGAGCTCGTTGTACTCGTCCTCCTTCTCAGCGATGAAGGCCTTAACGTCCTCACCAGCTTCCTTCTTAGCCTTAGCTTCCTTAGCATAGAGCACAGCAGCGGCACCAGAAGCACCCATTACTGCAATCTCAGCTGAAGGCCATGCATAGTTAAGGTCGGTGTGGAGTTGCTTAGAACCCATTACGATGTGTGAACCGCCGTATGACTTACGCAGAGTAACGGTAATCTTGGGCACTGTTGCCTCACCGTAAGCATAGAGCAACTGGGCTCCGTGCAGAATAACTGCATTGTACTCCTGGCCTGTACCAGGCAAGAAACCGGGAACGTCAACGAGTGATACGATAGGAATATTGAAGGCGTCGCAGAAACGAACGAAACGGGCACCCTTACGAGAAGCGTTTACGTCGAGTACACCAGCATAGCAGTTAGGCTGGTTGGCAACGATACCTACACTCTGGCCGTTGAAACGGGCAAAACCGACAATGATATTCTTTGCAAACTTTGGCTGAACCTCGAAGAATTCACCATCATCAACTACAGCACCGATAACCTTATACATGTCGTATGCCTCGTTGGGGTTTTCTGGGATAATCTCATTCAGAGAATCCTCCATACGGTTGATGGGGTCTTCTGTTGCCTTGAAAGGAGCAGTCTCCATATTGTTTGAAGGAATATAGCTCAACAGGGTTTTAATCATCTGCAAACCTTCCTCCTCAGTTGCTGCGGTGAAATGGGTTACACCAGACTTGGTTGCGTGAACGCTGGCACCACCCAGATGTTCCTGATCAATATCCTCACCGGTAACAGTCTTAACAACCTTCGGACCAGTCAGGAACATATATGAAGTACCTTCCATCATCAAGGTGAAGTCGGTGAGTGCTGGGCTGTAAACAGAACCACCGGCACAGGGACCGAAAATTCCTGAAATCTGTGGAATAACACCTGAGGCAAGAATGTTGCGCTCGAAAATCTCGGCAAAACCAGCCAATGAGTTGATACCCTCTTGAATACGAGCACCACCTGAGTCGTTAATACCGATAACGGGAGCTCCCATCTTCATGGCCATATCCATAACTTTGCAGATCTTCTGACTCATTGTCTCTGAAAGAGAACCTGCATGAACAGTAAAGTCCTGTGCGAATACGAATACCAGACGGCCATCGATAGTACCACTACCAGCTACGACACCATCGCCGAGGAACTGCTTTTTCTCCATACCGAAGTTATGGCAGCGGTGCTCTTTGAACATGTCATACTCCTCGAACGAGCCCTCGTCGAGGAGCATTTCAATACGCTCACGGGCTGTATACTTACCACGGTCGTGCTGTTTCTGAATAGCTTTTTCACCACCACCGAGACGTGCCTGTTCGCGCTTCTCGATGAGTTGCTTGATTTTTTCTAATTGTTTGCTCATTGTTTTATTTAAGTGTTTGAGAATGTTCGTTATTTCTGTTTATTCAGGGTGTTCACATAGTTCTGTGAGAATTCCACATGTTGACTTCGGGTGCAGGAAAGCAATGTTCAGTCCTTCGGCACCTTTGCGCGGTTTTTCGTCAATCAGACGTATGCCTTTCTCGGATACTTCTGCAAGACCCTTGGCGACACCGTCTTCTACGCAGAAGGCTACATGGTGTACGCCCTTATTACCCTTATCGAGCCACTTCTGGATTGTACTCTCGGGTGATGTGGGCTCCAGCAGTTCCAACTTAACTTCGCCGCAGCGAAGGAAGGCGGTCTTTACTTTCTGGTCTTCAACGACCTCTGTTGCATAACACTCTAAGCCCAGCACGTCAGTGAAATACGGCAGGCTCTCCTCGATGCTCTGGACGGCAATGCCCAGGTGCTCAATGTGGGAAATCTTCATATCTTTTAATGTTAGAGAATTGATAATTTTATCAAATTACGTGCAAAGGTACAAAAGATATATGACATTCCCTTCTTTATTTTGCTTTTTTTAATTAAAAAAAGAGATTGCTACTAAATCCTGGTGATAATCTCTCATTTTAATACTTTATTAGAATTCAACTGTAAGTCTTCCGTTAATTTGTCTACCTGTCAGATAGTTAGGTACCGCCCACTGGCGATTCGTAACATCGGTTACCCAATAATAACTGTTAACATTGGATATACCGAATAGGTTCAGGCAGTCTATACCTATCCATAGATTCTTGATACCATATTCATCTTTGACAGCTCTGTAACTCATTCCGATGTCAGCTCGTTTATAGGCTGGTGCACGGAACTGCTGTTGCTCCAAACCTCTATGTGGGGCTCCAAAAGGAAGACCATCGGCATATGCCATACGAAGTGTCATTCTCCATCGCTCAGTACCGGGGAAATAGTCGGTGAAATGGAGGTTTACTGACCATCTTTGATCTGTTGGCATAGGAATCCAATTGTTACCAAACTTCTGTCGGGTACTCATCAGTGAGAAAGTTAACCATGAGTCTGTGCCTGGTACGAATTCACCATATATTTTTAAGTCTATTCCTGCAGCATATCCCTTGCAGATATTATTGCCATAATATGTAATCTTAAGATTCTGAATGTTATATGGTATCAGGTTCGATAATGCTTTATAATATGCCTCAGCGGATAACTTAAACTTTCGATTGAGCATTTTAAACCTATAATCCACGCCTCCAATGAATTGAATGGATTTCTGACTCTTGATTTTTTCGTTTGAAATTGCTGTGGTTATACCGTTTTGCATCAGTGTATCTCGGATCTCCTTGTAGAAGGGCGCTTGATAGTATATACCAGTAGCTAAACGGAATGTCACATCTTGATTAAAGGCTGGTATTATCGCTAACGAGGCTCTTGGCGATATGATGGTTTCTTTATTGAACGACCAATTGGCTAATCTGATACCATAGTTAAATGTATAATATGTGTCGCCCTTTGAGAATCGGTAGGTGTCTTGTATGTAGGCTTCCGTTCGATAGTTCTTCACATTATTCTTCGCTGAAAGTGTATAGATCATGTCAAGCCTTTCTGAGGAGTGGGGGATAGAATATCCGGTGGAATCGCGCATTTCGTACTCCTTTGACTGCTCTTTGATGTGCTCCTGTTTATAGGTGATACCTGCTTCGATATCATGATGTCCTGCACGATGATTTCCTGTCAGTTTTATATTGATGACATCTGCGGTAAGATAGTTGCGTGCATGTTCCATGTACGTTCCAACCCCCAGATTCTCTTGAGTCAGCGTATTGTCGAGCCAATACTGTCCCATGATGTCATATTGCTCACTTTCTTTTGTGTGGAATGCTGACATAAGGATTTTAAGTTTGGTGTAATCCCCAAAATGCCGGGTAATGCCAATTGTACCGAAAAGAGTGCGGAACAAGTCTTTTTCTTGTCCGTCGAAGTATACCTTAAAGGCCTTGACATCGGCCAAGGTGCCAAAACTGGTTTCTCTGTCTTCTGGAATGAAGTTATAATGATTCTCAGAGACATATCCCATCACGTCGATATTCCATCTCTTATTCGGATTGTATGTTATATATGTCTGATAATCAAGAAAATTAGGTTTGTATTCTCCAGTAGTTTCTAGAGACCCTAACAGATAACGGTTAGTCTTGTATCTGATACCATGACTCATCGAGAATTTTCCGTTCCCATACCCCAGGTAGCCACTTGCGTCAAGAAGCGATGCTGTTGCAGAAGCCTTAAAGCCTTTAGGCTGACAATAAGTAATATCCAGAGTCGATGACATCTTGTCGCCATATTTTGCCTCAAATCCGCCAGTAGAGAAGCCAATCTTTTCTACCATATCAGGATTAATGACAGAGAGTCCTTCTTGTTGACCGCTGCTGATGAGTAATGGGCGATATACCTCTACGCCATTGATATAGACAGAGTTTTCATCAAACGAGCCACCTCTTACATTATATTGCGATGACAGCTCGTTATGGGTTGATACGCCTGCTTGCTGCTGTATCATTTCTTCTACAGCATTGCCGGTTGTTGCAGGCCCTTGTCGAACGTCTTTTATGTTAAGCTGTTGTGTCTGTGATGTCTGTCTTCGCTTTTCAGTGATAACGATTTCCTGCAGAGCCTCCATCGGTCGCATCACAATCTGTACATTAATCTTGCCTTTGGGGTGGCGGAATATACGTTTTCTAGCGCTATAGCCAACCATCGTGAATCTGACTTCAACAGAATCGGCCGAATGTAAATCGAGAGAAAATTCGCCTTTCAAGTTAGTCATTGTCATTTTACCTTGTGCTAAGCATGATACAGTTACCAATTCCAAGGCGTGTTCCTCTTCATCAACAACCTTGCCTTTGAGTGTGAAACCATCGGCATGGGCCATGATGCTCATCATCAGGCATATGAGTATAATTGCGAGTCTGACATTTCTTCTTACCATACTCTTTAATAACGTAAAAAGTCATATTTTATTTGGACGTATCATAGTTTTTTCGTACCTTTGACCCCAAAAGAAATAATATCAACCAATATACGAATAGAATTTTATGATAGATTACATTTCGCAACATGTGTGGCAATTATGGGTGGTGATAGCCGTCGTTTGCCTTATTCTTGAATTAATGGCTGGCGATTTCTTCATTATTTGCTTTGCTATTGGTGCAGTCTTCGCAGCTATAGTATCTGCCTTTGATGGTGGAATCTGGCTCCAGTTATCCGCCTTTGCCGTCTTCACTCTCATCAGTCTTTTCTGGGTTCGTCCCTTTGCTCAACGCTATCTGCATAAAGGTGAGGATAGTCGTGTCAGTAATGCCGATGCTTTGTTGGGGCGTCAAGGTAAAGTTGTAGAAACCGTCAAAGCGGGAGGTTATGGCCGAGTGCAAATTGATGGTGATATATGGAAAGCTGTAACCCTTGGTGAGGTCGATATTCCCGAAGGCTCCA
Organism: Prevotella sp. FD3004; assembly: GCF_000746155.1. Classification (NCBI taxonomy): domain Bacteria; kingdom Pseudomonadati; phylum Bacteroidota; class Bacteroidia; order Bacteroidales; family Prevotellaceae; genus Prevotella; species Prevotella sp. FD3004. The sequence goes on along the minus strand of NZ_KN050819.1, from coordinate 279,115 downwards.
ACGTCACCGTTATCGATCGCGCATCAACTATCATTACTGTAGAAATATTATAAACCCAAAACATTAATACGAATTATGGATATTATGACATCTATTCTGATAGCCGTCATCATTCTGGTGGTTATCTTTGCCAAAATGGCACTTGTGATTATTCCGCAGTCAGAGACAAAGATCATTGAACGTTTGGGACGTTACTATGCTACGCTTCAGCCCGGTATCAATATCATTATTCCATTTATCGACCGCGCTAAATCTATCGTTGTTCTGAATCACGGACGATACATGTACTCTACAACCATTGATTTGCGTGAGCAAGTGTACGACTTCCCCAAACAGAATGTGATAACAAAGGATAATGTGCAGACGGAAATTAATGCGTTGCTGTATTTCCAGATTGTAGACCCTTTCAAGGCTACATACGAGATTAACAATCTGCCCAATGCCATTGAGAAACTTACGCAGACCACTCTACGTAATATTATCGGTGAACTGGAACTTGACGAGACATTGACATCGCGCGATACTATTAATAAGAAACTCTCTGCCGTGCTCGACGATGCTACGGATAAGTGGGGTGTTAAGGTGAACCGTGTAGAATTGCAGGATATCACGCCTCCTGATTCTGTGCTTACAGCCATGGAGAAGCAGATGCAGGCAGAACGTAACAAACGTGCGCAGATTCTTACTTCCGAAGGACAGAAGGCTGCAGAGATTCTGGCCTCAGAAGGTGAGAAGACGGCGGTTATTAACAAGGCTCAGGCTGCTAAGGAACAGGCGATTCTTGAGGCTGAAGGTGAAGCTCAGGCTCGTATCCGTAAAGCGGAGGCTGAAGCAAAAGCCATTGAACTGATTACCCAGGCTGTTGGTAAGAGTACCAATCCCGCCAACTATCTGCTGGCTCAGAAATATATTCAGATGATGCAGGAACTGGCTGAAGGTGACAAGACCAAAACCGTTTATCTGCCCTATGAGGCAACCAACCTTCTTGGATCGATAGGAGGTATAAAAGACTTATTCAAAGCAGAATAACACAAAAAATGAAAAAATCGCAGCAAATTGCTGCGATTTTCATTTTTAATGTGTATCTTTGCAGCCGAAAAGATTAGACTATATGGTACACAATATTTTCAAGGGCTTGGGCATTGCGCTCATCACCCCTTTCAAGGAAGATGGCTCGGTAGACTATGAATCGCTGATGCGCCTGGTGGAGTATCAGCTTAACAATGGAGCAGATTTTCTCTGTATTCTCGCTACAACGGGTGAAACACCTACACTTACTGCAGAGGAAAAATCCAAGATTAAGAACATGATTGTTGATAGGGTACAAGGTAAAGTGCCTATTCTGATGGGGTGTGGTGGTAATAATACCGCAGCTGTAGTAGAGGAGTTGAAGACTGGTGATTTCAAGGGTATTGACGGCGTACTCAGCGTATGTCCTTACTATAACAAGCCCTCTCAGGAAGGTCTCTACCAACACTTCAAAGCCATCGCAGCCGCCACCTCTCTGCCTGTAGTATTATATAATGTTCCCGGGCGCACGGGCGTGAATCTGCAGGCTGCAACAACGGTTCGATTAGCTCGTGATTGCAAGAATATTGTTGCAATTAAAGAAGCAAGTGGTAATCTCGAACAAGTGAATGAAATCATCAAGAACAAGCCTAACGACTTTGATGTTATCAGTGGCGATGATGCTCTCACTTTCCCAATGGTAAGTTGTGGCGCAGTAGGTGTTATTTCTGTTATCGGCAATGCTCTGCCTAAGGAGTTCTCAAGAATGATTCGTTTGCAGATGCGTGGTGAATACGATCCTGCTCGTACTATACATCATCGTTTTACAGATCTTTTTTCTTTGCTCTTCGTTGATGGAAACCCTGCGGGCGTTAAAGCGATGCTGTCTGAGATGGGATTTATCCAGAACGTGCTCCGTTTGCCGCTTGTACCTATGCGTATTAACAATATGCATCGTATGTCTGAAATCTTGAAAGAGCTTAAAATCTGATGGACTCAAAGGTTATTCATGAGATTACCCCTTTGATGGGTAAGGATGTGCTTTATATAGCAGACCGTCGCAAGAAAGAGTTTACCTATCCGATACATAACCATGAGGTTTACGAACTTAACTTCGTGGAGCATGCTAAAGGTGTGCGTCGTATTGTTGGTGATTCTAACGAGATTATCGGCGATTATGATCTGGTGCTTATCACAAGTCCGGATCTTGAACATGTATGGGAACAAGGCGACTGCCAGAGTGATGATATTCGTGAGATAACTATCCAGTTTGATATCGATTTCAGTGATAGCGGCATTTTTGCACGTAATCCCTTCAACTCTATGAAGAAGATGATGCTTGAGGCCCAGAAAGGACTTAGTTTCCCCTTGGATGCCATCATGCGCGTTTATCAGCAACTTGATACACTCAGTTCTGTGAAAGATGGTTTTTATGCCTTTATGCAGTTTCTTACCATTCTCTACGAACTGTCCAAGTGTGATGGGGCCCGCACGCTTGCTTCAAGCAGTTTTGCCAAGGTTGAGGTATCGAGCGATAGCCGTAGGGTGCAGAAAGTCAAGAGTTATATCGACCAACATTATAAAGAGGAGATCCGCCTTACTAAGGTGGCTGATATTGCAGGCATGAGTCCTTCGGCCTTCAGTAGATTCTTCAAACTCCACACGGGGCGAAATCTGAGCGAGTATATTATTGATCAGAGATTAGGGTATGCCAGCCGTATGTTGGTTGACAGTACACATTCCATCGCCGAAATAGGTTTTGGTTGTGGCTTTAACAATCTGAGTAATTTTAATCGTATATTCAAAAAACGTAAGGGTTGTAGCCCTTCAGAATTCCGCGAAAACTACCATAAGACACGGATTATCGTGTAAAAACGAACTTTTTTCGAAAAAAGACTCCAAAAATTTGGCTGTTCCAAAAAAAGTGTGTACCTTTGCACCCGCAAATCGGAAATGGTTCCGTAGCTCAACTGAATAGAGCATCTGACTACGGATCAGAAGGTTGTGGGTTTGAATCCCGCCGGAATCACAAAAACGGTTGCAAAAATAAGGAACAATGGGTCATTTGGGGCTCAACTGAATAGAGCATCTGACTACGGATCAGAAGGTTGTGGGTTTGAATCCCGCCGGAATCACAAAATAATGAAAATCCCACTTGAATGATTACATTCAGTGGGATTTTTTCTTTTCTCTTTTTTCTTTGTCTATTCAAAATAATATTGTATCTTTGCACCAAAAGAAAAGATATATGGAAGATTCTGTATTAAATAGGTATTTAGATGAGATAGGTAAGGAAGTGCTGCTTTCTGACCAGGAAGAGAAAGAACTTTCAGTCCGTATACAGAGTGGTGACTCCAGGGCGCTGTCAAAGCTTGTGGAAGCCAATCTGAGGTTTGTTGTTACTATTGCCCGTCAATATAAGGGCAAAGGGGTATCGATGGAAGATCTCGTGAGCGAAGGAAATATCGGTCTGATGAAGGCCGCAAGCAAGTTTGATGCTTCGCGAGGCATTCGTTTTGTGAACTTTGCCGTTGTTTATGTTCGCCAGGCCATCGAGAAAGCCATAGACCAGCAAGGAGGCCTTTATCAGGTACCTAAGGATGTGAAAGACGAGTTTGCCCGTCAGCAGAGTATGCCTTTGTCGGTTGATGCTCCTTTGGGGCATCGTGCTAATATGAATCTGTTATCAGTATTGGTAAATAAAGATGCACCGCTTGCCGACGAGCGTGTACATTCAGAGGCCATCGAGGAAGCTGTAGAGTTCGCCTTAGGTACGCTTGATAAGCGTGAGTCGCAGGTCATCAATTCCTATTATGGAATTAACCAGAAACATGAGACAATGGCCGAGATAGCTGAAGATATGGAACTGAAGCGTGAACGTATTCGCCAGATACGCGACAAAGCTGTTCGCAAACTTCGTAAAGCATATAAGAACCGTCTCCGCGAATTACACAGATAAAAAAAGCTCCTCACATCGAGGAGCTTTTTTATTGATATAACGGAGAGAAGTCTCTCATTACTTAATCAGATCCACTGAACGCTTCAGGAACTTATCAAGGGCCTCGCCCTTAAGCATACCATTCTGAAGCAGTGCCAGGTCGATGAGCTGATGAACAATGCTGTTATCTTTTGCATAGTCGGCAATCACAGCTTGCTTCTTGTCCTTCTGCTCCTGTACAGCCTTCTCTGCTTCAGCCTTCTGGTCCTTATCCTCCTGAGTCAGTTCGTCGTACTTCTTCTTGTCTTGAGCGGCTCGTATGGCAGCCAGACGAGCCTCCTGACCCTTCAGTTCTGCTACGATAGGCTTCAGGGCCTCTGCTGTAGCGGCCTCGCTGTCCTCGAGCACCTTCTTTACCAGCGGATGGTCGGCGTTGAGCACGATGTTGAATGAGTCAGGCATCTGGCCATAGAAGTTCATACCAGCCTGGAAGCGACTCATCTCCTTCATACGACGCATATATTCGTTCTGAGTGATGATGACGGGGCGAGCCTCTTCACCAAGAGCGTCTACCTGTACCATGAACTCTGCCTTGTCAATCTTTGGCATCTGTGTGCGGAACACGGCTGACAAATTGTCACTCTGTTCGTCGGTGAGTTCACTCTTCTTCTGGTCATCTTTCACAATCAGACGATCAATGATATCACTATCCACACGAGTAAAGCGGCTCTTCTCAAACTTCTGCTCCAGTGTCTGGATGGTTGGAACATCCAACTGACCGTCGAGCAGCAGCACAGAATATCCCTTATCCTGAGCAGCCTTGATGTATGAGTACTGCTCGTCCTTGTCGGTAGCATAGAGATATACAAGCTGGTCGTCCTTATCCTTTTGGTTGGCTTCAATCAGTGTCTTGTATTCATCGAATGTAAAGAACTTACCTTCAGTATCTTTCATCAGAGCAAAGTCCTTGGCACGGTCGTAGAAGCCTTCCTCAGACAGGATACCATAGTTGATGAACAGTTTCAGGTCGTCCCACTTCTCCTCGTACTGCTTGCGGTCTTCCTTGAAAATAGAATTCAGGCGGTCGGCCACCTTCTTGGTGATGTAGGTAGAAATTTTCTTCACCTCACGGTCGCTCTGCAGATAGCTACGGCTTACGTTCAGGGGAATGTCTGGAGAGTCGATGACACCGTGCAACAGAGTCAGGAACTCGGGTACGATGCCCTCTACCTGGTCAGTTACGAACACCTGGTTGCAGTAGAGCTGGATTTTATTCTTCTGCAGGTCGATATTCGACTTGATACGGGGGAAATAAAGAATACCAGTCAGGTTGAAAGGATAGTCAACGTTCAGGTGAATCCAGAACATCGGCTCGTCGCTCATGGGGTAGAGTGTGCGGTAGAAGTTCTTGTAGTCCTCGTCTTTCAGTGTTGAAGGAGTCTTTGTCCACAGTGGCTCTACGTTATTGATAATGTTGTCCTCATCCTTGTCAACCATCTTTTTCTCTTCGCTGCTCCATTCCTGCTTTTTGCCGAAGGCCACGGGAACGGCCATGAACTTGCAGTACTTGTTGAGAAGTCCTTCCAGCTTACCCTTATCGAGGAATTCCTTGCAGTCGTCGTCGATATAGAGGATGATGTCTGAACCACGATCCTCGCGCTCTGCATCGTCAATCTCATAGGCAGGGCTACCGTCGCAGCTCCATTTTACGGCCTTTGAACCGTCTTTCCAAGACTTCGTAATGATTTCCACCTTCTTAGAAACCATGAATGAAGAGTAGAATCCCAGTCCGAAGTGACCGATAATGCTGTTTGCGTTATCCTTATATTTCTCCAGGAAGTCGCTTACGCCTGAGAAGGCAATCTGATTGATATACTTCTCAATCTCTTCCTCAGTCATACCGATACCGTGGTCGCTGATGGTGATTGTTCCCTTGTCGGCGTCGAAGTTCACACGTACGGTCAGATCACCCAGTTCGCCCTTGAAATCGCCTTGGGCAGCGAGTGTCTTCATCTTCTGCGTTGCGTCGACGGCATTGGAAACCATCTCACGCAGGAAAATCTCATGGTCACTATAGAGAAACTTTTTGATGACGGGGAAAATATTCTCGGTTGTAACCCCGATGTTACCTTTTTGCATAATATCTATATAAATTTATAATCTGCCAAGGTTTCTGCAAATATCGTGCCAAAAAAATCCCTCCGGAGGATTTCCGGAGGGATTACTAATTATAGAGTAGGAGAGTGATTACTTCTTCTTCTCACCCTTCTCCATCTGAGCCTTCAGCTGAGCCAGAGCGTCGATGTCGCCGAGGGTTGTGCTGGCAGCTACATTCTCAATCTTTGGAGCGTCGTTCTTTGGAGCGCGAGCCTTCTTGGCTGCAGCCTTCTTCTCCTCACGAGCGGGATCCTCGAAGGTGCGGCTGTGAGACAAGATGATACGCTTGCTGTCCTTGTTGAACTCAATAACCTTGAAGGGCAGAGTCTCACCGAGAACGGCCTGTGAACCATCCTCCTTAACGAGGTGCTTAGGAGTAGCGAAGCCCTCAACGTTCTCCTCGAGAGATACAACGGCGCCCTTCTCGAGCATCTCGCTGATCTTACCCTCGTGGATAGAGCCAACGGTGTACTTATCCTCGAATACATCCCAAGGATTGTCCTCAAGCTGCTTGTGTCCGAGAGACAGACGACGGTTCTCCTTGTCGATATCCAGAACGATTACATCGATCTGAGCACCTACCTGAGTGAACTCTGAAGGATGCTTAACCTTCTTGGTCCATGACAGGTCGCTGATGTGAATCAGGCCGTCAACACCCTCCTCGAGCTCAACAAATACACCAAAGTTGGTGAAGTTGCGAACCTTTGCAGTGTGCTTGCTGCCAACAGGATATTTGGTCTCGATAGCCTCCCAGGGATCCTCGCGGAGCTGCTTGATACCAAGTGACATCTTGCGCTCGTCACGGTCGAGAGTCAGGATTACAGCCTCTACCTCTTCGCCAACCTTCAGGAACTCCTGAGCTGAACGGAGGTGCTGGCTCCATGACATCTCTGATACGTGAATCAGACCCTCAACACCAGGCTGAATCTCAACGAATGCACCGTAGTCGGCGATAACAACAACCTTACCCTTTACGTGGTCACCAACCTTGAGGTCAGCATCCAGAGCATCCCAGGGATGTGGGGTGAGCTGCTTCAGACCGAGGGCGATGCGACGCTTCTCGTCGTCGAAGTCGAGGATTACAACATTGATCTTCTGGTCGAGCTCAACTACCTTGTGAGGATCGTCTACGCGGCCCCAAGACAGGTCTGTGATGTGGATGAGTCCGTCAACACCACCGAGGTCAACGAATACACCGTAAGAAGTGATGTTCTTAACGGTACCCTCAAGAATCTGACCCTTCTCAAGACGGCCGATGATCTCCTTCTTCTGAGCCTCGAGCTCCTGCTCGATGAGAGCCTTGTGAGATACAACAACGTTGCGGAACTCCTGGTTAATCTTAACAACCTTGAACTCCATAGTCTTGCCTACGAACTGATCGTAGTCGCGTATGGGGTGAACGTCGATCTGAGAGCCGGGCAGGAAGGCCTCGATGCCGAATACGTCGACAATCATACCGCCCTTAGTGCGACACTTGATGTAACCCTGAATGATTGCATCAGCCTCGAGAGCTGCGTTAACCTCATCCCAAGACTTGCTCAGGCGAGCCTTCTTGTGAGAAAGAAGGAGCTGGCCCTTCTTGTCCTCTGCGCTCTCAACGTAAACCTCTACCTTGTCGCCAACCTTCAGGTCGGGATTGTAGCGGAACTCTGAAGCGGGGATGATACCGTCGCTCTTGTAGCCGATGTTGACAACAACTTCCTTCTTGTCAACGCTGATCACGGTACCTTCTACTACCTGGTGATCGGCTACCTTGTTAAGGGTTTCGTCATACGCTTTGTCAAGCTCTTCCTTGCTGACACCAGCGGTCGTGCCATTTTCAAACTCGTCCCAATTGAAATCGTCGAGTGGCTTAACGTTCTTTGTTAATTCTGACATAATATAAATTTCTTGTGCCCCTCGTTTGTTTGTCGGGGCGGGGTCTGAACAGACGTTTACCAGACCATCTTTAAAGGGTTAATATTCGATAGGAGCAAGCGCCTGTTCCGGCTCCTATTTCCCCCTACGGGGGAGAAAGCGGCTGCAAAGGTAGTCATTTTCCGTGAAAAGTAAGTGGTAAGGGTGGAGAAGTAAGGGATGATTTATGAATTATTAACAAAAAAGAGAGCCGACCCTTTCGAGTCAGCCCTCCATTCCTATCATATTAATAACTATTTAGTTATACTTCATTAAGGTCATTATACAATGTTATACAATGCCCTGAGCCATCATGGCATTGGCAACCTTCATGAAGCCGGCAACATTAGCACCCTTCACGTAGTTGATGTAACCGTCAGCCTGAGTACCGTACTTCACGCAGTTCTCGTGAATGTCGGCCATGATGCGCTTCAGGTAGTCGTCAACCTCCTTAGAAGTCCAGCTCAGACGCTCAGAGTTCTGTGACATCTCAAGACCTGATACTGATACACCACCAGCGTTAGAAGCCTTACCAGGAGCATACAACAGCTTGTTATCCTGGAAGATCTTGATAGCCTCGGGCAGTGAAGGCATGTTAGCACCCTCAGCAACAGCGATTACACCATTGTCTACGAGAGCCTGAGCCTGCTCACCGTTGATCTCGTTCTGAGTAGCGCAAGGCAGAGCGATATCGGCCTTCTCGTGCCAAGGACGCTCACCAGCGTGATATACTGCGTTAGGATACTCCTCTGCATATTCCTTAATACGTCCGCGCTCAACGTTCTTCAGCTCCTTAACATAAGCCAGCTTGTCGAAGTCGATTCCGTCTGGATCGTAGATGTAACCGTCTGAGTCAGAGAGAGTCATGGGGATAGCACCGAGCTGCAGGCACTTCTCAGCAGCATACTGAGCAACGTTACCAGAACCAGAAATCAGCACCTTCTTACCCTTCAGCTCGATACCACGTGTAGCCAGCATTGAAGTCAGGAAGTAAACTGTACCGTAACCAGTAGCCTCAGGACGAATCAGTGAACCACCGAATGAGAGACCCTTACCGGTCAGTACACCCTGGAACTGGTGTGTGAGCTTCTTGTACTGTCCGAACAGGTAACCAACCTCACGGCCACCTACACCGATATCACCAGCGGGAACGTCCTCATCAGGACCGATTACGCGATAAAGCTCATTCATGAATGCCTGGCAGAAACGCATTACCTCAGCGTCGCTCTTGCCACGAGGAGAGAAGTCTGATCCACCCTTAGCACCACCCATAGGCAGTGTGGTCAGAGAGTTCTTGAAGGTCTGCTCGAAAGCCAGGAACTTCAGGATACCCAGGTTTACACTCTTGTGATAGCGGAGACCACCTTTGTACGGGCCGATAGCATTGTTGTGCTGAATACGGTAACCCATGTTTGTCTGTACGTTACCCTTATCGTCGGTCCAGGTAATACGGAACTCACAAACGCGATCGGGGATGCAAAGGCGCTCAATGAGGTTGGCCTTCTCAAACTCGGGGTGCTTGTTGTACTCTTCCTCAATTGTGGGAAGTACCTGAGAAACTGCCTGGATGTACTCCGGCTCATTAGGGAATCTCTTTTTCAGATCCTCAACAACTTGTGCTGCATTCATAATCTAATTGTTTTTTTAAGTGTTATAATGATTAAATATTCATTTTTATAGTCTCTACTGCTTTTACAGAGCATTCTGTCTTTACAGTTTTCAAATTCGACTGCAAAATTACATCAAAAATCTGAATTACCAAACATTTTATCAATTATTTATTAAAAAATCTATCTTTTTGTCACATAATTGATATATGTCAAGCCAAAAAGTAATTTATATACATTTATTATGTGTTCGATAACAAGTTGCGGTCTGTTTCTGATTGCCCGTCATCCGCAGGCTTCCCGTTTCTGCATATATATTTAATATAGGTGATATGTTTGCTCCAAGCAAAGGTTGACTTTTATCCGCAGAAACCCAGACTTCCCTCCGAGCAAAGTCGGTCAATCTGCTGCAGTTGTTGCAGTGTTGCAGTTGTTTGAGAGCTTAGCGTACCTCCTAAAAAAGGTCTATATATTATATATTATATATATAAATATATAGAATTTACTTTTCACTTTTCTCACTCCATGATTCGAACTGCAACACTGCAACAACTGCAGCAAAATACATGTTTCTAAGGTCTTAAAAGTTTTGGGGAGAAAAACAAAAGAAAAATGTCAGATTGAAATAAATTGTTGTACCTTTGCACCCATATGATGAATAACGGACCTGTAAGTGAAAGAGAGAGATTCCTGATATTGGACGTATTAAGGGGTTTGGCGCTGGCTGGCATCGCGTTGGCTAATTATCCGGAGTTTGCGTTGTGGACGTTTCTGCCGGGTGGAGAGCAGGCAGCCATGGCAACGGCTGAGGTCGACAAGATTGTGCGCTTCTTGCAGTATATGTTGGTAGATGGTAAGTTCTATACCATCTTCTCGGTGCTTTTCGGTGTAGGTTTCTCGCTGATTCTGACGCGCCATAGCGTTTCGCTTTTCATGAGACGTATGCTGATACTGGTGGCTATCGGTTTCTGTCATCTGATGTTCATATGGAGTGGTGATATACTGCTGTTATATGCAGTAGGCGGATTGATGTTACCGCTGTTTATCAGACAGAAAGACAGAATTCTGCTGGTGATAGCGATATCGCTGATTATCATTCCGGTGGCTCTCGATGCCTTAACGGAGTTTGCTCATGTTGACTTTGCAGCCCCTTTCTACAATTTCTGGTGGTTGCAGGCTTCGAAGCAAGGTATCACAGAAGAAAACTTTGCCTCATGGTTGCGCGATGCCGACAGTTATGGCGCCATGTTCGCCTTTCTGATACAAGGTGCGTGCGAACGAATGTGGGAGTTTGTAGCCGGTCACCGACTGTCCAAGGTGCTGGGGCTGTTCATTATTGGTTATCTGATAGGTAAGAACAGGTTATACGCAAGACTAGATAAGCTACCGTTGAAACAGATGTTGACCGTTCTGCTGACGGTCTCGCTGCCAACTTCGGCTCTATATGCGTGGAGTGCTGTGAACAATCATCCATGGGGTCTGACGGTTCATTCTTCACTTTATGCCATTAGTGTTATCCCATTAGGGATCAGTTATATTCTCTCCGTCTGTCTGGTGTTCGTCAAACGTGGTCCAAGCATGCTTATGCTTGCCTCTTCAGGCAGAATGGCACTATCATGTTATATCTCGCAATCTGTGATTGGCATTGTATTGTTTTACGGACTCGGACTGGGACTTGGAACGACATTCGGACTCGTAACCATCGAACTGACTGCTTTCATTGTGTTCTGTGTGCAGACAGTACTCTGCCGTTGGTGGCTTGGCTATTTCCGTTTTGGTCCGTTAGAATGGCTTTGGCGTATGCTGACATACGGTCGTTATTTCCCATTGAAGAAATAACAGTGTCAGATTTCCTCTATAATAGAGGTTCCCGTTGGACCAGACGTCCATTGCCATGATTCATAGAATCTCAGTTTGCCGTTTTCGGTTCTTGGTACAGAATGGCATGAGCCGGTCTTCAATTCCCCACTGGTGTTGATGTGCTGGTAAGTGAACTGAAGTTCGTTGTCTGTATCAATCTTACCAACCAGAAACCCTTTAATGATGTCTCCACCCGAATATTCGGCCCAAACGGTTTTGTCTTTCTGATGATAACAGAACACGGTCTGGATTGAAACTTCACCAGAGTCAGAATTGTTTATAGCCACAAAATGCCGCCCATCGAGAGAGAATTCAACTTCTGTAGAACTAAACAGGGTCAGTCCTCGGTTGTAGGCGGTAGCAAGATTCTCGTCCCAGTTGTCGCGTCTTGACGGACAGGCTCTGGTCATACCACCGAAGACCACAAAATCAGTGTGTTTCACGCGATTGAACAGGCGATCACCGAACATGATTTTCTTCATACTTGGCAGTAGACCGAACTGCTCAAGTTTATCTGTCGTGTTGCCAGCCGTGCAAAGTATCAGCCCTTTCTCCAACACCTTCATGGTTTTAGGGCCATAGGCAAAACCATAGGTAAATACCCTGTCGAACCAGCCAATGAGTTTTGCTGGTGCTTCAGTCCAGAATACGGGGTAAATGAATATAATGGCATCGGCAGCATTGATCTTCGCTTGTTCAGCAAGCACATCTGCCTCTAAACAGGGCTCGGTCGAATAATTAGAGTCTCTGAGGTATTCTTTCTCCGACATGTCTGTCTTGAAGTCCATCTGATAGAGATCGGAAAGAACATATTCATTCCCAGAATCTACAATGCCCTTGATGAAGGCGTCGCGCACATGACTGGTGAAAGACTCTTCTGACGGATGGCAATATACGATAAATGCTTTCATCTTCTGTAATGATTTGGTTGATAATAAAAATAATCCCCAGCCTTATTCTGGCTGGGGATTATGAAGCGTATAATGAGCCAGTTCTTACTTTCCAAAGGCAGAGATTCTAGCCTGAATCTTTGCCACGTAGGCATCGATGGTGGCCACGGCTACAATGTTGACAACGTCGCGAACCGATGCACCGAAGTCGATGAAGTGGATAGGCTTGTTCAGACCCATCTGGATCGGGCCGATAATCTCAGCGTCGCTTCCCAGCATCTGCAGCATCTTGTATGAAGAGCGGGCAGAGGTGAGGTTGGGGAATACGAGCGTGTTGACCTTCTTACCCTTGAGACGTGTGAAAGGATACTGTTCGTCGCGCAACTCATTATCGAGAGCGCAGTCGAGCTGCATCTCACCGTCGATAGGCAATTCGGGGAAAAGAGCCTGCATCTGTTCAACGGCACTCTTCACCTTCTTGGCGCCGGAACTGGTGGAAGAGCCGAAATTAGAGTGGCTCATCATACCGATGACAGGTTTCTCGTTGAAGAAGCGAACTGCCGTAGCAGCGAGCTTGGCAATATCGACCAACGTATCTGTATCGGGATTTTCATTGACCAATGTATCGGCGAGATAGAAGGTTCCCTTAGGTGAGTTGACGATGTGCATTGTGCCGAAATGCTTGAACTCAGGACGGATACCAATCACCTCATTAACAACCTTGATGGTATTTGAATACTTTGTATAAAGACCTGTGATAAATGCATCGGCCTCGCCAGTCTCAACCATCATCATACCAAAGTAGTTGCGCTCGAACATCTTGTCGTTGGCCTCCTGGAAGGTATAGCCCTCGCGCTGGCGCTTCTCAGTAAGGATGCGGGCATAACGCTCACGGCGCTCTTGTTCGTTGGGATGACGCAAGTTGACAATCTCGATGCCGTCAAGATTCAGGTCGAGCGATGCAGCGAGTTTGGTGATGACCTCGTCGTTACCAAGCAACACGGGCTGACAGATACCTTCGGCCTTAGCCTGAACAGCGGCTTTCAGCATGGTGGGGTGAACGGCCTCGGCAAATACCACGCGCTGTGGATGGGCAGCAGCAGTAGAATAGAGCTTCTGGGTAAGTTTTGTCTCTTGTCCGAGCAGCACACTGAGTGAATCCTTATAAGCATCCCAGTCTTCGATGGTCTTGCGAGCTACACCACTCTCGATAGCGGCCTTGGCTACAGCAGAAGACACCTCTGTGATGAGTCGTGGGTCTACGGGTTTCGGAATGAAGTAATCGCGGCCAAAGGTGAGGTTGTTCACTTTATACACATCGTTTACTACGTCGGGTACAGGCTGCTTAGCCAGGTCGGCAATGGCGTGAACGGCAGCAAGTTTCATCTCTTCGTTGATGGCTGAAGCGTGAACGTCGAGCGCACCGCGGAAAATATAGGGGAAACCGATGACGTTGTTGATCTGGTTAGGATAGTCGGTACGGCCTGTTGACATAAGAACGTCGGGGCGAGCGTCCATCGCGTCCTCGTAAGAGATCTCGGGAACAGGGTTGGCAAGAGCGAAGATGACAGGGTCCTTAGCCATCGACTTAACCATATCCTTTGAAAGTACATTACCCTTTGAGAGTCCAACGAACACATCTGCGTCCTTTACGGCCTCGGCAAGTGTATGGATGTCGGTGCGGTTGGTCGCAAAGAACTTTTTCTGTTCATTAAGGTCTGTACGCTCAGTAGAGATGACACCCTTAGAGTCGAGCATCACGATATTCTCTTTCTGGGCACCGATGGCCATATAGAGCTTTGTACAGGAAATGGCAGCTGCACCAGCGCCATTGACTACGATCTTTACCTTTTTGATATCCTTACCAATAACCTCCATTGCATTCTTCAAACCTGCAGCAGAGATGATGGCTGTACCATGCTGGTCGTCGTGCATCACAGGAATGTCGAGGGTCTTCTTGAGGCGCTCTTCGATGTAGAAGCATTCAGGAGCCTTGATATCCTCGAGGTTGATACCACCGAAAGTGGGGGCTATGCGCTCAACAGCCTCGCAGAACTTCTCCGGGTCTTTCTCTGCAACCTCGATATCGAACACGTCGATACCGCCATAGATCTTAAAGAGCAGACCTTTACCCTCCATAACGGGCTTACCGCTCATGGCACCGATATCACCAAGGCCAAGTACGGCTGTGCCGTTAGAGATAACGGCAACGAGGTTACCCTTATCGGTATACTTATACGCTGCATCAGGATTTTCCTGAATCTCAAGACAGGGATAAGCGACACCGGGAGAGTAGGCGAGACTTAAGTCGGTTTGTGTACGATAGGCCTTGGTTGGCTTAACTTCAATTTTTCCTGGACGTCCGCTCTCGTGATACTCAAGAGCGGCTTCTTTCGAGATCTTTACCATAGTGTGTATTGTAATTTAAATCTTGTTTATTCTGAAAATCGCCCGCAAAAATACAAAAAACAATTCAAAATCATTTTGTTTTTTGGATTTTTTTGTATCTTTGCAACTGAAATTGTATGAATATGCAGGAAACAAAAGATATTTCTCCTTATAAACAAGGACTTAGAGACGTTATCATTGATGCGGCTATTAAATCATTTGCGGAAAAAGGTATTCGTTCCGTGAAGATGGATGACGTAGCTGCAGAGTTGAGTATATCAAAACGCACACTCTATGAGATTTTTGACCGTAAGGAAGATCTGTTGTTTGAAGGAGTGAAGCTCTTCTATCAGAATCGTACTGCCGTGATGGAAGTAAAGGCACAGCACTGCAAGAATGTAATAGAGATTATCTTAGAGGCGTACAGAATGAAGGTGGAGGAGGTCCGTCAAACGAATCCGCAGTTCTATGCCGACTTAGTGAAATATCCGAAGGTGGCTCAGTTTTTGAACGAGCAGAATCTGCAGATGCGTGTCAAGATGCAGAAGTTCATACAACGTGGTATCAATGAAGGTTTTTTCCGCGACGACGTGAACTATGAGATCGTAGGGCGTCTTTTTGATGCGATAGGGAAATATGTGGTTGACAATCAACTCTATCGTCAGTATACCATTGAGGAATTATTCCATAATCTGGTTTTTGTATCACTCAGGGGAATGTGTACGGAAAAAGGTGTAAAAGCACTTGCTAAGATGCTATAATAGAAGAATCCCAGTCTTTTGCGACTGGGATTCTTTCTATATTATTGATGCTGATCTCTGAGAAGGTCGTTGACTGTCTTCACAGGATTGAATGTACCGAGCGGCACTTCAACGAAAATGGTGCTCCAATCGCTCATAGCTCCGTTCCACAATCCCGGTAACTCTAAAGCTTTCAGTTCTTTACCGGCTTTTGATTTAGAAGAGATGAAACCTGTTGTCTTGTCTACAAACTCCGGCAGGTTGAAGGCATTTCCTTTGTAATCCTTTACAGCACAAACCAGATCAACGGGGTTGAAGTGTGTACCCTGAGTAAACATCTTCATATAGGCCTCGTTGTTAGTATCGATTTGTGAACTCTCAAGGATCTGAAGCGATACGGTGCCATCCTGATTATATGTAAGGAACGGACCGCCACCTGGCTCACCGACATTCTTTACGACACCACACACACGCATGGGACGGTTCAACTTAGAACGCAGATAGCTGGCATCAATCTTCTTATCCTTAGCATCAGTACAGAGTTTCTCGCTGACAAATTTCGCAATCTCCTTCATTTGGGCATCGTCTGCTCCAGCGTCGAGCAGACGGAGATATTCAAATGCCTGTTTCTGAAGCGATACCAACACACCCGCGATAACTTGTTTCCACTCTACAGTCTCAGGCTTCAGACGATCGGGCACTACGTTGTCGATGTTTTTGATGAAGATAATATCTGCGTCAATTTCATTGAGATTCTCGATGAGTGCTCCATGACCTCCTGGGCGGAAGAGTAGTGAACCATCGTCGTTGCGGAAAGGGGTATTGTCTGGATTAGCCGCAACGGTATCGGTTGAAGGCTTTTGTTCGGAGAAAGTGATATCGTATTTGATGCCAAATTTCTTAGCGAACATATCGGCTTTTTCTGCGACCTTAGCCTTGAAAAGTTCCATGTGTTCGTGAGAAACGGTGAAGTGAACATGTGCTTCACCATTGGATGCGGCATAGAGAGCCCCCTCTACGAGATGTTCCTCCATTGGGGTACGAGGACCTTCACTATATTTATGGAAAAGCAACAGTCCCTTTGGGAGCTGTCCGTAGTTCAGACCTTCTGCCTTTAACATATTAGCGGCTACAGCTTTATAATTACCATCTGCCATAAGCGCCTTGATTCCCTTGCCTTCATTCTTCTGGCAAACGGCATCGAGTGCATCATAGAAGGCGAACTTCTCGATATTGTCGAAATATTTTTTCTCAAAGTCTGTGGTTGGTGTGTCATAGTCGGCATCGACAAATGCGAACATGTTCTTAAACATACGACTGGCAGCACCAGAGGCCGGAACGAATTTTACGATACGATTACCTTCGGCTTTGTAAGCGTTCCATACGGCTTCAAAGCTCTTGCGCTCATCGGCATTGGGGGCAATAATACCGTGGCCAATACCTGCTGCAGCTTCAAGACGTAGAAAAGGAAAGCCTGTTTTGAATTCATTCAACTGATTTTCGATTTGCTCAGGGGTAATGCCCTTCTGTGCAATCTGCTTTATATCCTGTTGTGATAACATATTTGTAGTATATTAGTTAAAAATATGCCGCAAAGTTATAAAAAAATAGTGAATAGATAATAGTGAATAGTGGAAAATTTGTATCTTTGTAGCGAAAAAAGCAGAATAGATGGCAGAATTGTTTGCATTCACATACGAAGAGAAGAAAAAAATGGCAGCTCAGACAGCTCAGATCCTAGAAGAGGAAATCGGACTGAAGGGTGATGCTATACAGGCAGTTTATCTCATTCCCGAAATAGAGGAAGGCTGTATAACGATGGAGCAGGTTGAAGAGCAATACGGCAATCAGGTGTTGCGCATCCTCCAGGGGCTTAATCGCATTCAACAGCTTTATCAGAAGAATCCTGTGATTGAGAGTGAGAACTTCCGCAATCTGCTACTTTCGTTTGCTGAAGATATGCGCGTGATTCTGATTATGATCGCTAATCGCGTGAATCTGATGCGTCAGATACGCGACACAAAAAATGTCGAAGCCAAGATGGAAGTGTCGCAGGAAGCTGCTTATTTGTATGCACCTTTGGCACACAAGCTGGGCCTATATAAACTGAAAAGCGAGCTCGAGGATCTTTCGCTGAAATATATGGAGCATGACGCATACTATATGATCAGAGAGAAACTCAGCGAGACAAAGAAATCGCGTGATGCTTACATAGCTGCTTTTATCAAGCCGGTAGAAGAGAAAGTGAAGGCTGCAGGTATCAACTGCCATATTAAAGGACGCACTAAAAGCATTCACTCCATATGGGAGAAGATGAAGAAGCAGAAGTGTGGTTTTGAAGGTATATATGATTTGTTTGCCATCCGCATCATTATAGATTGTCCGGAGGAGAAAGAAAAAATGCAGTGCTGGCAGGCATATTCAATTGTAACAGATATGTATCAGCCCAATCCCAAACGGTTGCGCGATTGGCTCTCTGTACCTAAATCGAATGGTTACGAGAGCCTGCATATTACGGTACTTGGGCCAGAGCAGAAATGGGTAGAGGTTCAGATCCGTACTGAGCGTATGGATGAAATCGCAGAACGCGGTGTGGCTGCCCATTGGCGATATAAGGGTGTAAAGGGTGAAACAGGACTGGATGAATGGTTGACGGGAATCCGCAATATGCTGGAACACTCTGACGGCCTCGACGCCATGGATCAGTTTAAGATGGATCTTTACGAAGACGAGGTCTTTGTGTTTACGCCTCGTGGCGATCTGTATAAATTTCCCGTCGGGGCTACTGTACTCGACTTCGCATATCATATCCACTCCAAAATTGGCAATCAGTGTACGGGTGGACGAATCAACGGTCGTGTCGTATCGATACGACAGATTCTGAAAAGTGGTGATCAGGTTGAAATCCTGACCTCTTCGAATCAGAAACCTCGTCAGGAGTGGTTAAGTATTGTGAAAACCTCGCGCGCTAAATCTAAGATTCGTCTGGCGCTAAAGGAAACTCAGCAGCGCGATGGTCTTTTTGCAAAAGAAATGCTTGAGCGAAAGTTCAAGAACCGCAAGATAGAGCAGGAAGATTCGGTGATGTTCCATGTCATCAAAAAACTCGGATTCAAGGAGGTCAGTGATTTTTATAAGCAGATTGCCGATGGCGTATTAGATGTAAATAGTGTTATAGATAAATATATAGAGGTACGTGATGGTGAGAAAACCATTACGGGCGATAATGTGGCTCGTTCTGCATCGGAGTTCGAACTTGAGCAGTCGAAGTTCTCGCCAGTAAACACAGGCCTTTCTGATGATACGCTTGTGATTGACCGTAATTTAAAGGGGCTTGACTATCAGTTAGCCCGTTGCTGTCATCCAATCTATGGCGACCCTATTTTCGGTTTTGTCACTATCAATGGTGGTATCAAGATTCATCGTCAGGATTGTCCTAATGCACCAGAGCTCCGTCGGCGTTACGGCTATCGTGTAGTGAAAGCCAAATGGAGTGGTAAGGGATCGTCTCAGTACTCTATTACCTTGCGCGTGATTGGCAATGATGACATCGGTATTGTAAATAATCTGACAAGCATTATCTCGAAAGATGAACGACTTGTGTTACGAGCTATCAATATAGACTCGCACGACGGACTGTTCAGTGGTAATCTTGTGGTGATGCTCGAAGATACCTCCCGATTAGAAACCCTGATAAAGAAACTACGAACGGTAAAAGGGGTAAAACAGGTAGAACGATTGTAAAAAGAAAAAAATATAAAAAGAAAAATATGATGAGATATCTAAAAACCAATATATATGGAACGCCTAACAACAATCTTAGGAGTAATACTCCTATTGGCTCTGACGACAGGATGTCGCAGAAGTCAGGCTGATCGCTATGCGCGATATATGGAGGATGTGTCAGACACTACCTTTGAGTACATCATGCCGAAGGCCGATTCATTGGATGCCAATGGAGAAGCTATAGCCAAAGCAAAGAAAGGAGGAAGCTGGGCCGATGATGACGGTCTGGTTGCTATACCCGACATTCCACAAGAACGTCCTGTAAATATGAGTGCCAGCGATTATGAGGCTATGAGGGAATATGCGGGAAAGGGAGAATAAGACATGTGTTATTCCCGATAGAGCCAGGATAATAGGGCATTGACCCATCGGATGGAGAAACGGAACCACCGATAAGTACTTTGCTCTTTTCCGCCAAAGCGAAGAATGAATTCACGGAAAGGATTTTTCGAAAAAGGAAGTCCTACATCCATAAAACACATGTGTGCATAGCCCTTTTGATAAGCGTCCTTCATGACATCCCATACAATGATGATGTCAGGATGAAGGTGACGGTAGGTCTTTCTGCGGAATGCCGTATACCAAAGATATGCATTTCCCATACTGTAAACACATGCTGCACACGCGATAACTTTATTATGATACTTGGTGATAAACAGTTGTCCGTGTTGCCCTTCCATCAATTTACGAAAGAATATGTTGTCGGGAATGTATCGTTTTGGTTTCAAAAAATTGTGTTCTCTCAGCAGCTTGGAAAAGGCCTTAAAATCTTCTTCTGTCGTTACGATCTCTGTTTTTACACCTTTGTTGTGCGAGGTGTCAATGCGTTTTTGCATTTTTGCAGAGATGCGTTCCTCGGGGGCATGGCTATGAAGCGAGTTGTGTACACTAGACCAGTTGACGGGAAAGAAACCTTGTTGTCGGAGTTGTTTATAGCCAAACATTTTCTGGCTCATGTTACTCATCTCCATAAAGAGAGTGCGGTGACTCATTCTTGCCTTCATTTTTGCAAGCATCTCGTCGAACAACTCTTCTTTCTTATAACTGTCATTGTAATAGATACCTTCTCCAAGTACACGAAAATGTATAAAGAATAAAGGTGGAAACAGAAATGTGCGAAGGCGGATAATACCCAGCATATGACAAACTATACGTCCTTCTTCGTCTGTGGTGATAGCCATAACTGGTCTTTGCCGCGGTGTCTGTTCTGCAATTTCAAACAACTCACGACTGTGGAAGAAGTTTTCTTCATCCACTACTGGCAGTTTGCTGCTCTTCGTGTATAGTATAGTTTTAAGTCCTTTCACGCTGCAAAGATAGTAAAAAAATAGAAAATCTAGTTGCTTCTCACTTTTTTTTATTAAATTTGCAACCAAATTAAAGCTTTAGATATGACAGAATTCAAAGATTTAGTACAAAAGCGTCGAAGCCATCGTAAGTTTACGCAAGAAGAAATAGACCCTGAAGATCTGAAGTTAATACTTCGGGCGGCCCTTATGTCACCTACGTCTAAAAGTCAGCGAGCCTGGCAGTTCGTGGTTGTTGACGATAAACTAGACTTAGAGAAATTGGCCGATGCTAAGAATATGGGATCGCAGTTTCTGAAAGATGCCCCGGTAGCTATTGTGGTTCTAGGTGATCCTATGCAGAACGATTGCTGGGTAGAAGACGGTTCTATTGCAACAATCTCTATGCAATATCAGGCTGAAGAACTGGGACTGGGTTCGTGCTGGATTCAGATGCGAGGTCGTGGGCTCGATGATGGTACAACAGCTGATACTGTAATTCGTGGTATACTTGACATTCCTGACAACATGAATTGTCTTTGTATACTTGCTGTGGGACATTTTGCGGATGAACGCAAGCCGCAATCAGAAGATAAGCTGAAATGGGAGAATGTTCATCTGAACAAATGGTGATTTTGTAGCGTATATGATTAATTACGATTTAAATAAGATTCGGGCGATTATCTTCGATATCGATGGCGTGCTTAGTAGTGAAACAATCACCTTGTCATCAGAAGGTGAGCCCTTACGAACGGTAAACATCAAAGACGGTTATGCCATCCAGTTGGCAGTGAAGCACGGATTGAAGATAGCGATTCTTACTGGTGCTAATGTGTCAAGTATCCGTCGTCGTTATGAAGGACTTGGGGTAGAAGATATCTATACAGGTTGTGCGGTAAAAATTGAAACATACGACAAGTTTCTTAAAAAATACGGTATTTCTGACGATGAGGTGATGTATATGGGTGATGATATTCCTGATTTGGAAATTATGCGTCGTGTGGGATGTCCGGTTTGCCCTAAAGACGCTTGCAACGAAATTAAATCCATCAGTCTGTATGTCAGTGATCTTATTGGCGGACATGGTTGTGGACGTGATGTGATCGAACAGGTCTTAAGAGCCCAAGGCAAATGGGTGATGGACAAGAAGGCTTTTGGTTGGTAAGTACGTAATATGAGTAATAAATCATATAAGATAATATTGGCCAGTAACTCGCCTCGGCGCAAAGAGCTTCTTGCTGGCTTAGGACTACCATTCGAGGTACGTGTACTTAATGGCATTGATGAGTCTTTTCCTTCTTCATTGCCTGTATCGGATGTTGCACTTTATATTGCAGGGAAAAAAGCCGATGCTTATCGTGTTAATATGTCTTCAGACGAGTTGATTATCACGGCAGACACTATTGTCATTGTAGGGGATGAGATACTTGGGAAACCTCATGATGAAGCAGATGCAGTCCGTATGCTGCGCGAGATAAGCGGTCGGACACATCAGGTTACTACGGGCGTATGCCTGGTAGCCGAAGGGTGGGAGAGACGCTTCAGCGTGACTACCGACGTGACTTTCAAAACACTCTCCGACGAAGAGATACATTATTATATTGATCATTACCATCCTTACGATAAGGCTGGTGCCTATGGTATTCAGGAGTGGATAGGATACATTGGCGTTACAGGACTTAATGGCAGTTACTATAATGTGATGGGGCTTCCCGTGCAACGAATCTACGAAGCACTTCACGAAATCAATGTTCTTTAGACTCTTTTTACCAACCGTACTGCTCCCATTGAATCACATCGTTCCATTGGAACTTCTGAATAGACTTGTTCCAATTGGGGGATGTGTGAGTATAACGGAGACCAGGGAAGAACATACTGATGCAGCCACAATCATCCTCTGTTGAAATAAAAGCATCCATGTTATTAATGAGCTGTGAACTGATGCTCATCCATTTAGCAGAGTAACGGCAATAAGGTACAGCCTTCTGATATGCCGCAAACCATGTGTTAAAATCAGAAGTTGATGCGTTTGCCTTTAAAACGGCATTCATATCATAAGAATGATTATAGCCGGAATAAATACCGTAATATGTCTGGTTTTCAAGATTCAGATTCCCTGTAGAACTTACCTTGTCAGCTATTGTTCCGAGAATCCGTGATGTTGAAGACGCCAGATTTTCAAGTTCACTGGTCTTAACGGCCGATAAGGGCACACTAAAGCCATTTAAGTCGCCGGGGATACGGTTATAATATCTTGACTGCTGTGTCTGGTATACCTCTATGTAATAATTATAATAGTGGTCTATCATCTGGCGATGGAAATTGTCGTTCTCTATAAACATATCGGGAACCAATAAATCGTATGTGGCACCCATATCAGGAATCTCGGCTGGCGAGCCAATAACATATTCTGTTATATTTCTTAGTTCGTAGGCAATTTCAATAGCCCCGAAATTACAACAGTCTCCAAAGATGAATTTCAGTTTGTCGTTGCCCATGGCTGAAGAAATGGCATCGGCCATCTCAGGAATGTTCATCCAATATCTGCCTGGGCTTGTCGACGAACCGTCACCAGTAGAACCTCCGTATGCTCTGCTGGACATAACGGTATTCTCTGAGATAAGCCAACCAGAAGCGTGTCCCCATAATACAAGTCCATATGATTGGGCTGGATAAACGGTCTTCGTTTGTTTTAAGGCATACAGCAAGACTTTAGGATCAGCGGCAATACCTTTTGACATATTGTTTCATTAAGTATTTCTTGAAGTCGGCGAAATCCTTCGTCATGGGAACGCTTTGTTTCTCGCCCTTCATGAAGGCTGCCAAGCGGTCAGG
>NZ_KN050819.1:0-255714 GCF_000746155.1 Prevotella sp. FD3004 | reverse complement strand
TACAAGTCCATATGATTGGGCTGGATAAACGGTCTTCGTTTGTTTTAAGGCATACAGCAAGACTTTAGGATCAGCGGCAATACCTTTTGACATATATAATGTATCAACCAGTTCTCCATTATAGATACGAGCCAGATATGGTGTTTTGTTTGAACCTGCGCGATCAACATATATTACCAGATTCTGATCTTTTCTCAGTGACTTAGATCCGGCCTTCATCTCTTCGAGGTCTTCCTCGGCAAAAGAAGCCAGGTTGTTTTCAGCGGCCATATATACCAATACGGTTCTGCTTGCCAGAGTGTCTGGCTCGGGATCATCATTATGATGACACGAGCACAATGTGAATAGAAGTGATATAGCAATTAAAAACTTCTTCATAAATCTTAATTTTCGGCAAAGATACAAAATAATTGAGAATACGAACCCCTAAATTCACAATTTTTATTATCTTTGCACCTCAAATAAGATTAAACAAATGAAACGATTATATTTTCTGCTGGCTTTTCTGATTGCCATGTTGGCCGCAGGCGATGGATTTGCTCAGCGTTCAAGACATTATAAAGGCCGTCAGCGTCATCGTACGCATAGAGTTGCAAAGAAAAAGCATAATAGTCGCAGCAAAAGGCGTACGGCAAGGGTTGTTCCACAGAAACCTGATCCTAGACTGCTCGATCCAGACTATGATCCCAATATCCTTTGTGAGGATACATGCGGTCATGTACACGGAATCGACCTGTCGCATTATCAGGGACAAGTATTCTGGGAAACAGTCGGCGAAAACACAAAGATGGCATATGTATATCTGAAGGCTACTGAAGGCGGTGATCGAATCGATGACCGTTATGAACGAAACATTCAACTGGCTCATCGCTATGGTCTGAAAGTTGGTTCTTATCACTTTTTCCGTCCGAAAACGCCATTAGCACAGCAACTGGCTAACTTCAGAATGCAGTGTCGTCCAGCTGAGCAGGATTTGATACCTATGATTGATATCGAGACTACGGGCGGACTGCCTACTGATGTTTTCTGCGATTCACTTATCACGTTTCTAGGTATGGTTGAGAAAGAGTATCGCCAAGCTCCGTTACTATATACCTTCCGAAATTTCTATAATCGCCATCTGATCGGAAAAATTAATGATTACAAGCTGATGATCGCGATGTATACGCCTGAAGAACCCGTATTAGACGATGAACGAGATATTACAATGTGGCAGTATACAAGTAAGGGACGTATTGTGGGTATTAATGGCTTTGTTGACAAGAGTCGTTTTATAGGTAATCACGGATTGAGAGACATCCGTTTCCAGCATATACAAATAGTGGAAAACAATACGAATCACCGCGATTATTCCTCGATGTGAGACAATGAGTGTACGAACGAAGCGAAGAAGTTGGTCAGACTTTCTGATGGATAATAGCGGAAATATCGGGCGGAGCGCTTTACATGGCTGAACATTGCCGTTGTATTGCTGTTGTGTACAAAGATACTGTCACTGTCTTGTGAAAAATACCAGTCTTGTGAACGTGTATTGGTGAAATCGATGAGTTCTTGCGCAATCTCTTCTATATGTTTGTTTTGCTTGTCTTCAAGAAAGAATACGTCGTCTTTCTTAAATCCGAATAACAACACCAGGAACTCTCCTTCAAGCTGACACATCTGCGAGAGTTTAAGTTTCGAAATCCATTTGCGAAACACGTCTTTATCTACATGGTCTCCCTCGTTTTGCAAGAACCTCCCTAGTTCAACCAACTGACTTACGGGCATTCCTTCATTCAATATATGACGCACAATGCGAAGTATGAGGAGCAGAAGTTTTCTTGAGATAGTGTCCGAGTGCTCGTCGTCGAGGATGTTCTGCAACTGACGGTTCAATAACGGATTCGTCAGATGGTCGGCTCTCAAAAACTCATCTCCTTCATCGTCATTTATCATTCTTTCGGCATCCTGCTTCAGTTTTAACCATTCTCTCCACTGATAGTCTGTCTGTTTTAAGAAGAACTGATTTTTACATCGCTGTAATCCCTCATAGACGTAAGGCACTACTTGATGCATGATAGTCAGCTGCATTAGTCGCTCCCATTTGTAAACCGACATCGGCTCTATATGCTCAGTGGTATTGAATGCACCACTTCTTATTAACCTGAAGAAATTGCGTTGAATAATGTTCATGAGTATCTACGTGGAAAACGGAATAAAATACATAGTAATGCCACAATACCAAGCGCATAGGGATAATACAGGTAGGGGAGAATGGCTATCGGATTCAATGATGTGAGTCCTGCAGCTATCAGCATCTGAGCACCATAAGGTATCAATCCTTGAACCATACAAGAAAAGGTATCGAGTATTGAGGCACATTTTTTATTATCAACACCATATCGATCACCAATCTGTTTGGCTATGCCTCCTACGGTAAGAATGGCAATGGTATTATTAGCAGTACATAGATCTACTAATGACACCAGTGTTGCAATACTCAGTTCGGCACCTCGCTTGCTGTTTACACGACGCGTAAGCAGACGGATGATGAAGTCGATACCTCCTTGCTGACGTATGAGTTCAAGCATACCGCCAGCCATCATGGTAACAATGATCAATTCTCCCATAGAAAGAATGCCATCACCCATAGCGCCAAACCATCCATAGATATCAAACGATCCTGTTATGAGTCCGATAATCCCCGTCAACAGGATACCCAAAGTGAGTACAGCCATCACATTCATGCCAAATATAGCGGTAATGAGTACAACCAGATAGGGTATGACTTTCAGCCATTCTACAGACGGGATATGCTGCGGAGCATGGATTGACTGCCCCATGAAGATATAGATAACCAGAATGATCAATGCTGCAGGCGTTACAATAAAAGCATTGACGCGAAATTTATCACTGAGTCGGCAACCTTGTGTCTGGGTGGCCATAATGGTGGTATCGGAGATAAACGACAGATTATCTCCAAAGAAAGAACCGCCAACAATGATTGCCGTCATTAACGCCACATCAGTGCCCGTTTCTGAGGCTATTCCTGCTGCAATAGGAGTCAGTGCTGCAATGGTTCCTACACTTGTTCCAATAGAGAGGGATATAAAACAAGCAGCCAGAAATAATCCTGCAAAGATCATCTGTGGAGGTAACAGCGAGAGAGTAAGATTAACCGTAGCATCAATACTGCCCATCATCTTGGCAGAATGAGCAAATGCACCAGCCAACACAAAGATCCAGATCATGAGCATCATCTGTTCTGTGGCTGCTCCTCGGCTGTAGGTGTTGATACGTTTGATTAAGGGTTTTCCGCTACTGATGATAATCGCATAGATACTCGACACCATAAATGCTACAGTGATGGGAATCTTGTAGAAGTCACCAGCAATGATGCTGGTGACTAAATAGAATGCGATGAACACCATGAGTGGTGATAATGCAATAAGCCCTTTTTTCATTTTACAACGTTACGCCGTTTTTGAAAATTGATATCTCACGGTAGCCGTTTTCCTCGTTACGAGCTTTCTCGCCATTGGCCACAGCTATGACTTTGTCTATAAACTCAGGTACAAGTTCTTTCATTGAACGTCCTTCAAGTAACTGCCCTGCTGAAAAATCTATCCAGTTTTTCTTGCGGTTAGCCAAATCAGAATTGGTTGCAATCTTCATCGTAGGCACGAAGGTTCCGAATGGCGTACCGCGACCTGTTGTGAATAATACCAGGTGACAACCGCAAGAGGCGAGGGCAGTAGATGCCACAAGATCATTGCCTGGAGCAGAGAGCAGGTTTAGTCCGTCATGCTCCAGACGGTCGCCATATTCCATTACGCCGCTAACGGGTGCTTTGCCACATTTCTGTGTACAGCCAAGTGCTTTATCTTCAAGGGTAGAAATCCCCCCGGCTTTGTTGCCAGGACTCGGATTCTCTCCTACAGGCTCTCCATGCGAGAGGAAGTAGTCCTTGAAATTGTTGATCATCGAAACTGTCTGGTTAAACAGCTCTTCAGTGCGGCAGCGGTTCATAAGAATGGTCTCTGCGCCAAACATCTCAGGAACCTCTGTCAATACAGATGTGCCTCCTTGAGCAACAAGCCAGTCACTGAACTCACCGACTAACGGATTGGCAGTAATACCCGAGAAACCGTCAGAACCGCCACATTTTAAACCTACACGTAGTTTTGATACGGGCACTGTCTCACGTTTATCCTTTTTCGCTATATCGTATAGACTGCGTAGGATTTCCATACCAGCCTCCATTTCGTCTTCAACCTTTTGTGTGACGAGCAATTTGATGCGGTCTTTGTCATAATCACCCAACATCTTCATAAATTCATCGGGCTGATTGTTCTCACATCCGAGACTCAGTACCAGCACACCACCGGCATTGGGGTGCAGACAGATATCGCGCAGCACCTTACGTGTATTTTCATGATCTTCCGAGAGTTGCGAACAGCCATAGTTATGATGCCAGGCATAGATAGCATCTACACCCTGCTCGTTGGTCTCTTTCTTTAATTCCTTTACCAGTCGTTCGGCAACGCCATTCACGCAACCGACAGTGGGGACAATCCAAATTTCATTGCGAATACCCACATCGCCATTCTTACGTACATAGCCATTAAAGAAACGATTTTCATTCTTAATATTAAGCTGTTCGTTTACAGGATTATACGAATACTCAAGCGTTCCAGATAAATTGGTCTTCAGATTATTCTCATTCACCCAGTCACCTGCTTTCAAATCCTGCATAGCATGACCTATAGGATAGCCATATTTAATAATGTCCGCACCTTTTAGAGTATCCTTAATGAGCACTTTATGTCCTGCTGGTGTGTCCTGATTAATGACGATTTTTTGGCCGTCGACCTCAATAATGTCGCCTTTCTTCTTTACCTGCAGACACACGACAACACTATCTGCAGGATTAATTTTTAAAAATGTAGTTTGTTCCATTCTTTGTTTTCTATATTTGTTTTAGTCTTAAATGGCCTTACGGCGGTAGAAGTCTACGTTCTCTTTTGTCAGGATTTCAATAGGCATGTAATTCACGGGATTTACTTCACGCTTCATCACGATAGCGTTGAATAATGCGTCTACACTCGAATAGCCCTGCTGATAAGCGTGCTGAGCAATGAGGAATGAAATGCTGCCTTGGCGCACACATTCTTCGTTTTTAGGCACCATATCATAGCCCATAATCTGCACATTTCGTCGGTTGGTTCTCTGAAGGAACTCGCCAACCAAGTGTGCTTTTGAGTTGAATGTAATGCAGTGGTGAACTTGTGGGTGTGCTCTGAAGAATTTTTCAAGAATGCCGTCGTAGTCTTTTTTCTCCTCGTCCAAGGGCAGGTCTACCTCAGTAATCTTGACCTCTGGGAAATGGTCTACCATATAATGACGAAAACCCGTCTCACGGTTAGCTTGCTGTTTTGAGCCCACCTTACCGTCGCGTGTCTGTTTCATCAAGGCAATCTCTTTCTCTTTATTAGCAATCAGCATCAGCATCTTTGCTGCAAAGTATCCGCTGGCAAAAGAGTCTTGGCCGAAAAACGAAAGAGGCTTCAGATCAGGCATATAGGAATCGAGTAACACATAGGGAATCTGTCTCTCAATCAGTTTTTCAGTGAAACGTGATGTCTGCTCAAGTGTAGAAGGCACAATGATTACACCATCTATCTTAGCAGAAAACAGCTCACGAACCATCTTTGTGAAGCCTGTAGCATTGAAACGTTCGTAATAGATGAACTTCAGCGTGATGCCGAAGTCACGACGAAAGTCCGTACAGGCCAGCGCACCTTCTTCAATCTCGTCCCAATAAGCGTCTTGCTCGTGCTTGGGGAGTACCAAATAGAAATTGTAAGTCTTATTGTAAGCGAGGGCAGAGGCATACATGTTTGGACGATAGTCTAGCTCCTCCAACGCTTTATTCACCTTTTCCAGCGCTGTTTTACTTACATTTGGACGGTTGTGTAAAACTCTGTCTACCGTACCTGTGGACACGCCTGCATGTGCAGCAATATCCTTAATAGTAATGTTCTCCTTAGCCATTTTATTCCTATTTTTCGGCAAAGGTACAAATAAATTCTGAAAAAGCCAACAACTTTATCAAATAATATAACCGAAATCGTTTCCGTAAGTTTTTTGCCTTAAATCCTCTTAAATATTTGGTCAGCTCGAAAAATATATCTAACTTTGTCGTCGCAAACGAAAAAAATATGTTTAATCTATAGTTAAAACAAGGAAAATGGCTAAAATCGTAACATTGGGCGAGATCATGCTTCGCCTATCTCCGCAAGGAAACGACCGTTTTATTCAGAGTGAATCATTCCGCATTATTCCAGGCGGAGGAGAGGCTAACGTAGCAATATCAGTAGCCAACTATGGCCACGAGGCTTATTTCGTTAGTAAGCTCCCTAAGCACGAAATAGGACAGATTGCTGTTAACGCTTTGCGTCGTTATGGTGTAAACACCGAGTTCGTGGCTCGTGGTGGCAACCGTATAGGTCTTTACTATGCTGAAACCGGTGCTTCTATGCGTCCCTCAAAAGTTATATACGACCGTGCTCATTCTTCAATTGCCGAAGCTGATCCTTCTGATTTCGACTTCGACAAGATTATGGAAGGTGCAGCTTGGTTCCATTGGAGTGGTATTACTCCTGCTATCAGCGATAAAGCTGCCGAATTGACAAAGCTTGCTTGCGAAGCCGCCAAGCGTCATGGTGTAACTGTTTCTGTAGACCTGAATTTCCGCAAGAAACTCTGGACTTCAGAGAAGGCTATCTCAATTATGCGTCCTTTGATGAAGTATGTTGATGTGTGCATCGGTAATGAGGAGGATGCAGAACTCTGTCTCGGTTTCAAACCCGATGCTGACGTTGAGGGAGGCAAGACCGATGCTGCTGGCTATGAGGGTATCTTCAAACAGATGATGTCTGAGTTTGGCTTTAAGTATGTTGTTTCTACGCTCCGTGAGAGCTATAGTGCTACATTCAACGGTTGGAAGGCTTTAATCTATGACGGAAAGGAGTTCTATCAGTCAAAGCGATATGAGATCAACCCGATTATCGACCGTGTAGGCGGCGGCGACTCATTCTCCGGCGGTTTAATTCATGGTCTGCTCACAAAGAAAACACAGGGTGAGGCTTTAGAGTTTGCCGTTGCTGCTTCTGCTCTGAAGCATACTATTAATGGTGACTTCAACTTGGTTTCAGTCGACGAGGTCGAGAGTCTTGCAGGTGGTAATGCAAGCGGTCGCGTACAGCGCTAAATCGAAACGGTCAATAATATAAGTGAGATATGGCAAAATTTGATAAGATAGCAGTAATGAAGAAGATTGGTGATACCGGTATGGTACCCGTCTTCTATAACAAGGATCTTGAGACCTGTAAGAATGTTGTAAAGGCTTGCTACGAGGGTGGTGTTCGCGCCTTTGAGTTTACCAACCGCGGTGATTTTGCTCAGGAGATTTTTGGCGAACTCGTAAAGTGGGCCGACAAGGAATGCCCTG
Source organism: Prevotella sp. FD3004 (assembly GCF_000746155.1). Classification (NCBI taxonomy): domain Bacteria; kingdom Pseudomonadati; phylum Bacteroidota; class Bacteroidia; order Bacteroidales; family Prevotellaceae; genus Prevotella; species Prevotella sp. FD3004. The sequence goes on along the minus strand of NZ_KN050819.1, from coordinate 248,222 downwards.
AGTTGGCTCTTGGTATTGGCTCTATCGTAGATGCTCCCACAGCAGCAATGTATATTCAATTGGGCGCTTGCTTCGTGGTCGGTCCGTTGTTGAATCCCGACATCGCTCCTGTATGTAACCGTCGTTTGGTACCATACTGCCCTGGCTGTATGACCGTTAGCGAGATTGGTAAGGCTCAGGAGTTGGGCTGCGACCTCACGAAGGTATTCCCTGGTGATGTGGTTGGTCCAAACATGGTAAAGGGTCTTAAGGCTCCTATGCCTTGGTCGAAGATCATGGTCACTGGTGGTGTTGCTCCTGAGGAGGAGAACCTCACTAAGTGGTTCAAGGCAGGTGTTTACTGCGTTGGTATGGGCTCAAAGCTCTTCCCAAGCGATAAGGTAAAGGCCGGCGACTGGCAGTACGTTACCGACAAGTGTCGCGAGGCACTCGGTTACGTGGCCAAGGCGCGTGCTTAATACAATATCATCCCTCTCGCCCCTGTCATAGTTTGTGGGCGAGGGGGATTCTTTTTAACTGACATGAAAGTCTGGCTATTCATACTATCAATCATTTGCTTTTCAGCCTGTTCACGACCAGAAAAATCTACTGTTGACAAGCTGAATGATTCATCTTATGCTTTTCATTATCGCGACATCGATTCTGCCGAATATTATGCCCGTCGTGCAGTTGAATTAGCCGAAGGTTACGATGCGGGTAGGGCCGAAGCCCTCTGCAATCTAGCCTTTGTACGTATCGTACGCATGCAGTACGACGATGCCAGTCAACTGCTCAATGAAGCCATTGAGACTACCGATAATCAGGTACAGCAGTTTATTGCTTATGTCCAGCAGATGCGTCTTTGTCAGCGTCGCTCACGTAACCGTGAGTTCCATGAATATCGCGAACTGGCCGACCGTGCCATGCGTCGAATCAACGAAGAGCGCAGCACTCTTTCGAATCGCGACCTCCGTAGCCTGCTCTATGCCGAAAGCGAATATGCCATTGTCAATTCTACCTATTATTATTATGTAGGTCTAGAGCGCCAGTCTATCGAAGCACTTTACACAATAGATCCTAACGAAGTACAGCGCGATACAGCTCAGCTGCTAAACTATCTCTATAATATCGGTGCGGGCGGCATCATTACCGAGGGAACTCAACAAGAAATCAACCAACAGGAGTTCGACCATCTGATGCGTTGCTTCCTGATGGCTCGTCGTGCCAACTATCCATATTTTGCGGCAAATGCCCTCGAAGCGCTTTCTGAACACTTGATGGAACCTGAATATCGCAAGCGCTTGTTGGCCGACAACATGCCTGCTCTGCGGTTTCTGAACCCTGATGGTGTCGATGATGAAATGCTAGCTGGCTATCTGGCAGAGAATGCCCTTTATATCTTCCGTGATTATGGTGATGTCTATCAGATATCAGGTGCCTATCGTACTTTGGCATCCTGTTTCCGACAAATAGGCGACTATGAGTCGGCTCTTTATAATCTGGAACAGGCGTTGTCTGATTCTGCCATCTATCAAGCACCCGACCTAGTGGCTTCAATCCGTGAACAGCTCAGTGTGGCTTATGCCGCTATCGATGATAAAGAGCAGAGTGACTATAATCGAAATCTGTATCTTGACCTTCAGGAGACAACCCGACAGGATCGACAATTGGAGGCGCGCGCCAGCCAGTATGAACGTAATATAAGCCGGCTCAACATCATGCTCATTGCCGTCGTGGCTGCCATCGTGCTGCTACTTTTCTCGTTGTGGCTCTTCAACTATCTGAACAAGAAACAGAAAAAGACGGAGGATAATGACGACCGGTTTGACGAGATGTCGGAACAATTGGCAGCTATGCGACTACGTGTGGAAAATTCCGAGCGTCACAATCTGGAGCAGCGTGCGAAGGTGTCGCTTGTCAATAGTATCACACCTTTCATCGACCGCATTCTCCATGAAGTGAAAGGAACATCTGAGGGCGACTCCACTTATATCCGCGAGCTCACCGAACAGATCAATTCCTATAACGATGTGCTGACCTACTGGATTCAACTGCGACAGGGGGAACTCAGTCTGCATATCGAGAGTTTTGCTTTGCAGGAACTCTTCGACCTGTTGGCCAAAGGTCGCACTTCATTCCAGATGAAAGGGATTAATCTCAATGTTGAATCGACCAATGCAGTGGTCAAGGCCGACAAGGTTTTGACACTCTTTATGCTCAATACACTGGCCGATAATGCCCGTAAGTTTACGGAAGCAGGTGGCGAAGTGCATGTGTCAGCCTCTACGCAGGCCAACTATGTTGAAATAGCTGTAGAAGATACCGGACATGGAATGACCGACGAACAGCTACAACATATTTTCGATCATAAGATTGTCGAGGAACATGGTTTCGGACTGCTTAACTGTAAAGGAATCATAGAGAAGTATCGAAAGATATCGCAGATATTCTCCATTTGCCAGATAACTGCTACAAGCACATTAGGAAAAGGCTCGCGTTTGGCGTTCCGTCTTCCACTGGGTGTGATGCGTAGTCTGGTAATATTGTTTACACTATGTGGTTCTCTGTTAGTAGCTGCACAGCAGCCTGTTTCAAAGAGCCAGGCCCCGTTAGCAAAAGCCAGTGCCTTTGCTGACTCTGCCTATTTTAGCAATATTGAAGGAAAATACCAGCGCACGTTACAGTTTGCCGATTCATGTCGCTATTATCTGAATAAGCATTATCATAGTCTGCAGCCCCGCGGCCGCTACCTCATGCGTCCCATGGGCAATCCGTCGCTATTGGCTCCAGAAATCAAGTGGTTCCACGATGGGGTGGAAACAAACTACCACATCATTCTCGATATTCGTAACGAAAGTGCTGTGGCTGCTTTAGCTCTCCATGAATGGCAGCTCTATAGTTACAATAACCGTATCTATACCCAACTGTTCAAGGAAATGTCGGCCGACGAGACCTTGGGCGATTATTGTCGTACCATGCAACAAACGCAGACCAACCAGACGATATCCGTTATCCTTCTGGTGCTTCTGCTCCTGTCCATCGTACCTGCCTACTATCTGCTCTATTATCGCCACCGTCTTTACGACCGTTTTGTTAAAGAGCAGCAGCGTCAAAACGACCTTGAAATGCTAAACGACGAATATCGGCGTGCAGAGCTGGAGGATAACAACTTACATGTATCGAACGCCGTACTCGATAATTGTCTCTCAACTCTCAAACATGAGACGATGTATTATCCTTCCCGTATCAGTCAGTTACTTGATGCGGGTGATACTGACTCGCTCGCCGAAGTCACCAGTTTCTATCGCGAACTCTATGGCGTGCTTTCATTGCAAGCCATCCGACAGGTTGAGCGCGGCCATCTTCACTTGAAACCGATTGTGATGGGCGAGGTGAGCATTCTTGGAGATGAAAACCTCATACGCTATCTTTTCGAGATTCTGCGTAAGCAGTCGGGGGAGAAAACACTTCAGAAGACTTGCGTGCAGAAAGATTCCCAATATGTTGAGATCAGTGTAGCGATGCCTTCGCTCCGTCTTACAGAATCTCAGGTTGCCGATCTTTTCACGCCTTCCCGTGAACATATCCCATATCTGCTCTGTCGCCAGATTGTACGCGATCATGGCGAAGCCACTAATCGTCGTGGTTGTGGTATTCGTGCTGAAATTAGAGACAACATAACATTCATGATTATAACATTACCAAGTATATGGAGAACTTCAAAGTTATCATCGTAGAGGATGTTCCCCTTGAACTGAAGGGCACCCTCGGCATCATCCGCACTGATATTCCTGAGGCGGAAGTTATTGGAACAGCCGACGCTGAGCCTGCCTACTGGCGGCTGCTTAAACAGCAGAAACCAGACCTTGTGTTGCTCGACCTTGGGCTTGGCGGTTCTACTACTGTTGGCGTAGAGATATGTCGCCACACTAAAGAGCTCCATCCCGATGTTAAGGTACTTATTTTTACTGGTGAGATCCTTAATGAGAAACTCTGGGTTGATGTACTCGACGCAGGTGCCGACGGAATAATTCTCAAGACCGGCGAGTTGCTGACACGTCGTGATGTGTCTGCCGTGATGGACGGCAAACAACTGGTATTCAATGAGCCAATCCTTGAGAAGATTGTAGAGCGCTTTAAGGCTGCCGTGAGTGGACTGCTTGTGAAGCAAGAAGCACTGGTTAATTATGAGATCGACGAGTATGATGAACGTTTCCTTCGCCATCTGGCCCTCGGCTATACCAAGGAGCAGATTACCAATCTGCGTGGCATGCCATTTGGCGTGAAGAGTCTTGAGAAACGTCAGAACGAACTTATCCAGAAACTCTTCCCTGAAGGTACGGGCGGTATTAATGCTACGCGTCTCGTAGTTCGAGCCCTCGAACTGCGTATTCTCGATATCGATAACCTCGAACCCGATGAAGAATAAACTCTTCGCCAGAATAGGAATGGGGGTGGTGGTGTCTCAACTCGCCCTCATTATCCTCTCATGGCTACTCTCTGCTATGAGACAGGAGGGCGTGCGCTCCTTGCTCTCAAGTGAGGGTATCCGCTGGTTCATCGGCGGTTTCAATAATATAGTAGCCACCCCGTTGCTGGTGTGTCTGTTATTGCTGCTCGTAGCTGTGGGCGCCATTGAAAAGAGTGGGGTGCCAGTGTTGTTCGCTAAGAATCATCCACTGACTTATCGCGATCGGATTGCCTTACGTGTGTCGTTCGCATTTCTAATTATATATATATTCATAATCAGTCTGCTCACCCTTACGCCTCACGCCATCCTGCTATCTGCCACGGGACAGTTGTTTCCGTCGGCTTTCAGTCGCAGCTTTGTGCCGCTGTTAGCTTTTGGTATCTGTCTGTTTTCTGTCAGTTTCGGTGTCATGTCGGGACGTTTAAAAACATTGGCAGATGTCTTTGAATCGCTCACCTTCGGTCTGTCTAAAGGTGCACCGCTGATTGTCCTCTACATCCTTATAGTCCAGTTTTTGGCATCCGTTGGTTTTGTGTTTATGTCATAGAGACTATCTGGACGAAGCATGGATGACGTCTGCAGTGCAGATTAACACAGATTAATAAAGTTTTTCTGAGGAAACCTGCGTATTCTCTAGCTTTTTTAGTACTTTTGCAGTCGGAAATTGAAAATAGTAAAACTACAACTGAATATGAAACAAACGATTTTAGTAACTGGCGGTACAGGCTTCATCGGAAGTCATACAACCGTAGAACTGCAGGAAGCAGGCTATGAAGTGGTGATTATCGACAACCTCTCGAATTCAAATGCTAACGTAGTCGATGGCATTGAGAAGATTACAGGCAAGCGTCCGGCTTTCGAGCAGGTGGACTGCTGCGACATGGAAGCTCTTGAAGGCGTATTCAAGAAGTATCCGAAGATCGAGGGAATCATCCATTTTGCTGCTTCAAAAGCTGTAGGCGAGAGTGTGGAGAAGCCGCTGCTGTACTATCGTAACAATCTGACCAGTCTGATTAACTTGCTGGAGCTGATGCCTAAGTACGATGTGAAGGGCATCATCTTCTCTTCAAGTTGCACTGTCTATGGTCAGCCTTCTCAGGAGAATCTGCCTGTAACAGAGAATGCCCCCATTCAGAAGGCGCTTTCACCTTATGGTAATACAAAGCAGATCAACGAGGAGATTATTCAGGACTATATTCACTCTGGTGCTCCCATCAAGAGCATCATCTTGAGATACTTCAATCCCATCGGTGCTCATCCAACAGCACTGATCGGTGAGCTGCCTAATGGTGTGCCCATGAATCTGATTCCCTTTGTTACTCAGACAGCAATGGGTATCCGTAAGCAGTTGAAGATTTTCGGTCACGATTATAATACACCTGATAAGACTTGTATCCGCGATTACATCTATGTGGTGGATCTGGCTAAGGCTCATGTGAAGGCTATGGAGCGCGTGCTCGATCAGCCAGACACCGACGCTGTTGAGATATTCAATATCGGTACCGGTAAGGGACTGTCAACACTCGAGGTGGTTGAGGGCTTCGAGAAGGCTACTGGTGTGAAGGTGAACTGGGAATATGCACCACGCCGCGAAGGTGATATCGAGCAGGTGTGGGGTAACGTTGACAAAGCAAACAAGGTGCTTGGCTGGAAGGCTGACACACCAACGGATGAAGTACTGAAAAGTGCTTGGAAGTGGCAAGAGAAACTTCGCAAAGACGGTATACAGTAAATTAACAGATAATCCCGCTCACTTGAGCGGGATTATTGTTTTAAATGTATCTGGGTCGTTGAATGTATCAAGACTGACGGGTTCGCGGAACAAACCGAAAAGTGAGGAGCCGGAGCCCGACATAGAGGCATAGGTGGCTCCCATGTCATAGAGCCGATCCTTGATAGCACCAATCTCAGGATGAAGGGCGAATACGCTCTGTTCGAAGTCGTTTGTCAATCGTCCACGCCATGTTTCAACAGGCTGCATCACGATGTCGCGACAATTCTCTGCAGGAAAGTGTGGTTTAATGAGCGAGAAAGCTTCCTTGGTCGGTACGGGTATCGCAGGACGTACCACAGCCAGATACCAACCTGCCAATGAGAGATTAATGTCCTGCATCTTCTCACCGATACCTTCAGCATAGCAAGGACGATTGATAATAAAGAAGGCGCAGTCGGCTCCCAGACGTGCGGCATAGTCAATCATCTGCTGTTCAGAGAGTCCAAGACAAAACATCTTATTAAGTAAGGTAATCATAAAACCACAGTCGCTGGAACCACCACCCATACCAGCTTGTGTGGGAATACCCTTGAAAAGGTGGGTATGAATACGGGGCAGGGAAGGGAAGTCCTGTTTCAGAAGATTATATGCACGTACCACAAGATTCTTCTGTTCATCACCGTCGATATGGATATTAGTCACTTTTAAGTCACAGTCGACGGGAGAAGGAAACGCTTCGTCCATCGTATATACCTCGAGAGCATCCATGATAGGTACGGGGTAGAATACGGTCTGCAGATTGTGATAACCATCGGGACGACGCTCAACGACGTTGAGTCCGAGATTAATCTTACAGATAGGTTTTGTAATCATTGTTTCTTCGTATTTTTAGCTTGTGAAGTTTTGCTCTTACTTTGCGGGGTTTTGCTCTTAGCTTGTGAGTTCTTACTCTTAGCCTGCGAGTTCTTACCGTTGCCACGTGAATGCCAGCGCCCATGGCGGCGGGTGTTGGAACGTTTCTTCTCACGCTTTACATATTCAGGACCTTCGCCAATACCTTCTGGAAGAGGGGTTTTCTCGACCTCCTTACCAAGGAAATGCTCTATCTGCTGGAAACGCAACATGTCGGCCTCGTTAACGAACGTGATGGCTACGCCGTCGCGATCAGCACGAGCCGTACGACCAATACGGTGCACATAATCTTCTGCATCGTGAGGTACGTCGTAGTTGATGACAGTGCGGATGTCGTCAATATCTATACCACGAGCTACAATGTCGGTGGCTACAAGTACATCGGTCATACCTGCCTTGAAACGGAACATTACTTCGTCGCGTTCCTGCTGGGTGAGATCGCTGTGCATCTGGTCGCAGTTGATATGCATCTTTTTCAGACTGCGTGTAATGTCCTTAACACGTTCTTTCTTGCCAGAGAAGATGATGACACGCTTCAGGTCGCCCTGTTTGAAGATATGATTGATGATCTTCAGTTTCTGCGGGTCGTAACATACGTAGGCACTCTGCTGAATCTTCTCTGCGGGCTTGCTGACTGCAATCTTCACTTCTACAGGATCGTGAAGCAGATTGACTGCCAATTCACGGATCTTGGGTGGCATGGTGGCTGAGAACATGATGCGCTGACAACTGTCAGGCAACTCTTTCACGATCTTCATAATGTCGTCGATGAAACCCATATCAAGCATGCGATCGGCTTCGTCGAGCACAAAGAATGAACAGTGTGAGAGGTCAAGATTACCTACCTTCAGATGGCTGAGCAGTCGGCCTGGTGTGGCAATGAGCACATCGGCACCAAGGCGCATGCCACGCAACTCTTGTTCGTAGCGACCGCCATCGTTACCTCCATAGACAGCCACCGACGAAACGTCGTCAAGATAGTAGCCAAAGCCCTGCATGGCCTGATCAATCTGCTGGGCCAACTCGCGTGTAGGCGACATAATAATGCAGTTAATGGCATCTTTTGGGAATTCATCATCGTCGAGCTGTGAAAGTATGGGCAACAGATAGGCTGCGGTCTTTCCTGTTCCTGTCTGCGCCACGCCAAGTACATCGCGACCGTCGAGAATCTGAGGAATGCAACGCTCCTGAATAGGGGTCATCTCCTCGAAACGCATGTCATAGAGCGCATCGAGAATATTATCGTTGAGATATGTTTCTTCAAATTTCATTATTTCTTTTTTATTTCTAGTTGGGTGCCTGACGATAACAGAAGTATGCAATAACCGCATAAAGGATATTTGGAATCCAGGCGGCCAGCAACGCAGGTGTATCGGCATTGATGGCAAAGGTGGCACTCACCGTCTGCAACAGGATGTAGGAGAACGACAAAGCCAGACCGATACCCAGATAGAGTCCCATGCCGCCCTTTCGTTTACGGCTGGAAAGACTAACGCCGATGATAGTCAGGATGAACGAGGCGAACGAAGTGGCTATTCGCTTGTGATACTCCACTTCATAGGGTACCACGTTGCCAGAGCCTCTTTCCTCTTGTTTGGAGATATATCGTAACAATTCGGGAGAGGTAAGCGTCTCTTGCTGTCCTTTAGAGTAAACCAGATCCATCGGTTCCATCTGTATGAGTGTATCGATGACTTCGCCCGACTGGATCTCTTCACGCAACCCTTTCAACGTACGTATCTTATAGTTCTGAGCTTTCCAGTGATAGCGTGTGTCACTGATAGAATCGTAACGGATGACGGATGCCGTCATGTGGCTGACGAGCTTCTTGTTCTCGAACTTATCGAGCGAAAAGCCATAACCGGTCTTCACGCGGTCGTCGTATTGCTGCAGGTAGGCTATTGTTCCAGGAGCGACCATCAGCTGAACGTTGGTTGCTGACAGGTTCTTGCTCTTATTCTTATATTTCACCTCAAAATCCTGACGCACCACGTTGCCATGAGGAATAACGTAAGAGCCAAGGTAGAAGTTCACTAAAGCTATCAAAGCCGCCGAAACCATATATGGGCGTAACAACCGTTTAAAGCTGACACCAGCCGCAAGCATGGCGATGACCTCAGAGTTGCCAGCCAACTTAGAGGTGAAGAAGATGACGGCAATGAAGACAAACAGCGGTGAGAACAGATTAGCGAAATAAGGAATGAAGTTGGCGTAGTAGTCAAATACGATGGCTTTCAGCGGGGCACCATAAGTAGAAAACTTTGCCAGATTCTCATTGACATCGAAGACAATGGAAATCGAGATGATCAAGATGATAGAATAGATGTAGGTACCTATGAACTTGCCAATGATATAACGGTCAAGACGCTTGAGATAGCGCTTGGGATTAAGGTAGCGCAGAGGAGATACCAACTTACCGATTGGACCGCGTACTTTGCTCCAAAGGGCTTCTAGTTTTCTACCGCAGGTCTTCAACCGTTCTGCTATGTTCTTCAGTTTTTCTTTCATCTTCTACGTCCTAATTGATCAATGACTGAACGTTTCCATTGCACGAAGTCACCTGCAACGATATGCTGTCGGGCATCGGTGACAAGTCGCAGATAGAAAGCCAGATTATGAATAGAGGCAATCTGCATGGCCAGCAGTTCCTGAGCCTTGAAGAGATGATGCAGATAGGCCTTCGAGTGGATGCGGTCGATATCACAGCCGTCAGGATCGATAGGTGAAAAGTCGTCTTCCCACTTCTTGTTGCGCATGTTCATTGTTCCCTCATAAGTGAAGAGCATAGCGTTGCGACCATTACGGGTAGGCATCACACAGTCGAACATGTCAACGCCGCGCTCGATGGCTTCAAGAATGTTCTGAGGCGTACCGACACCCATCAGGTATCGGGGACGGTCCTTTGGCAGAATCTCGTTCACAACCTCAATCATCTCATACATCACTTCTGTGGGCTCGCCAACGGCCAGTCCGCCAATAGATGCGCCACCGCCATCATTGAGTTGCCCCAGCACATCGACCACATGTTTTGCAGCATCTCTGCGGAGATCTTTATAGGTACAGCCTTGCACAATGGGGAACAGGGTCTGTTTGTAGCCATACAACGGTTCTGTCTCATTGAATCGCTTCACACATCGCTCCAGCCATCGCTGGGTAAGGCGCAGACTGTTCTCGGCATACTTATAGTCGCTCTGGCCCGGGGGACATTCGTCGAACGCCATCATAATGTCGGCACCAATCACACGCTCGGTGTCCATCACATTCTCGGGCGTGAAAATATGCTTCGAGCCATCGATATGACTACGGAACTCGCAACCTTCCTCACGAAGCTTACGAATACCTGTCAGAGAGAAAACCTGGAAACCACCCGAGTCTGTCAGTATTGGCCGGTCCCATGTGTTGAACTTATGCAGACCGCCAGCCTTGCGAAGAATATCCAGGCCTGGTCGCAGGTAGAGATGATAAGTGTTACCCAGAATAATCTGGGCCTTCACTTGTTCACGCAGTTCTGCAAAATGCACGCCTTTCACACTGCCCACCGTTCCAACAGGCATGAAGATAGGGGTCTGAATCTGTCCGTGATCGGTGGTAATCAGTCCTGCACGGGCATCGCTGGCTGCATCGGTATGTTGTACTTCAAACGTCATTTCTGATCCTTTTCTTTTTCTTCTGGAATGGTGAAGTCGAGCGGATTCTTAACAACTTCTTTGGTAAGAGCAAAATCCCATACATCCTGTACGTTCTCAACGTAGTGGAAGGTCACACCTTTCAGATACATATCGGGAATCTCAAGGATATCCTTCTCGTTTTCACGACACATCACGATATCGGTAATACCTGCACGCTTGGCAGCCAGAATCTTCTCCTTGATACCGCCAACGGGCAGAACTTTTCCTCGAAGCGTAATCTCGCCCGTCATCGCCGTGTTCTTGCGTACCTTACGCTGGGTGAGGGCAGAGGCGATACTAGTGGCAATGGTAATACCAGCACTAGGACCATCCTTAGGTGTCGCACCCTCGGGCACATGGATATGGATGTTCCAGTTGTCGAAGATTCGGTAGTCGATGTCAAGGGTTGAAGCATGTGCCTTCACATACTCAAGAGCCAGAATGGCCGACTCCTTCATCACATCACCCAGGTTACCTGTCAGCGTGAGCTTAGAGCCCTTTCCCTTTGAAAGTGATGTCTCGATAAAGAGAATCTCTCCACCGACACTAGTCCAAGCCAGACCTGTGACAACACCAGCATAGTCGTTGCCCTGATAGATGTCGCGATAGAATGGCGGTTTGCCCAACAGATCCTCAATCTCCGCAGGGGTAATCTTCTTATAGTTGGTGCTTTCTTCAATCTGACGCTTGAAGGCAATCTTTCTGAGTGCTTTGTTCACCTGTTTCTCCAACTGACGTACACCGCTCTCACGGGTGTAACGTTCAATAATCATCTCGATGGCAGCCTTGTTGAATGTCGGTTTCAGCTCCTTGACGTTCAGACCGGTATTCTCAAGCTCACGAGGTATCAGGTGACGCTTCGCAATCTCAATCTTTTCTTCTGTGATATAACCACTTACCTCGATAATCTCCATACGGTCGAGTAGGGGACGTGGAATGGTACTCAGGTTGTTAGCCGTAGCGATGAACAATACCTGTGAGAGGTCGAAATCCACATCGAGATAGTTATCATGGAAGGCATTATTCTGCTCAGGGTCAAGCACCTCAAGCAGAGCAGATGCGGGATCGCCATTATGAGTCATCTGTGTCACCTTGTCGATTTCGTCAAGGATAAACACAGGATTAGACGAACCAGCCTTTTGGATAGACTTGATAATACGACCCGGCATAGCGCCTATATACGTACGACGGTGACCACGGATCTCTGCCTCGTCGTGCAGACCGCCTAACGACATACGAACGTACTTGCGCTTCATGGCTGCCGCAATAGACTTGCCCAGAGAGGTCTTACCAACTCCTGGAGGGCCATAGAGACAAATGATAGGACTCTTCTGGTCGCCACGCAGAGCTAACACAGCCATGTGCTCGAGTATACGCTCCTTGACTTTCTCCATGCCATAGTGGTCGTGGTCGAGAATCTTCTGTGCACGCTTCAGGTCGAGATCGTCTGTTGTATATTCATTCCAAGGAAGAGCAACCAGTGTCTGAAGATAGGTAAGCTGTACATTGTATTCCGGACTCTGTGGATTCAGGTTGTCCAGTTTATCAGCTTCTTTACGGAAAATCTTATCAATCTCGTAAGGCCATTTCTTTGTCTCGGCTTTTCGGAGAAGTTCCTGTTTCTCCATCGTCTCGCCATTGCCCATCTCTGCCTGCATGTTCTTAATCTGCTGCTGCAGGAAGTAGTTACGCTGCTGCTCGTCGATATCCTCACGCGTCTTATTGCGGATGTCGGCTTTCAGATTCTGCAGGTTAATCTCGCGATTCAGAATCTTCATCACGCCAAACAATCGCTCTTTGACAGTGTCGGTTGTCAGAAGCAACATCTTCTCTTTCAGCGAGAAAGGCATGTTTGAGCATACGAAGTTAAGTGCCATGATATCGTTCGAGATATTCTTGATGGCGAACGTTGCCTCGTCAGGAATATCCTCGCTGATATTGATAAACTGGTCTACCAGGTCACGCAGGTCATCCATGGCCGTCTTGAACTCACGGTCACGTTTCTCGGGTTCAATCTCTTCTACAGGCTCTACCACACCTTCGAGATAAGGCTGGGTGCTGATGATATCGCACAAGCGGGCACGGCCAAGACCTTGGACAATCGTGGTAATATTTCCATTCGGAAGCGTCAGCAGCTTCATGACTTTAGCATACACGCCATATTCATAAAGATCGTCCTTCATGGGAACTTCTACATCGGGGTCACGCTGGGGAATAACGCAGATGACCGTCCCTTTCTTCTCTGCTTTCTTAACAAGGGCCTTACTTGATTCACGGCCAATGAGAATAGGGGTTACAACACCAGGGAAGAGCACGAGGTTGCGCACAGGCAGTATTGGTGCATTCTCTGGGGTCTGATTGCCTAACAACGCACTGAAATCACCGTCGATATCAGCTATCATCTGAAAGGCTGCATTCTTGTTTTGACTACTCATATTATAACTAATACACTATAAAATTCAAACTATACTTAAAAATTGGCTGCAAAGTTACTAATAATAATTAAGAAACAGGCACGATACAGTCAATAATTAACAATTATTGCTATCTTTGCAGCCGAAATGTCAAATAGTTACTTTGAATTTAAACAATTTACTATACATCAGGAGCGTACAGCGATGAAAGTAGGCACTGATGGAACGCTGCTTGGGGCTTGGGCTCAGGTTCCTTCAGAATCATCCGACGGCACTCCTTTGGACAATCCCTTGATTCTGGATATCGGAACGGGCACAGGACTGATAGCCCTGATGATGGCCCAACGTTTTCCAAAAGCACAAATCACAGCGATCGACATCGATGCAGAAGCTGTGTCTCAGGCTCAGGAGAATGTGCTGGCATCGCCTTTTTCTCAGCACGTCAAAGTGATCATGGCTGATGCTCGTGATTTTCTTTCGTCAGAGGGTTCTCTCTTTGATGCGATTGTCTCAAACCCGCCTTATTTCGTCGATTCGCTTACTTGTCCAGACAATCAGCGAACAATGGCACGCCATAATTCGACGCTCACTTATCGTCAGCTGATGCATACGGCTTTCGGACTGCTTGCGCCTCATGGCATTTTCTCTGTTGTGATTCCTGTAGACTGTTGTGCCCAATTGGAGGCAGAAGCCCATTTGGCGGGGTTCTTCCCAAGTCGTATTTGCATGATAAAAACGACACCCAGGAAAGCGCCTAAGCGATGCTTGATGGAATTCAGTAAGCATTCTGTAAATGAATTAGTTAAGAACGAAGGAATTATAGAGATTTTGCCCAACGTCAGGAGCGATTGGTATCAAGAACTTACAAGAGATTTTTATATCAGATGAAGGTTACAATTCTACAGTTAGACATAGAGTGGGGAAGTCCCCTTGAGAATATCTCCAGAGCAGAGAGTCTGATGGCTCAGGAGCCTGATAGTGATCTGTATGTGTTGCCAGAAATGTGGAGCACGGGCTTTGCCACAGAACCTCAAGGACTTGCTGAGTCGGAGGCTACAAATGTTGCCCTTAAATGGATGCGCGATACAGCTAAAGAACGTCAATGTGCAATATCTGGTACGCTTGCCATTATAACTGAGGATCACAAGTATCTTAATCGTCATTATTTTATAGACGGGAGAAATGGTATCGAATCATATTATGATAAACACCATTTGTTCAGATACGGACATGAAGACCGTTACTACGAATCAGGAAATAATCATACAATAGTAGAGTATAACGGTTTCCGCATCTTGTTGCTGACTTGTTATGATCTGCGTTTTCCCGTATGGAGCCGTTATGCTGACGCACTTCAGTATGATGCCATTATCTGTGCGGCTAATTGGCCGGAAAGTCGCCAAAATGCATGGCAGATTCTAACCAGAGCCAGGGCTATTGAGAATCAGGCTTATCTGATTGGATGTAATCGTGTTGGCGATGATAAATATTGTCATTATAAAGGTATGAGTGCTATTATCAGTCCTATAGGCAAAACGCTCGCATCTTGTCAGGCAGACAAGCAAACCTCGGTTTCTTTTTCGCTAAATCTAGAAGCACTAAACCATCAACGTCAGAAATTCCAGGTTTTAGACGATCGCGATATCAGATGAAGTTTCTCGTAATGAAACTAGCAGTTAGTCGTAATACAACTATAGGTTTGTCGTAATGAAACCCAGGCTTTACTCCGGGCAAAGTCAGGGTTTATACGGCATTATCCTATATTTTACTACTTTATACTAGAATCAGTATTATGATAAATAACATAAATAAGAGTTCTCTCCTATAAAATAATATTGCCCCCCGGATTTCTTGATCCAGAGGGCAAACTTCTATAATGATCATCTTATGCTTAGAATGGCAGATCGTCAGCAGAACCTTCTGCTACAGGCTCCTGTGCAGGAGGAAAAGCTGCATTAGCGCCGCCTGCTGGAGGAAATGGTGCTGCTGCACCACTCATTGGTGTAGCTACGGGCTGCTGACCACGAATAACATTATAAGCACGAATATCGTTAAACCAACGACCATTAAACTCGTGGGCATCAATATCAAACTGAACTGTGAGATCCTCGCCCTGCTGAATATTGAACTGTTTGATTCTATCCTCGCCAAAGATGCGGAAAAGACACTTGCGGGGATACTGACCAGGAACCTCAATCACATAATCCTGAGACATCCAGCTGTTTCCCGTACGTGCAGAAACTCCACTTTGTGCTGCCATAACAGCAATGATTTTACCTGTTAATTCCATGACTTAATTTGTTTTTATTTGTTGAATTTCTCGTTTTCAAGTGGCGAAATTACTAAAAATAGTTTGAATAGCGCAATTTTCTGCCGAAAATTTTGTTCAATACAACGTTTTTTTGTAATTTTGTGCTCAATTATATAATATGTATTTAAGAACAAAATAACTATAAAACTATGCGATTTACATTATCAAGTACAGCGCTGAGCACTAAGCTCGCTGCCCTCTCAAAAGTGATTAACAGTAAGAACGCCCTGCCTATTCTGGGTGACTTCGTGTTTGAAATCAACGACAACGTACTGTATCTGACTGCATCAGACAGTGAAAACCTGATGAAGACACAGATGCCATTGACAGAAAGCGACAGCAACGGACGTTTCGCCATTGGTAATCACGATTTACTTGAAGCAGTAAAGGGTTTCTCTGAGCAGCCCATCACGTTCGACGTGAATCAGGAGCAGAACACCGTAAAGATATCCTATCAGAATGGTATGTTCTCTCTCCCCATCGAGAATGCTGACGAGTTCCCCATGCCCCAGCCTATCAGCGACTACGCTAATACGATAACCATTCCGAACGCTATTCTGGCAGAGAATATCAATCGTTCAATCTTTGCTACGGCTCAGGATGAGCTGCGTCCTGTAATGAACGGTATCTATTTCGATCTCACCACCGATTGTCTGGCTGTTGTTGCAAGTGATGGCCATAAGCTGGTTCGCAATAAGATCTTCACGATTAAAGGTGAGCAGCCTGCTGCATTCATCCTGCCGAAGAAGCCCGCTGGACTGCTGAAGAATCTGCTTGGAAAAGACGGTGGTGACGTAGTTATCCGTTTCGATGAGCGCAATGCAGAGATCAGCTATGGCGACGGAATCATTCAGTGCCGTCTGATCGAAGGCCGTTATCCCAACTATAACAGCGTCATTCCACAGGCTAATCCGAATGAGTTGCGTGTAGATCGTCTGTCACTCCTGGCTGCACTTCGCCGTGTACAGCCTTTCGCTAACGATTCAAGCAACCTGATTCGTTTCCACGTTGAAGGAACCACGCTCCAGCTTGATGCAGAGGATTACGATTTCTCAAAGACGGCTACAGAACGTATGACCTGTGAGTATAACGGTCAGCCGATGTCTATCGGATTCAAGGGCGCATCATTTATCGAGGTGCTCAACAACTTCGATTGCGCAGAGGTCATCATTCAGCTCGCTGACCCAAGCCGTGCCGGTCTTGTAATTCCTTCAGAGCAGCCGGAGAATCAGGATGTGCTGATGCTGATGATGCCAATGCTGATCAACGATTAAAGACTGATATAGATGAAGCTGAATCTTACCAAACCCCTTGTCATCTTCGACCTGGAGACAACAGGTCTTGACTTGGTTAAGGATCGTATCATACAGATTTCATATATAAAAGTCAATCCTAATGGCGTTGAGGAACGAGGCAATGAGCTGGTGAATCCGGAAAAGCCGATTCCAGAGGATGTGGTAGCCCTGACAGGCATCTCGAATGAGGATGTGAAGGACAAGCCCACCTTTAAGCAACTTGGTCAGCAACTGGCACAGAAGTTTACGGGATGCGACTTTGCAGGTTTCAACTCTAACCATTTCGATATACCTCTGCTGGCAGAGGAATTCCTAAGAGCTGGTATTGACTTCGACTTCTCGAAATGCCGTCTGATAGATGCCCAGACAATCTTCCACAGAATGGAACGTCGCAATCTGGCAGCAGCCTACAAATTCTATTGTGGCCGTAAGATGGAAGACGACTTCGAAGCTCACCGGGCCGATCAGGATACAGAAGCAACCTATAGGGTGCTGATGGGAGAACTGGATAAATATGCTCCAGGCGCCAATGAGGATCCCGAGAAAGTGTTGGAAAACAATATGGACCAGTTGGCAGAGTTCTCTAAGATGAACAATAATGTGGACTTTGCTGGCCGTATTGTATGGGGCGAGGTAAAAGACCGTTCCGGGAAGCCTGTACTCGACAAGGATGGGAAACCTCAGATGACAGAGGTCTTCAACTTTGGTAAGCACAGAGGATTGCCTGTAGCAGATGTTCTGCACATTGATCCAGGTTACTATAGTTGGATCTTGGCTGGTGACTTCACGTACAACACGAAACAAGTACTGACGAGAATTCGTCTGCGCGAGGCTCAGAGAGGCTAATGAGAGTATTGAGGACTAACATATTAATTTTGTTTATGCTTGCAGTTTCTGGTTTAAAAGCCCAGGAGCTGCAAGTTAAGGTTAATGTGAACCATAGTCAGATACAAGGTACGGATGTGAGCGTGTTCGAGAATCTTCAGCAGACAATAGAGCAGTTCATGAATGAACGCCAGTGGACAGAACTTCAGTTTCAGAAAAACGAGCGTATTCAATGTAGCCTGAATCTGACTGTTACCAAATACGTCAGAGAAGAAAACCGCTTTGAATGTACAGCGCTTATCCAAGCCAATCGCCCAGTGTTCAATTCAGCCTACACCTCTACCTTATATAATAATAGAGACGGCAGTTTTAATTTCGAATTCCAGCAGTTCGATCAGTTGAATTTCTCGGATGAGAATATAGACAATCAACTCACTGCCCTACTCGCCTATTATGCCTATCTGATGATAGGTCTCGACCTTGACAGTTTCAGTCCAATGGGAGGTAGCGATATTCTGCAGCGTTGTATGTATCTTGTCAATAACGCTCAGAATCTGGGTTTCCCTGGCTGGAAATCCTTTGAAGACAGCCGTAACCGTTTTGCCATCATCAATGATTATCTCGACGAGGCATTAACACCTTTCCGTCAGTTGCAATATGATTATTATCGCAAGGGACTTGACGAGATGGCCAACAATCCTGAACGTGGACGAATAGAGATAACTACGGCTTTAGAAACACATCTTCAGAAAGCTCATAGTGACAAACCGCTCAGTCTGCTTCCGCAGATCTGGACCGACTACAAGAAGGATGAGCTGGTGAGTATCTACAAAGGCAAAGGTACGCAAAAAGAGAAAGAGCGGATTTACGAACTGCTCATGAGTATCAATGCCTCGCAAAGCAACAGTTGGGACCAAATAAAGAACTGATATGCTTAAACATTTATATATTAAGAACTTTACGCTGATCGATGAACTCGACATCGACCTGTTTCAAGGCTTCTCAGTGATTACTGGTGAGACGGGAGCCGGTAAAAGCATCATTCTTGGTGCCATCGGTCTTCTCCTTGGCCAGCGGGCAGACTCGAAGTCCATCAAACAAGGATGCGAGAAATGCGTGATAGAAGCCCTCTTCAATCTCTCACGATATGATATGGAAGACTTCTTCAGCGAGAACGACATAGAATACGATCCTGAAGAAACCATTATCCGTCGTGAGCTGACTGCCTCAGGCAAAAGCCGTGCTTTTATCAACGACACGCCTGTTCAGCTTTCAATGCTTAAAGAGCTTGGAGAACGATTGGTCGACGTGCATTCACAACATCAGAATCTCCTGCTCAATAAGCAGGACTTCCAGCTGAGTGTTGTCGATGTGATAGCCAATGATGCAAAGGAACTGGCAAAGTATCAGCAGACCTATCAGGCTTACCAGACTGTCAAGCATGAACTCGACATGATGAAGGCGGATATCGAGCGTAATCGCCAGAATCTGGATTTCCTGCAGTTCCAATGCAATGAACTCTCAGAAGCCAACCTGCAGTCTGGAGAGC
Source organism: Prevotella sp. FD3004 (assembly GCF_000746155.1). Classification (NCBI taxonomy): domain Bacteria; kingdom Pseudomonadati; phylum Bacteroidota; class Bacteroidia; order Bacteroidales; family Prevotellaceae; genus Prevotella; species Prevotella sp. FD3004. Next base: position 229,084 of record NZ_KN050819.1, on the reverse strand, counting down.
AAGAAGAACTTGAGCAGAAGAGTGAGACGATGGAACACTCGGAGGACATCAAGAGCGCTCTGTATACGGCCGACAATGCCTTGTCAGCAGAAGATAATGGTGTTGTGGTGTCGCTACGCAATTCTTTGTCATCACTCAAGGCTGTTGAGCATGTTTTCCCCGATGTCAGTGAGTATGTACAGCGTATCGAGGAAAGCTATATTGAGTTGAAAGACCTTGCGCAAGACATTAACACCCAGTTAGAGAACATCGATTTCGATCCGTCTGAACTGGATATTATCAATAACCGTCTTGATCGCTTATATGATCTTGAGAAGAAATATCATGTTGAGACTGTTGATGAACTAATTGAGAAGCGCGACGAACTCAAGCGTCAGCTCAGTAATATCGAGAATAGCGACGAAGCCTTGGCTGACTTGGAGTTGCGAATGGAGAAACTGGAGAGACAAGCCAGACAGGAAGCCGACATCCTCACGAAACTGCGAGTCAAGGCATCTAAACAGATAGAGAAAGAGATGCAGGCAAAGCTCGTTCCATTAGGAATGCCTAATGTCAGATTCAGTACAGAGATTGTAGAAACAGAGTTAGGTCATAGCGGACAGGATAAGGTTGCTTTCCTGTTCAGTGCCAATACCTCCACCCCACTCCAGCCAGTCTCACAGGTTGCTTCTGGTGGTGAGATTGCTCGTGTGATGCTATCCCTGAAGGCTATGATCAGTGGTGCAGTCAAGTTGCCTACCATCATCTTCGACGAAATCGATACAGGTGTCAGTGGTAAGATTGCAGAGCAGATGGCTCAGATTATGCAGGAGATGGGGCAACATGAGCGTCAGGTTATCAGCATTACTCATCTGCCTCAGATTGCCGCACTTGGCACTTCCCATTATAAAGTGGAGAAAGAAGAGACCGCCTCTGGTACAAAGAGTAGCATGAGGCTTCTGACTACTGATGAACGAATAAAGGAAATAGCGCAGATGCTCAGTGGAAGCGAAGTGAGCGATGCTGCTATCCAAAATGCCAAACAATTATTAAGATTATGAAGAAAATGATTATGATATTCTGTCTGCTCATGATGGCAGGCAGCGCCTTTGCCCAGCCAAGTTGGGTTAAGAAGGCCACTAAGTCCGTCTTCACACTGAAAACCTTCTCAGCCGACGGATCGTTGATAGCCAGCAGCAATGGCTATTTCGTAGGTTCTGATGGTGAAGCTGTCAGCAACTATACACCATTTAAGGGAGCTTTGCGTGCTGTCATCATCGATTCGCAGGGCAAAGAAATGAATGTCGTCAGCATTCTTGGAGCCAATGACATGTATGACGTCGTCAAGTTTCGCGTCGACGGGAAGACACAGCCACTTATTGTCAGCTCGTCAGTGGCCCCGGTAGGTAGTCTGGCGTGGCTGTTGCCCTATCGTGAGACAAAGAACATATCAAGTGGAGCCATTCGTAAAGCAGAGACGTTCCAAGAGGACTATGCCTATTATACCGTTGCTTTGAGTATGCCCCACAATACCATTAGCTGTCCGTTAATTAATGAGTCGGGCGAGGTGATCGGAATGATGCAGCAACCGGCAAACGACAAGGACACATTGAACTATGCCATCAGTGCCCGCTTTGTTGATTCATTGAAGATCTCCGCTTTCGGTATGAATGAGGCAACATTGAAGCTTACGAAAATCAAGAAAGAGTTGCCTGGCAGTCTGAAGGATGCCGTGTTAGCCCTTTTCCTTTCAGCGAGTCAGATGGATTCTGCCGAATATGTCACACTGGTTAACGATTTCATTCAGAAGTTCCCTAAGGCTCCCGATGGCTTTATGCAGCGTGCCCAGATGGCTGTGGTTGACGGAAACTTTGCCGATGCAGAGAAAGATATGGAGACTGCTCTGAAACTGGCAGAGAAGAAGGACGAAGCACATTACGCCTACGCCCGTATGATATATAACAAGGAGATATTCCAGAGTGCTCAGCCCTATGCCAATTGGAGTCTTGACAAGGCCTTGACGGAAATCCAGTCTGCCAATGCCCTCAACCCCCAGCCCTCATATCGTCAGCTGGAAGCCAACATCCTGTATGCTCAGCAGAAATTTGATCCTGCCTATACCATCTACGACGAACTGGCACAAAACGGACAGAAAACCGCCGAGGTGTTCTATGCAGCTGCTAAATGCAAGGAAATGCTGAAGGATACCACCGCTATGCTTGCCCTGTTGGATTCAACCATGAACACATTCTCCAAGCCCTATCTGAAAGACGCGGCTCCTTATCTGCTGGCACGTGCTGAAGCTCGTAGAGCAGCAGGAAAGTCTCGTGATGCCGTGAATGATCTCAATGATTACGAAGCACTGATGCAAGCCGAAATCAATGATAACTTCTACTATCTGCGTCATCAGGTAGAAATCGAAGGCCGACTCTATCAGCAGGCATTGAACGACATCAACCGTGCCATCCAGATGGCTCCACAGGAGACATTCTATTATGCCGAGAAAGCATCGTTACAGGTACGTGTCGGTCTTCTCGACGACGCAATAGATACAGCTAATGAGATGATAGGTATCGATTCTAATGATAGCGACGCCTATATGTTCCTTGGTCTGGCACAGTGTCTGAAAGGAAATAAGAAGGATGGCATAGCCAACCTGCAGAAAGCCAAAGACATGGGAAATCTTCAGGCCGACACTCTAATACAGAAATATCAATAGAAATAAAAATCCCCGCCAGAACAGCGGGGATTTATTATTTTTAGAATGGTAACGGACCGTCTGCTGGTGGAGGTGGCAGCGGTGCATCGCCAAACGGGCTGATATCTCCGGCACTGCCCGAACCGTTGATTTTAGAGCCGAGAATCTCACCTCCTGACGAAGATCCACCACTACTCAAACTGCCTCTGTCATCAGGATTCTCAAAACGTGTGAACTCACCACGGAATGTCAACAGCACATCACCTGTCGCACCCTTACGGTGCTTAGCAATGATAATCTGCGCCATGCCATGCAAGTCACGTCCGTTGTCATCCTGATAGATATGATAATATTCCGGACGATGCACGAACAACACCATATCGGCATCCTGCTCGATGGCTCCCGACTCACGCAAGTCAGACAACTGCGGACGCTTACCCTCCAGTCCTTCACGACTCTCAACACCACGGTTCAACTGACTCAGTGCCAGAATAGGTATATCAAGTTCCTTTGCCAGTCCTTTCAACGAACGAGAGATGGTCGACACCTCTTCCTGTCGTGACGAGAAACGCATACCGTTGGCATTCATCAGCTGCAGATAGTCAATCATTATCAGTTTAACGCCATGCTCACGTACCAGTCGGCGTGCCTTTGTACGAAGTTCAAACACAGACAAGCCTGGTGTGTCATCAACATACAGCGGTGCTCCCAGCAGGTTATTGATTCGTCTGTCCAGTCGCTCCCATTCATCACGTTGCAACTGACCGTTCAGAATCTTCGAACCTTGAATCTCACAGGCATTAGATATCAGACGGTTCACCAATTGCACGTTCGACATTTCAAGCGAGAAGAAAGCCATCGGTATTCTGAGGTCTGCTGAAATATTCTTTGCCATCGACAGTGCGAACGACGTCTTACCCATGGCAGGTCGTCCTGCAATGATCACCAGGTCGGAAGGCTGCCAGCCACTGGTAATGTCGTCGAGTTTCGTATATCCCGTCGATACACCCGTCAAACCGTTTGTATTCTTTGCAGCTTGCTGTATGCCCTTAATGGCAAGGTCAATCACAGGGTCGATAGCCGTATAGTCTTTTTTCATGTTGTGCTGCGACAACTCAAACAGCTCACCTTCGGCTTCCTGCATCAGGTCCTCTACATCAATTGTCTCGTCAAACGCCTTAGTCTGAATGCCGCTCGTAAACGAGATCAACTGACGCGCCAGCGACTTCTGCGCAATGATGTTAGCATGATATTCTATGTTAGCCGAAGATGCCACACGCGAGCTCAGCTCTGCTACATAGCCAGGACCACCCACCTCCTCGAGCGTACCCGATTTCGCCAGCTGTTCCGTTACAGTCAACACGTCAACGGGCTTTTCTGCCATGCTCAGGTCTCGGATGGCTGCGTATACCATTTGGTTACGAGGCTCATAGAAGCTCTCAGGGCGTAAGGTCTCACAGACGATGGCATACGCATCCTTGTCAATCATCAGAGCACCCAGAACAGCTTTCTCCACCTCTAACGCCTGAGGCTGTAAATGCCCGTAGGTATTATCCACAGGTTGCTGTTTCCTAACTCTTCGTCGGTTGTTTTTTTCTTGTTCAGGCATATCTTATATTACAATTTACTATTCGTTTCTTTCAAAACTGGGAGTGATATATGGTAGCGAACGGCAAGGAATCTGATGATACAGGTTACGAGAAAGCTGCTGATAGCACTCAGTTCCGTCGATAGTCCTAATGCAGCCATTCCCCAATACACCAGACCGCCCAATACGCAGGCCATTGCATAAATCTCCTTATGGAATATCACGGGCTCGTTGTTCAGCAACACATCACGAATCACACCACCAGCCGAACCTGTTATACATCCCATGATGATAGCCACCCAGAAAGGCTGTCCAAAGGCAAGGCTCTTCTGAATACCCGCTATCGTAAACAGAGCCAGTCCTAATGTATCGAAAACAAACCATGCATTCTTCAGCGGCTCCATCCATTTACCGAAGAAAGCCACTGTCAACAGTGCAACGGCCGTACATATCAGATAGATCGGGGTCGTCATCCAGAAAGGTGTTGTTCCCAGCATCACGTCACGTATTGTACCACCGCCAATAGCCACCGCCACACCGCACACATAACCGCCAAACCAGTCAAACTGCTTGGCAGCAGCATGTCGGATACCGGAAATTGCAAAGGCAAAGGTTCCCAGTAATTCTATGATTTTGATAATCAGTTCCTGATCCATCTGTAATATTATTCTAATCCTCGAATCTCTTTCCCCAGTAGTTCACCATCCGCTGATACAGCTTTTCTTCTGTCGGGTTGTGCTGTCCGTGCCATATCCGCTCATTCACCAAAGCGTCAGGCATATACTGTTGAGGTGTGAAGTGTCCGGGATAGTCGTGCGGATACTTATAACCGTCATGATAACCCAGATCTTTCATCAGCTGTGTCGGTGCATTGCGTATGGGCAGCGGCACAGGCTGATTGCCTGTTTGTCTTACCAGTTGCAGGGCTGCATCTACCCCCAGATAGGCACTGTTGCTTTTAGGCGATGTAGCCAGATAGACCGTTGCCTCTGCCAGCGGAATTCTTCCTTCCGGCCAACCGATCTTCATAACGGCATCAAAAGCCGCATTAGCCAGTAAAAGCGCATTCGGATTTGCCAGTCCTATGTCCTCTGCCGCACTGATCACCAGTCTGCGTGCAATGAACTGCGGGTCTTCCCCACCCTCAATCATTCTGGCCAGCCAGTACAAGGCTGCGTCGGGATCCGATCCGCGAATACTTTTGATAAAGGCCGAGATAATGTCATAATGCATCTCACCTTCCTTGTCATAAGCCAACGGGTTCTGCTGCAGTCGGTTCACTACAATCTCATCGGTTATCAGAACTTCATCCGACACTTCAGCTTCTACAACTAATTCTAAGATGTTCAACAGCTTACGAGCATCACCTCCACTATATCTCAGCAGAGCGCCCGTCTCCTTCAGCTGTATATTCTTCTCTTTCAGAACACTGTCTTTATGAATGGCTCTGTCAAGTAGTTTCAGCAGATCATCCTTCTCCAGCGACTTCAGCACATACAGCTGACAGCGCGACAGCAATGGTCGGATTACCTCAAACGACGGATTCTCCGTGGTAGCACCAATCAGCGTCACAATACCTTTCTCTACAGCCCCCAGAAGCGAGTCCTGCTGTGACTTTGAGAAACGGTGTATCTCGTCGATAAATAAAATAGGTGATGCCTCGTTGAAGAATCTTCCCTTCTGGGCTTTCTCTATCACCTCTCTCACATCCTTCACGCCACTGGTCACTGCCGATAGCGTATAGAAAGGTGTTTCCAGCTTGTGGGCTATAATCTGTGCCAACGTGGTCTTTCCCACTCCTGGCGGTCCCCATAGTATAAAAGACGGAATACGCCCTGCGTCTATCATTTTTCGCAGGACGGCTCCCTCACCTACCAGATGTTCTTGTCCGATATAGTCATCAAGCGTATGAGGACGAAGTCTTTCAGCTAATGGTTGTGCCATATTTGCCTGCAAAGTTACGCTAAAATGCGAAAATTACAAAAAATATCGCCTAAAAACTTGCGAATAAAAAATAAAGTGGTTACATTTGCAGAAAAATTAAGGAAAATATGGCAAGAACAAAACAACAACAACCCGAAAGTAATCCCTCTTTATCAATCAAGTCTATCACCAAGAGCAGCGTATGGGACATCCAGGAGAATGATGTCTTCCGTATGTGGGAAGCCGCTGTCAAAGATGCCGAGGTCAAGGAGAACATCCAGCACTATCTCGACATCTTCAAGAGTGCCTTCCTGATTGAAGATATGAAAGAAGACGACACAAATGCGAAGAAGAGTTTTGAGAATCGTGGTTATAAGGTAACAACGATTAAGTTCGACGATAACCTGAAATTTCACTGGGCAGTCAAGAAGCGCCCCATCGTCCGTGTAACCGATCTTACCTACGAGAATATCCGCCACATCTCAGCAGCCAAGTTGCTTGAAGTGATCGACCGCAATTTCGGAGGCGGCTGGGATTCCCTGTCTCAGTCTATTCAGGATATCATCCTCAGTGGTTTCGACATCTCTACCACGACCCTTCCCAAAGACCGTTTGCACAAGAAGGGCGGCATGTACGACAAGAAGGTAGAAGACGGTTTCGAAGTGCTTGAGGTGCCTAAGGGCGGATGGGTTGAAGCTATCTTTGCGAAGCTGAAGCCCGAACAGGAGAAGCTCCGCATGCAGTTCTCCAAGTCTGGAGGTAATTCAGACGATGACCTCGAGAACGACGATGAGGATGTAGTAGTAGAAGACAACTACAGTTCACACGACGATATCGACGATGAAGTAGAAGATCCCAACGACGAGGATATAACCGAAGACAACTATTCAACGATGATGGATCTGGGAAGTGAGGATTCCGATGAAGAAGCAAGTGGCCTGATTGACTTTGTAGACGAATAAACAGAAACAAACCATAATTACCAATAATTTAAAAACCTATCTATGAATATTCCTACAGTATTTTGGCTCGTGCCTATCGCATCGGTTGTGGCATTGAGCATGGCATGGTATTTCTTCTCGCGGATGATGAAGGCCGACGAAGGAACGCCCCGCATGAAAGAGATTGCGCTTTATGTTCGTAAAGGTGCTATGGCCTATCTCAAGCAGCAGTACAAAGTCGTAACCATTGTGTTCGTAGTGCTTTGTGCGCTGTTTGCTTTTATGGCCTATGGTTTGAACGTCCAGAACCCCTGGGTTCCGTTTGCCTTTCTCACTGGTGGTTTCTTCTCTGGTCTTGCAGGTTTCTTCGGCATGAAGACAGCCACCTATGCTTCAGCCCGCACGGCTAACGCAGCCCGTGAGAGCCTTAATGCTGGTCTTAAGATAGCCTTCCGTTCAGGTGCCGTCATGGGATTGACTGTAGTAGGTTTAGGTTTGCTCGACATTGCCATCTGGTTCCTCGTGCTCAATCATTTCTATTCAGGCGACGAGATGGCCCTCATCACCATCACCACCACCATGCTTACCTTTGGTATGGGTGCTTCTACGCAGGCCCTCTTTGCCCGTGTAGGCGGCGGTATCTATACCAAGGCAGCCGACGTAGGTGCCGACATCGTGGGTAAGGTTGAGGCCGATATTCCCGAAGACGATCCCCGTAACCCCGCTACTATTGCCGATAACGTAGGCGATAACGTAGGCGACGTGGCCGGTATGGGTGCCGACCTGTATGAGTCATATTGCGGTTCTGTACTCTCTACCGCAGCCCTCGGAGCTGCCGCCTTTGGTGTGGCAGGTCTCGAGATTCAGCTCAAGGCCGTCATCGCCCCCATGCTCATCGCCTCTGTGGGTGTATTTCTCTCGCTCTTAGGCATCTTCCTGGTACGCACCAAGGAAGGCGCCACCATGAAGGATCTGCTGCATTCTCTGTCACTCGGCACCAATGTCAGCGCCATCCTGATTGCCGTTGCCACCTTCGCTATCCTTTACTTTCTGGGTATCGAGAATTGGCTCGGCCTTTCCTTCTCCGTCATCTCAGGTCTGGCAGCCGGTGTCATCATCGGTCAGGCCACCGAGTATTATACCTCCCATTCCTACAAGCCCACACAGAAGATTTCCGAGGCCGGACAGACTGGTGCTGCTACCGTTATCATCAAGGGCATCGGTACAGGTATGATATCTACCTGCATCCCCGTTATCACCATCGGCGTGGCCATCATGCTCAGCTACCTCTGCGCTAATGGCTTCGACCTCTCCATGTCGTCCGAGTCGCTCTCACATGGTCTTTATGGTATCGGTATCGCCGCCGTAGGTATGCTGTCTACGCTGGGTATCACCCTCGCCACCGACGCATACGGACCTATCGCCGACAATGCCGGAGGTAATGCAGAGATGTGCTCTCTGGGCGAAGAGGTTCGTCATCGTACCGATGCCCTCGATGCACTGGGCAACACCACAGCCGCCACAGGTAAGGGCTTTGCCATCGGTTCTGCCGCCCTCACCGCTCTGGCCCTGTTAGCATCATATATTGAAGAAATCAAGATTGCCATGACACGTGCCGGACAGACGCTCACCAACGTGGCAGGCGACGTGATCAACGCCTCGAATGCCACCATCCCCGACTTCATGAACTATTTCCAGATCAACCTCATGAACCCGCGCGTCATCGTAGGAGCCTTCATCGGTGCCATGGCCGCCTTCCTGTTCTGCGGAATGACCATGGAGGCAGTTGGTCGTGCAGCCGAGAAGATGGTACAGGAGGTACGCCGTCAGTTCCGCGAGATTGCCGGCATCCTTGAAGGCACAGGTACGCCCGACTATGGCCGTTGTGTTGAGATCTCTACCCGTGCCGCTCAGCACGAGATGATCATCCCCTCGGTTCTTGCCATCATCATTCCTATCATCGTAGGAATCATCCTTGGTGTCGCCGGTGTTCTTGGACTGCTTGTCGGTGGTCTGGCTGGTGGCTTCACGCTGGCAGTCTTCATGGCCAATGCCGGAGGCGCCTGGGACAATGCCAAGAAGAATATAGAAGAAGGCGCATTCGGTGGTAAGGGCTCGTTTGCCCATAAGGCCTGTATCGTTGGCGATACCGTTGGCGATCCCTTCAAGGATACCTCAGGTCCGTCGCTCAACATTCTGATCAAGCTCATGTCTATGGTGAGCATTGTCATGGCCGGTCTCACGGTAGCCTTCTCATAAAATAGTGAAATGAAAAAGAAAGAACTAATATTCATCATCTCAACCGTCCTGTGCATGAACCTCCATGCACAGGATGTTCCCAATGCCCCCGATTTCCTGCCGGGTCCGCCAAGCGAACTGTCCATGTGGTATGTCAACGACTATGCGCAGTACACCTGGGGCAAGAGTGTGCGTAATACCAGTCGGGGCGAACAGGCCATTAGTGATATGTCATTAGACCTGTCGAGCTATCTGACCATGTTCTCAAAAGTGCTGGGTATAGAGCTATCCTATTCCAAGACCCCTCAGATCTACTCCATTCTGGAGTACGGCATGCGCTATGGCGACTTAGCCACACAGGCTGGTCAGACAGCCTTCTTCAGTCGTCGCCCGTATACACGTCTCAACGAGTCCTCGCTCCTCCCGGGCAGTGAGAATCAGTATAGCTCCGTCAGTTCCTATCCCTCGGCTCAGGCACTTACCGGATGGCTCTGCGCCCTCATTCTCACCGAGGTGTGCAACGACCGCCAGGATCAGTTGCTCGCCCGTGGCCTTCAGTTCGGCACCAGTGCCGTCATCTCAGGCTACAGCTGGGATAGCGACACCTATGCAGGCTGTCTCATAGCCAGTGCTGTTCTGTCGCGCCTGCATACGCACGACGGCTTCAGTAAGATGATTACCGCCGCCAAGTCAGAGTACGAACAGATAACAGGCACCAGAACCCCTGCCACCACCCGTGCCGACGATGGTCCGTATATCGACACCAAGGACCTGCCCAGTTCGCTCACCTATCTCCCCGTTCCACCCGATTCGCAGTGCATCCGTTTTGCCTACGACATGATGGCCTATAACGACGGTAAGAGCATACGCTATAACGATCAGCAGGGACAGACGGCCATCGATGATGTAGAATACGATGCCAAGCATTTCTGTGAGATTTATTCCCAGATACTGGGAGTCAACATCTCAGCCTCTACGACCCCCGAGATCTACGAACTCATCAACCGTGTTCACCCCTCTGGCAATGCAGCCACTCAGGAAGCCAAGGCCTATTACATGCGCAAACGTCCCTATGTACAGCTGAACGAAGGCACATCATATCCCGACGATGAGGCCAGCCTTTACGATACAGGCTCTTACCCATCAGGTCACGCCTCAGGAAGTTGGCTCATGGCCCTGGTCATCTCCGAGATCACCCGCACCAGTCAGGATGCCCTTCTCAAGCGCGCCTACCAGTTCGGTCAGGGTCGTGTCATCACAGGCTATCACTGGCAGACCGACGTCGAGGCAGGTCGCCTTGTAGGCAGTGTCGTCTATGCCCGTCTTCACTCCAGCCGTGAGTTCCTCGAGCAGGTCGACAAAGCCGTCAAAGAGTTCAAGGGTCTCTCTTCCAGCATACGTGCCACGAGGACAGATGAATCTATTAACACCCAATACTACACCATCGACGGCATCCGTCTCGATCAGGAGCCGGTTCGTCATGGTGTCTATATCGAAGGAAACAAAAAAGTAGCAAAATAAATGAGGTTGTACCGTTTATTGCTTTTATATCTATTAACCCTTATCCCTTTCCCGGCGCTCCATGCGCAGGAAGGTTTCACCGCAGAGTCGATTCCCGACAGCATATGGCAGAAGATGCAGGGAAAGACCTACGTGGCCAATCCCTATATCCAGCGCAGCGACCTGCGCTACTTGCGGGTGCTCCATTGGGACTACGACAATCAGCCCCATCAGGGCGAACTCATCTGTAACCGTCTGATAGCCTCCAAGCTGCTGTCCATCTTCCGTGAGCTCTACAAGGCCCACTACCCCATCCAGCGCATCCGTCTGGCCGACGACTACGATGCCGACGACGAGCGCCAGATGCGCGCCAACAACTCCAGCTGTTTCTGTTATCGCACCGTCTCGGGCACTCAGAAGCTGTCCTACCACGCACGTGGTCTCGCTATCGACATCAATCCCCTCTACAACCCCTACATCCGTTACGACAAACGAGGCCGTCAGATAGTAGAACCCGCCACAGGCAAACCCTATGCCGACCGCAGCAAGAGCTATCGCTACAAGATAGAGAAAGGCGACCTCTGCTACCGCCTCTTCCTCAAGCACGGCTTCAGCTGGGGTGGTTCCTGGCGCACGAAGAAAGACTACCAGCACTTCGAATACCATCCCCAATAAAAAGATATCAAGACATCATCAATCTATTAACACTTTTAATTAAAAACAATTATGAAAAAGAACCTATTTGTTCTGCAGGCAGTTATCCTGCTGTTTTGCGTGAGTTATTCCCATGCCCAGACACTGCGCGGCACTGTTACCGACGCTATCAGCGGCGAACCCCTCATTGGTGCTACCGTCAAGATTACCGAACTTACCGACAAAGCCGGCATCACCGATATCGACGGCAACTACCACATTGGTAATGTCAGTCCCTCAGGTCGTTATACCGTCGAGGCTACCTATATTGGCTACGAGCCCAGCATCATGAAAGAAGTACTCGTGGCAGGAACCAAGGAGGTCGTCATCGATATAGCCCTGCGTGAGAACAGCCAGGAGCTGGGCGAAGTCATTGTACGTCCCCGTGTCAACAAGGCAGCCACAGTAAACCCCACGGCTCTCGTTGGCGGTGTCATGCTGTCTATGGAAGAGGCCAGCCGTTACGCAGGCGGCTATAATGACCCCGCACGTCTGGTGACCGCCTTTGCTGGTGTGGCAGGCCAAGGCGATGGCAACGGCATCTCCGTCCATGGCAACGCGCCCCAGTTCATGCAGTACCGTCTGGAGGGCATCGAGATCTTCACGCCCAACCACTTTTCCGGCCTATACGATGCAGGCTACGGCATGGTAAGTGCACTGAACTCTAATGTCATCGGCAATTCCGATTTCTTCACTTCCACCTTCAATGCCAACTATAACAATGCGCTCAGCGGTGTGTTTGATGTTAAGATGCGCAACGGCAACAGTTCGAAACACGAGCATCTCATTCAGATAGGTACCGTGTCCGAAGAAATCACCTCCGAAGGTCCGCTGTCCAAGAAAAGCAACTCCAGCTACATCTTCAACTTCCGCTATGGTTTCACCAGTCTGGCCAGTAAGTTGGGGCTTATCGACATCGTGGACACCGACTACGACTTCAGCGATTTTTCGCTGAAACTCAACTTCCCCACTAAGCACGCAGGCACCTTCTCGGTCTTCTCCTTGGGTTTCTTCGACAAATCGGACGATACGGATATGAACATCGAGGACACACATACCGTCTACGATGCTTCACGCCAGACAGGTCATCTGTATAATATCGTGGCAGGAGCCACCCACAAGATCCATTTCGACAACAAATGGGTCTGGCGCACCACCGCTGCCTATAACATGCAGCATAACAAGGTCGATATGAACTATGTAGGTCTTGTTTTCGATGCCGACAACAAACCAGTCTCTTTCGATGGCAAGGAGTATCCTTTCTACTATCTCAAGCAGAACGAAGACCGTTTAGTCTTCAACACCGAGTTTTCTAAACAAGTCACGCCACGCTGGCTCACCCAAATAGGCGGCGAATACTCACACCGTTTCTTCAACCTCAGCTATCGCACGGCCGAGAACGTCTATGAACCCGTGCCCGCCACGCCGCTCTACGACACCAAGAGCGATACCGGTCTGGCCAGTCTCTATTGGTCCAACCTGTGGAAGCCTGCTGAGGGGTTGAGCATCAACCTCGGTGTTTCCGCCTCCTATTTCCTGCTGTCCGAGGATTTCAGCGTAGAGCCCCGTGTCAGTCTGAGATGGGAGCCCGATGCCAAGAACTCGTTCTCCATCGGCTATGGTCTGCATTCGATGATCGAGAAGCTCGATGCCTATTTCGTACGCGATGCCGCTGGCCGTCTGGTCAATAAAGACCTTGGTCTCTCAAAGGCCCATCACGTGCTGGCCACCTACAGCTACAAGTTCACCGACAACCTCAATCTCCGCTTCAACGCCTACTATCAGTATGGCTTCGACACCCCTGTGGGCATCGACGGTTCCACCTTTTGCACCGTCAACCGCCTGTTCAACTTCATCGACGAGCCACTCGTCAACAAGGGTAACACCCGCAATTACGGCGCCGACGTCACACTCGAGCAATACATGACCCGCGGTTTCTACGGACAGGTCAACGCCTCACTCTTCAAGTCAGAATATCGTGGTCTCGACAAGAAGTGGCGCAATCAGCTCTACGATCGCGGTTATATGATCAAGCTGCTGTGCGGTAAAGAGTGGATGATGGGTAAACGCAAGCAGAACGTGTTCAACATCAGTATGAAGTACACCCTTCAGGGCGGTCTGCGCCACACCCCTATCGACTTAGCAGCCATGAAAGCCCGGGTAGCAGCAGGCATCCTCGACGACGAGCCCATCTATAAGGATGACGAGGTCATGACCCTTCAGTTCGACCCCACCAACATCCTCGACCTCACCGTCAGCTACAAGATAACAGGCAAGAAGGTGAGTCACACCATTGCTTTCGAGGGACTGAATATCCTGCAGAACGAGACGCCTTATGCCGAGCGTTACGACCTCAACACCGGCCAGCTGCGCTACGACAAGAGCGGCATCTCCCTGCCCAACTTCTTCTATCGTCTCGATTTCTAGACTCTAGACTTTATGCAGCTCTAAAGCACCTTTAGAGCTGCTATTTTTAATGTACAGTCATCTTTGAGAACAGGTTCAGCACCACGACACCTGCGATAATCAAGCTCAGCCCGATGATTGCCCCCCAGTCAGGCATTTGCTTGAAGGCGATGACCCCGATCAAGGTAACAAGAACAATCCCCAGTGCCGACCAAATGGCATATGCCACCCCAATAGGAATCGTTTTCAAGCACACGCTGAGACAATACAACGACACAAGGTAACACACCAAAGAAGCAGCCGTTGGCAATGGCCGTGTAAATCCCTCCGCCATCTTCAAAAGCGAAGTAGCCCCCGTCTCAAAGACTATAGCAAGTAAAAGATACAATAAATTACTCATCTGGTTATATGGTTTATTAGGAATTTTATTAGGAACTTTATTAGGAACTTTATCGTGCAGTTTATCGTGCAGTTCTGTAGTCATCTGCTTTATTTTCCATTCCCCTCATCATTTTTCTCCATTCCCGGATTTTTTCTTTTTCTTCAATGATTTAACTATCTTCTCATCAGCTTCAGCCTTAGCAATCAAATCCGCTTTCTTTGCAGGGTCTTGCTCTGCTTCTGCTAATTTCCGATAGCATTTAGCCCGATATTCCAACGTTTCTATACTATTAGGATCATATGATATCGCCTGAGTAAAAGCATTTATCGCATCTATATAATTATTCATTGCCATAAAGATTTCACCTAAGGTGACATAAGAAAAGTATTCACCGCCTAATTCGATTGATTTGTTAGCGTCTTTTAATGCATTATCCAAGTCTTTTATTTGCAAATAAAAATCTGCACGATTGTTATATGAGTCAGCATTATTCGGATCAAGTTCTATTGCTTTATTATAATCCAGAAGAGCGCCTTCTATGTCATTCATCTCCTTTTTTAATATGCCTCGATTGTTATAAGAGTCACTATCATTCGGAGCAAGTTCTATTGCTTTATTATAATCTTGAAGAGCACCTTCATAGTCATTCATTTTCATTTTTAAATTGCCTCGATTGTTATAAGAGTCACTATCATTCGGAGCAAGTTCTATTGCTTTATTATAATCTTGAAGAGCACCTTCATAGTCATTCATTTCCATTCTTAAATTGCCTCGGTTATTATAAGCACCGACATTATTTGGATCAAGCTCTATTGCTTTATTGTAATCCTGAAGAGCATCTGCTTGGTCATTCATTTCCTCTCTTAATATTCCTCGATTATAATATGCATCGCCACAATTTGGATCAAGCTCTATTGCTTTATCATAATCCTGAAGTGCACCTGCTTGGTCATTCATTTCTTCTCTTAATATTCCTCGATTATAATATGCATCGCTATCATTTGGAGCAAGTTCTATTACTTTATTGTAGTCCTGAAGTGCATCTTCATGATCTTTCATGTTCTTTCTCAATATTCCACGATTGTTATATGCATCAGCATAATTTGGATTAATTTCTAGAACTTTTGAATACAAATCTATCGCCTTAAGTGAATTCTCTTCATTCAAAGCTTCAGCAAACAATTGGCTTGCTTTGGCTTCTTTTGCTGCATTCTCAGCAGCAATTGTATCTTGATTGATCTTTTCTTGTATTTTTGATACCTGCTTCTTTAATTTTTCTATCTCTTCAACAGCCTGTTTAGCCTGTTTCGTTTGTTCTGTAGCAACCATAGCTTGTACTGTCGCAGAAGATACTTGTTCAGTAATGTTTTTCATCTGTGACTGCATATAGTCAGATGCTGTTTCTGCTTTTATTGCTTGTATGGTAGATTCTTTAACTTGTTCTGATGCAGATGCTAATTGATCCTTAACTGATTTTATCTGAGATTGTATTTCTTCGAATGATTCTTTTGCTTTACTTGCATGATTTGTAGCTGTCGTTGCCTGATCTGCTGCAGTTTGAACTTGGTTTCCTAAATCTTCCTTCATTTCGGAAAACCTTTCTTCCAAGCGTTCTCTATTATCTTTATTTATGAAATATGGAGCACAGACACCAAGAATAGCCATCACTAATGCTATAGCAGCAAACCAAAGAGTCATATTGGTATTCACTCTTGAGATTTCATCCTTAATATCCCCGCGATACAGTTCAACCTCCTTCTCCAGATTCTCCAGTTGCTTCTTCATCGCTTCGTTTTCTGCTTGCAGCTGCGAAACAGATTCTTGTTGACTAACGGTAACAGGCGTTGTTTGTGCCCCAAAAACACTCAGGCATACAAACAGCAACAATACAACGGTAAACTTAGCTCTCATATTTTTTTAATGTTTAGGTTTCTGAAGTTTTACATTTATGCCACGCCATTATAGTGCTGGCTCACGTAATTATATACAGCATCGCGATATTGGGGAATGCTTTCCTCGCTATAGCTCTCTGGGAGTTCCTGCCAAAGCACATCGCGAATGGTAACAATGATGGTGGCCTTGGTGTTGGGTTTGTCGAAGGGATGATCCATACCTGCCAACTGCTGCTTGATCTTGTCAAGCAGTTCTACCGCCACTTTCTTGATCTTCTTAATGTCTTCTTTGCTCAGATTATCCTTCATCAGGATATCAAACATCGAGAGCTGCTCATCGTTCTCAAATCCTTCGCTCACATAACGTTTTTCTTCCTCTGTCAGCTCGTTCGACAACTTCATCAAATCATCGAAAGTCTTCTCGATAGTAGCCCTGTTCTGCTCGTTGTTGTAATCATGGATAATCTCCTGATATTTCTCGTAGAAGTTGATGCGTGATGGATTCTTTGCCAACATCTGGGCGATACGCTCCTGTAGCAACTCCTGAATATCCTTCAACACCAGATTCTTCTCACGACTCTTGGCAAACTCACGCCTAAGCAGTTCAAAGTTAATACCACTGATATCGAAACGAGTTGGCCCATCATCATGAGTCTTACTCGAATCGATTTCCAAGTGATCATTCACAATACTATTGATAGCAACGCTCAGGTCTGTGATGTCTGCATGCTGGCGTTTCTTCTGAAGTTCCTTATAAATGGCCTCGATGGCATCCTTCTGTTGTTTGATCTCTGCTGTGATATCCTCACGATCCAGATACTTCCAGAGCTTCAGCAGCGTGGTAGCATAGGTACAGAAGGTCTTACGTATCTCCGCTGTTTCGCACATGGCGTTGGCAGCCTCCTTCAGCAAGAACAACTTCATAAAATTCTCTTCACGAATCAGATTATTCAGTTCAAAGTCGTGTTCTTTTAAGAAATCTGTAGCAGCAGCGATTATTTCCAGCACATGCTTGATGAGTTCTTTCTTATCCACTGTAGGATCATTGCCATCATGACCTTCAGGATTAGCCGTATAATCAGCTAAAGCCTGTCGTAAGGCTTTCACGATACCGATATAGTCTATCACCAGTCCGTTCGTCTTGCCTTCCGCCACTCTGTTGGCACGGGCAATGGTCTGCATCAGCGTATGCGCCTTCATGGGTTTGTCGATGTAGAGACACGAGAGCGTCTTCACGTCGAAACCAGTCAGCCACATGGCACAGACGAAGACGATACGCAGTGACGAGTTATTGTCCTTAAACTCCTTATCCAGCTCGCGCTTCTCCATCTTCTCGCGATGAGTCTTGATATCCAAGCCCCACTTCTGGAAAGTCTGTATCTCGTTCTGTTCCTGCGATACCACCACAGCCATATCCGTCTCCTTCATCCACGCCAGTTTGCGCTGCATCTCCTGCACCTCCTGTTGTGAGTCACATTTCTCTATCGCCTGCTCCAAATGCTTAATCTCCTGCTGCCAGTATTCTTGCACATAATCATACATCCGGACGCACGTTACCTTGTTGTAACTGACGAACATCGCCTTTCCTGAAGTCCAGAGGTCGGTGTAATGACGCACGAAATCCTGAGCCACTATGCGCAGACGCTTCTTGGCTGTCAGCAGATGAACCTCCTTGGCAAACTCACGTTCCAGTTTGGCTAACTGCGAGGCATCCAGATCGCCAGCCATTTCCAAAGCAGCCGCTATCTCGTCGTTGATTTCCGGATTCTTCAGGTCCTGCAGCTTCTCTCCCCTATTCTCATAATAAAGGGGCACTGTAGCCTTATCCTCCACAGCCCGTTTGAAGTCGTAGATACTCACATATCCACCAAACGTACGTGCCGTGATATTATCATTCGATAGCAATGGTGTACCAGTGAAGCCGATACGATGAGCCGTTGGCAGCATGTGCATCAGGTTGTCTGCAAAGATACCGTTCTGCGTGCGGTGGGCCTCGTCACTCATCACGATAATGTCGTGGTCAGGATAGATAGGGTCTGCATTAGCATCATTGAACTTCTGAATCAGCGAGAAAATAAACGATGGATTCCCCTTCAGCTTCATTTTCAAGTCCTCGCCACTGCTGGCGATAAACGCCTTGGCCTTTACATTACCCAGCAGTCCACAGTTCTCAAACGTATCACTGATCTGCTTGTTCAGCTCGTCGCGGTCTGTCAGAATCAGGAACGTGGGCGAGCCCTCAAACTTACGGCGAATCTTCTGTGCCAGGAACAGCATCGAATAACTCTTACCGCTGCCCTGCGTGTGCCAGAACACGCCCAACTTACCGTTCAGGTACTGGCGGTTGCGATACATCTCCACAGCCTGGTTCACACCCAGATACTGGTGGTTACGAGCCAGAATCTTAGCTATCCTTCCTCCGCTATGGTCATATAGGATAAAGTTCTCCAGCAGGTCCAGGAAGTTCTCCTTCTTACAGATACCTTGCAACATCACCGGCAGTTGCAGTTTCATGTTACCGGCATCTCCCTCTGTCAGTCGTTTCCACTCATGGAAGAACTCCCATTTCGAATCAATCGTTCCCACTCTTGCCTCCAGTCCATTACTGAACATGATGAAGGCATTATGATAGAACAATTGCGGGATGGTATCCAGATAGTCACGATAGTTCTTGTTGAAAGCATCCACCACCTCCACATCGTGGTTCTTCAGCTCCATAAACAACAAGGGGATGCCATTCACGTAGCCCACGATGTCTGCCCTGCGACGATACAAGGCACCATGCACCTGCAACTCTCTGACGCAAAGGAACTCGTTCTTATCTGGCGAAGCAAAGTCTATGACCTTTGCCTTCACCTCTTCCGTCTCGCCATTAGGCTTTGTGCGAGTTACAGCGATACCATCACGAATCAGCTGATACTTTTGTTCGTTAATCTGCATCAGCGTCTGCGAGCTCATGTGCTCCGTCATACGCTCCATGCACTCCCGCAGCTGTTTCTCCGTCAGCCAGGGGTTCAGTCGCTTCAGGGCCTGCCCCAGATGACGTGTCAACAGCACTTCATGGTAGCCGTTTCGCCCCAGCGTACCATTTGCGCCTAATGTCTCTTGGTCAAAAGCATAGACGCTCTTCCAACCCAGTTCTTTTTCCATGAACTCGGCTGTACTCTTTTGTATCAGTTGATCTTCGCTATAGTCCTTTGCCATATAATGCTATTATTGAATTTTATCTTTCTCGTTTTTTGAAATCACATTTATAATATGGGAATCAGAACCAAACAGATAATAATGAAGACACAAAAATACTACTAAAACTAGGAATATAATGATTGCCGTAACAAACTCTACATTATTCCATCTAAATTTTGTTATAGGAACGATTCTGTAATCCTCATTGAGTTCCTTTTGAGATATTATCTCATCAGTAATAAATGGAACAGAAATTCCTTCATCAACATATAAATTAGAATGCGGATCTATATGTATTTTTACTTCTTTACCAGTCGATTCTTGATATATTTTGAAATTTACTTTCTGATATATAGATAAAAGAACAAACAACAAACACATTATTAGATAAGTAGGTAGAATCAATTTATATATTGATTTTCTGAATCTATTTATATGTTGCCCGATGTGTGCATTACGTATTTTTTCTGTATTTAATATTCTATGTTGAAAAACTAATTCATCATACAAATATTCTATGTTTCCAGATGTTTCAACTATTGCAGTGTATTTGAAATATTCATTGGTTTTAAATAATTCACTGATACCGAAGTTAATGATATTCTCCTTATCTTTATTTGCGGTAACTATTAAACCTTCTGTTGATGGAAATACCTTTACAGCTTTTACCCTACATTCCTCTGGTAGAATTATTTTAATATCGGCATCTCCTTTTAGTGCATTTATATCATTTCTTCCAGTGTTCATGAACCCACCTTTAAGAACCATAACATTATCTGCTAAACCTTCACCGCCAAAGTGAAGTTGGAATTCTGGGAATTCATTACTTAACCCTTTACCAATGTCATAAGAATTAATAGAGAAATGCACTATCTTATTCTTTTTCATTTGCCATTTTGCAATGAAAAATGCAATTATAGCACTCAAAATAATAGAAATAATAGTTGTTACCATAAGTTATAGTGTTTAAATTGTTTTATACTAATATCTCGCCACTCATCAATTTAGGTAGCAAGCGATCTCTGGCCTCTGTCAGGAGGTGGATTTGAGACAGAATCCTTTCTTTCTCACTTTGAACGAACTCTATATACTGATTGAAACGTGCCACAATTGTTTCTATTGGGACAAACATCTCTAGAGAATCAATCATACCTTTTGTTAAGAACTTGATGGTAGAACCACTAGCACCAGTTGCAAGTTTATTTATGTTCACATATACACAATAATATAAGAGATAGAGCATTGAAGAGTCGTAAGGTTCAAGAACATACGTTCTTTGGTATGCCTCAAATTTACCTCTATACAACTTAACATTGAAATCTCCATTTCCTGCAAGAATAACAGCATTCGCATCAAAAGAATACGACGGTGCTTTAATTGGTTCTTGTGAACATGTAAAGAAAGGATAATCACCATCAGAGGTTCCGTAGTTAGCATCCTTCTTTCCTGTTTTTATTGGAGTAATGTCACCTACCTTTTTCTTCTCCCACCCATATGGAACGCCGTCGACAATCTTTGTGTTTTCGTGGCCAGGGAAGTGGAGATCAACGAACCATTCTTTATAAAGTCGCTGCGCTGCTTCCTCCAATAGCTTTATCTGCTTCTGATAGTTCTCTATCAATGAGTCGTAACGAGAGAGGACTAAAACAATGCCTTTCTGAGTGATTACATCAGGTAATAGACCGTCTATGGATCCAATTAATGCTGGTGTAACATGTGGAATTGCAGCACCCTTTTGGGTATTATGTAGTTCCCTTTGCTTGCTTTTTAATATATAATAGAGGAACTCAAAATTTACATCATCCTTTGGCTCAATAAGAAAACCATCCGTAACAAAGATCGGTTCATTCCAAAATGAAACATATCCAGCAGATGCGCCACTTCTGGAAATAACAATAGCTTTCCCTGTGTGATTATATCTGTCAATATAATATGCGGGCTCTTTTCCACCAAGTATTACAGGATAAATACCTTCCTTTGCATCCTTCTTAGTTATGTATTCACCCTTTTTCACTTGGAGAATCTCTCCCAACTTCACTTTCTTCCACTCACTCATGCCTGGCCCTCCTTTCCTTCATCAATTACTTCTGCGCCATCCTCCTGTTGAATTTCATTCGACAATCCTCTCGTTCGGTCAAGCTCAAACGAGTTTGGCTCCTCACTCACAAAATCAGATTGTTCGTAGTAATAGGAATAGTCAATACCCTTCATGAAGATTTCGCGATCGTCAATACGGTCTGTCATTGCCTGTCTTAGCAGTTCGCGGATTCTGGTACTATCCATGTGGCTCGCAATCATCGCGTCCAGATAGTCTTTCTTGTCTATCTTACTCCAATCCACACACATCTTCAATCGCTTCTTGAAAATCAAGTCAAGCCAGATACGAGTAGAACGTCCGTTGCCTTCCATGAAAGGATGAGCCACATTCATTTCCACATACTTGTCGACAATCTCATCGAATGTCGTCTCCGGCATCTGCTCGATAGTCTTCAGATTATCGTGCAGATATTCTGCCAGGCAAAACAGCGTATTACCCTTTGAAATGGTCTTCGTGCGTATCTTTCCTGCGAAGTCGTAAAGACCACCAAAGAGATAAGCATGAATCTGCTGTAAAGCCTTGACAGTACCAGGCTTCAGCGTTTCTAACAAGCCACTCTCAACGAGGGTATAAGCTTTCTTCTTGCTTTGTCCGTCAATGGTGTTGTCACTATAAATGAACCAATCGAGGAAATCGGCTGTCTTGGGACTTGGAATCACCCTTACCAGATTGATGATATCCTCTTGTGCAAAGCAATCGGTAGCGTAGCGTTTTCCATCGGCTGAAGTCATTTTCAGTTGACTACAGCGTGTAGTCAACTCGTTTCCTGCTTTCTTCAGCCTGGTTTTCAACACGCTCCAATATTTTCGCGGATTGGGGCTTTCGGTAATGGCTGCAACAATATCCACGATAGAAAACCACCACTGGGACTTTTCTTCATCCCAAATGGCTCTAACCTCATGGTCCTTATAGAAGCGGAAAGACATCTTGCTCATTTCAGTTCCTCCCAAGCTTTTTGAATCTCTTCCATCAAAGTATTGGCTTCGCTGTTCAGTTTTGCCAACTCGGCATGAATTTCGTTCATGCGCTCATGGAAATCGACACCATCATCTTCCTGCTCAGCGACGCCTACGTAGGCACCAGGTGTCAGCGAGTAGTTCTTTTCTGCTATCTCCTGAATGGTGGCAATCTTGCAGAGGCCCAGTACATCCTGGTACTGACCATCCTCACCAAACTTAGATACAAGCCATTCGCGCTCATTAATGATAGTAAGGATTTCATTAAGGTATTCGCAGAAGCCATCACCAGCCTTTCGCATGGCTTTCACCTTGCGCTTTTCAATAAATTCTTCAGCAGATTTTACACAGGCTTTTGTCTGTCTTATTTGGTCTTCTACTCTCTTTTTCAGCTCTGCATAGTCATGCCCTGCATCATTAATCCAGCCCATTATGCCCCAGAAATGGGCTTGGGTATCTTTGTCGATAAGATCGCTGAAAGGTTGGCCTTGTTCTCTTAAAGCAGCAACAGCTTCATCAACGGCATTATTATATTCTACGAGCAGTTGCTGATACTTCTCTTTTTCCCCACGATACAGATGTACGATGGCTTGCAGGTTGCGCAGCTGCCACTCCGTCCATTCATTCAGGGTACGGTCGACAACAGTATAATAGTTACGGGCATCGATGAAGAGCACCTTATCACGGATGGCTTCGTTTTTATTGCGGTCGAAGAACCACAACGAACAAGGCAGAGACAGCGTATAGAAGAAGTTATTACCTACACTTACCATCACATCTACATCGCCTGTATTAACCAGCTTTTCGCGAATATCCTTATCTTTATTGGCACTGTCTGTAGCAGAGCTGGCCATCACAAATCCAGCTCGTCCATGCTCATTCAGGTAAGCATAAAAATAACTGATCCAAAGATAGTTGGCATTACCAATCTCCTTCGTCTTGGCATTCACGCCAGGCAATCCAAAGGGCAGACGACCTGCAGCAGAGGCAGATTCAGCCTTTACCTTATCCACATTGAAAGGCGGATTGGCCATCACATAGTCGCACTTGCCTACCAGATTGTGGGCATCATGATAGAACGAGTTGGCTTCATCGCCAGAAACAATCTTTCCATTCAGTCCATGCACAGCCATATTCATCAGACAGAGTTGGGCATTATACTCCACCTTCTCCTGTCCGAAGAAGGTCATGTTGGTGTTGGCATTCATGCCTGCAGCATTCACGAAGTCACCCGTCTGCACAAACATACCGCCACTACCGCAGGCAGGATCAAGCATCACGCCCTGCTTAGGCTCCAGTACATTTACCAGCATTTTTACCAGTGACTTAGGCGTGAAGAAAACGCCATCATCGCTGGCTACTGCCTTGGCAAACTTAGAGAGGAAGTATTCGTAGATACGCCCTATCACGTCGCCCCCTACTTCATCGATGGTCTTATTGTTGAAGATACGCAGCAACTCGCGCAACAGTTCATCTGAGAAGTTGGTGTAGGTCTTGGGCAGAATACCTATGAGCTGTTCGCTCTGGTCTTCCACCAGTTGCATGGCATTGTTCACAGCCTCGCCTAAGGAGTTGATATCGTTACCGTCTTTCGTCTTTAATCCAGCAGCGATGATATTATCCGGCAGATTCACCAGATAGTCGAACTGGGCTTCCTTAGGGAGATAGAGGGCACTCTTAGCTGCAAAGTCGCTGGGTTCTACAGGCATCACTCGCCCACCACGCATGGGGCGGCTCTGCAGAATCTCTGCTTCAACCATCTTATATCTACTATAGGCATAACGCAGGAAGAGCAAAGCCAGCACAGGCATACAATACTGGTTGCTCGTCAGTTTACTTCCCTGACGCAGCAAATCAGCAGATTCCCACAACTCTGCTTCAAGTTTTCTTATGTTTATCATTAATTTTGTTTTTACGATTTTAATATTGATTGCAAAGATACGAAAAAGAAATGATAAAAGAGAATTTTTTTGATGAAAAATGAAAAGCATCTTTTTCGGCTATCTTATGTATGGCGGATAATGGCAGATATCGGGCGGAAAATTGGTGTTTTTTGGGGGGATGGAGGGAAAGGCGGGACATGAATTTTTGGGTTTGGACCGTGTTTTAGGGAAAAAAAGCAAAGAATGTTTGCTCATATAGTTCTTTATTACTAATTTTGTAGGCACAATGTAAACAAAAACAACATAGGCAAGGGGACGTGTTGACTAGACTTTCGGCACAAATCTAAGCCAACAAAAACAACAAGAAAAAATGGAGAATAACAGAAAAAAGGCCAACACCTTTTTAAAACTCTTCGTGCCGGAATTCAGGAACGAAGCAATGAGAATCGTGAGGGATTGTGATCAGGTTAGCGAGGCTACGAAGTCCACAAATCCTAGAGATTTAGTTAAATTAGAGTTTAAATTTAAGCCCGGAATGAAATGGAAAGTGTACCAACATTTTGTTTGGGTCATCGCCAAGGGATATCTATCCGTCAGTCAGCCTGAACTGATTGCTTATCTGGCAGAAAACACCAATCTGGCTTCTAACGAAAACATCAAAACGAGGAAGGACACGATCAAGCGCGCACTCAATAGACGTAAAAATATTTACCATCAATAACTATGTTTAATCATCAATTATCACTACTAAGTCACAGTAAGGACACTTGCCCGCAACGGATGACCATTCAGCAAGTGGCCGAGAACATTAAAAACGGTGAATGGCCGCCGGGCTACCAGCCTGTACTGATGGTACAGGGCGTGTATGAAGGTGGCATCCATCAGAAAGACCTCACGTGTTTATCACAGCTCTCAGCAGCCGTGTTCAGTCATCTAGACCACGACAGTATGGCGAAGCTCCGTGAAGAGGCGCGTGACGACCCGCACACTCTGATGCTGTTCACGGTAGCCGACAGTCTCGTTATCCTCTACCCTTACGAACTCGATCAGGGTTACGAACTCCGGCTCCAGTGTCAGTTCTACAGGAAGGCCTTTCTCTACGGCAACGATTACTATGAGCAGCTGTTGGGCGCACAGTCGGTAAAGAAGGGCAAGGATGCCAGCAGGTGTATTCCCCTGGCCCGCGACGGTGACGCCTATTACAACCCTATGGCCGACCCTTTCCTGGTTTGGGAGATCAAGGAAGGGTGCAGGCGGCAGACCAGTCGGGTCAAGAGCCGGGAGGGGCTGAGAGAACGCAAGGAGAACTACAGGGAGATGTATATGAGCTCTGAGGAGATTGAAGAATGGCTGAGTCGGCATATAGAGCTGCGCCATAACCTGATTACACGACGGCGGGAATACCGCTGGCTGGAGGACGGGGCCGTGGAAGGCAGCGGGGCGTGGCTCAACTTCGATGATAAAACGCTCAACACCCTCTATCGGCACATCAGCAAGGTGAAGAATGTGAAGCGCGACGTGATTGACCATCTGGTGGGCTCTGACTTCGTGAAAGACTTCAACCCGTTCCAGGCTTATTTCGACAGTCTGCCGTCGTACGACGGTGATGACTATATCCTCAGCACTGCTGCAGGTGTGAGCATTGAGGGCGACTTCGACGACTGGCGCATCTTCGTGGAGTGTTTCCGTAAGTGGCTCGTCGCGATGGTGGCGTCGTGGCTCAATCCCGAAGTCGTGAACCACATGATACTGGTGTTTATCGGTAAGCAGGGCATCTACAAGACCACTTGGATGAACCATCTGCTGCCTCCCGAACTGCGCAGCTACTTCAGCACCCAGATGGGAATAGGTCGTACCGACAAGGATGCGTTGCTCGCCATGTCGCAATATGGCTTGATATGCTGTGAGGAGCTCGACACCATGAGCAGGCGCGAGATGAACGAGATGAAGCGTGCCATCACGCTCTCGTACATCGACGCACGCCCTGCCTACGGCCGTTACGTAGAGCACCGTCCGCACATCGCATCGTTCTGCGGCACGGGCAACAACGAGAAGTTCCTGAACGACCCTACGGGCACCCGTCGTTGGCTGGCCTTCAAGGTCGAGCACATCGAGTCGCCTATACGCCAGCCCTTCAACTACAAGGGCATCTATGCACAGGCTTACTATCTGTACCGCAACAGATTCCAGTACTGGTTCTCCGACAACGACACCGTGGCCATCGACAAGCGTAACAACCGCTTCAAGGTGGCCAACATCGAGAAGCAGCTGGTATATCGCTACTATCGTCTGCCAAGTGGCGGCGACACCGGTGAGTTTATCGACACCGGCACAGCCCTGCAGCAGATGTCGGGTAACATCGCCCATAAGCTGCACATCGAGGCGCTCGATCAGGCTTTTCTCGAACTGGGATTCCAGAGTGTCGAGTGCGACGGCATGCACGGCTATCTGGCCGTCAGACGCATGCCCGAGGAGATCAACGCCCTGGGGCGTCAGATGGCTCACATGATAAAGACGGATACCGATTCTGCAGAGCCGTTCTGAAAAACAGCCAAACTTTCTCCTGCGTACGTACGTGAACTCAGTCAGTAGCAGAAAAGTTCCTGTACGTACGCGCGGAAAGTTTTTCAAAAAACCTAAATGACACAACAGATTATGAAAGCAATGACTAAAAGTGAACTGGCCTATAAGGCAGGCGTGAGCGTCGACACGCTGAGGGAGTGGCTGAAGCCTCATGCAGAGCAGTTGGAGGCCATGGGACTGAAAGCAAATGCCCGTGTGCTGCCACCAAACGTTGTGATGTTTCTCGCTGAGAAATACTGCATCGACATCGACGATTAACATGGTTTATCTCGACTTATGCGGTTTATCTCGACCTGCGTGGCCTAAAGCCGGAAGCGCCCTCCGAAATGTTGTAACTTTGCCGTTGCAAACAAGGAGAGAGTCGCACCCCGACCGACAGTAAGGCGCCGACTGAGTGAGGGTTTCATTACGACTAAGTGGTAGTTTCATTACGACAATCCCATAGTTTCATTACGACAATCTCTGAGTCACTGCACTCAAGTTTCTAAGTTTTTTAATTCTAAATTCAAAAATCATGGCAGTAAAGAATCCTCAGTTCGGAATCAACCTCAGAAAGAACGAAAACCCGCTGAACGCCGCTTACGGCAAGTACTATCCCAAACCTCAGGAGAAGGAGACCATCTCGCTCGACGGTCTGACCCGTCACATGGCTGAGCACAACAGCATCTACGGTGCCGACGTGATCGAGGGCGTGCTCAAGAAGATGTCGGGATGCATCGTCGAGCTCCTGTCGCAGGGCAACCCCGTGAAGATTGACGGGCTCGGCACGTTCATGCCTACCATCGAGGCAGAAAAAAACGGCATCAGCAGGGAGGAGCTGTTGGCAGGCAAATGGAACGCTTCGGTTTACATCAAGGGCGTCCATATCCGATTTATCCCCGAGGGCACTGGCGAGGCTAATATCACGTCACGCGTGTTCAAGAGCAAGTGTGCCCTTGCGACCTATGGCGTGGAGGAGAAAATCGACCTCACACCCAGTGAGACGAATCCGAAGAACAAGAAGTATGGTAAGAAGGTAACGCCGCTGGCTGACTGGATTCTCCAGCAGCAGTCAGCCACCTCTTCCGGAGAGTAGTGTTTCAAGGGACCTACCCTGCAAAAAAGAAAAATGAAGAATGTTTAATTTAAGAATTTCAGCTTTATGATTAAATTGAAGAAAACGCAGATCGGGAAGATCCTGAAGTTCATCGGATCGATGATTGCCCTGGTGATAACAACCTTCTTTGCACAGTCGTGCATCAAATGATGAGAACCATCACTCTGATTGTGATTCACTGTTCGGCAGTGAAACCCGACCAGACTTCTTCGGCCGCTCAGATCGACACATGGCACCGCCAGCGGGGTTTCCACCTCGGCATCGGCTACCACTACGTGGTCCGTCGTAACGGACAGATTGAGACCGGTCGTCCGGAATACATGGTGGGCGCCCACTGCCAGAACCACAACAGCCACTCCATCGGCGTGTGCTACGAGGGCGGGCTCGACGCCCGAGGTCAACCCGCCGACACCCGCACGGAGGAGCAGAAAGTAGCGCTGCGCAGGTTGCTTAAAGACCTGCGCGGGCGCTACCCCCGGGCGCTCATCGTGGGTCATCACGACCTGAACCCGCACAAGGCCTGTCCGTGTATCGAGAATGTAGTTGGTGAATATCTCAACTGTTAAAGAATCATAATTCATACTCAGGGCATGCAGTATTCAGCAGGGCTGAGAGGTTATAAAGATAGTAGTAAACCCCTAAAACTTAACAGAATATGAGAAAAATTATGATGATCCTGAAAACGTGCCGACGCTTATGGCAGGCACTTCCGATGATTGTTGGTTTGACGCTCTTCGTGGGTTGTTCAAGCGACGACGACCCTGAGTGGTCTAATGCAGAGAACGGTTATATCCACGCTTACGGCATTGACGAGGACGTGGCTGTGAACCTGGTACCTACAAATCAGTTGCCCGCCTGGTTGATCGAACACATCAATAAGAAACTGGAAGTCCGCCCTGTAAACGATTGGGATAAGGTCTACAAGGGCACTCTGCATGACAAGACCGTCTATTACATCTTTGACATGTTAAGTTCATGCATGCACTGTGAATTCTATTATGAGGACGGAAGTACGGTACCCGAAAGGGAACTCTATAATGTCAGAAACTGGACCTGCGTCTATTCTGTTACACCATACGTTGAAGGTCTCACTGGTACGCTGCACTACATACCACAGTCTCCCTATGTACAGACGGCTCAGGATGCCCGCGACCACTATATCGAGATTGACAGTGCACGCTACTATATCTGGGGAATCCACAACAGTAATAAACTGAAGAAGTTCGACGGGAAAACGGTAACGTTCGGCGGTTTCAATTATGGCGACATCACCAGCGATGTGACCGACGCGCCCCCAGGCGTGACCTGTTACGGCTTTGAAGCAACGTACATCCGATAACAAAAAAAAGCCCCACCGATTCGGCGGGGCTTTTTTATTTGATTATTCTGATTATTAGAAGAACAGATAGCGGTTGTCTACCACGCCTGCCTTCTGATACAGTTCCTGAATGAATACGCGGGCAGCCTGAGTAGCCTGCATCTGCAGCTGAGCTTCAACCTGCTTAGCGTCGAACTTCACACCCTCACGGTTGCTCTTCTTCAGCACCTTGAACAGGTATGCACCACCGTTACCCTTGACAACGGCCTTGCTGAAGTCGCCAGCCTTAACAGCTGAGACAGCACCTGCCAGAGCGGGCTCGCTGGCACCTGTAGACTGTACGAATACAGGAGCACCGAAAGTGATCTGGTTGACAGAGTCGATCTTAGCACCCTTGGCCTGAGCAGCGGCGATGTCCTTCACACCTTCCAGCTTGGCCTTGATCTGCTCGAACTTCTTGTCGCGGAGAACCTCGCTCTTCAGCATGTCCTTCACGCCGTCGAGTGAACGGTAGCCTACGGGGTTAACCTTTGTCAGGGCTACTACCAGCAGGTGGTCGTTGTTGCCGCACTCGTAGAGAGGACTAACCTCACCCTCCTTGGCAGCGAAGATCCACTTCATGGTCTCGCGGGTGGCGCGCAGGCCAGCCACGTTGTGCTCTGAGTTGTAGAGGTCCTTGCGGGGAGAAACGGTGAAACCGAACTTAGCGGCGTTCTTCTCCATATCCTCGATGGTCTTGTTCTCGCTTACGAACTGGCTGAACTTGTTGTAAGCCTCAGAATATGTAGACTTAGAGAAATCGATGGTGTGCTTGATAACGGCTACGTCATACTTGTCGACCATGGCCTTGCGAGCGGTTACCTGAAGGATGATGTTGCCCTGAGCGAACTCAAGGTTCTTCAGCTCGCCGGCACCGAGGCTGTTGATGGCATTGAGGTAGTTCTTCGACTCCTCGTCCATGGTGGTAGAGTTCTCATACATAGCTGAGGTGAGCCACTGCTTCTGAGCGGTCTGACCGTACTTCTGGGCAAGAGCCTCGAAGTCGGCACCGGCCTTCAGTGCGTTGTAGATGCTATCAGCGGTCTTCTTAGCAGCCTCTACGGTAGCGCCGCCAACCTGGATCTGACGATACTCGATTGAGTCGGGCATCTGAGTCTTAGAGATGAGCTTTACTACGTTGAGGGTGTTGTCGAACTTGGTCTCGAAGGGAGCTGTGGTCTGACCTACGGCCATAGAGTCGAGCTTAGCGGCGATATCAGAGGGATAAGCGCGCTTGGTAGCTGCGATACCAGTGTAGGGGAACTGTGACTGGGCCTTGCGAACAACCTCAGAAGGCGTAGCACCGCTCTGCAGCTTGTTGCTGGCGTCGTTCATGGTCTTCTCCAGAGCCTTGCGGTCGGCTGCAGAAGCAACTACCTGGAAGTCTACGTACTTGATGTCGCGGGTCTCTACCTCCTGCTTGAACATCTCCTTCTTCTCGTCGTACTTTGCCTTGAGGTCGCTATCGTCGATCTTCACGTCGTTGTCGTTGATTGAGCTGTAGGCAATAGAAGCCAGCTGAATGTCGCTCTCCTGGTTCTGACCCTCGAAAGCCATCTTGGCTGAGATGGGGTTAGAGATAAGACAGTTGGCCATCAGAGCCTGATACTTCTGAGCCAGGGTCTGCTGACGGATCTGCTTCTCGATGAACTGCCAGTACTTGTAGATGCTCTGGTAAGACTCGGCTACCTGAGGATTGGTTGATGCCTTCTTGTAGTCGTCGAGGAACTTGGTGAGCATGGTCACGTCGAAGCGACCTGTCTGCTGGTTCACGAAGGGAGTCTGCAACAACATGGGGTTGGTGCCCTCCTTGAGCATGTTCTGAAGCTCCTGGTCGGTCACGGTCAGACCGAGCTTCTCAGCCTCGTTCTGGATGATCTGCTCGTTGATGTAAGAACTCCATACCTCATCCTTGATGCTGTTGAGCTCTTCCTCCGTGAAGTTGTCACGGTTCTGAGTGATCTTCAGAACGTCCTGATACTCGTCGACGAGAGCCTGGAACTCCTGAACATTGATTTTGTTACCTAACACTTCGCCAATCTGCTGACGCTGCTGGTTCTTGGTTGCTTCGCAAGAACGGAAAGCTTCTTCAGCAATGAAGGCGAACAGGCCGAGGCCTATGATACAAACGAGGGCTACCCCTCTTTTGCGGATTTTTCCTAATGCTGCCATTTTATTTTTTAATTTTAAGTTTATTCATAAAAACGGGTGCAAAATTAAGCTTTTTCTTTGAATTAGCCAAAATTTCCATGAATTATTTTCGCTATCCGACAACGTTTAAATGCACCAATTCGATCTTAGTGGCTGTATTCTTTACAATTTTAAATTCATAACACCCTACCCTGACGATTTCGTTGAGCTTGGGGAACGACTGATATTCATGCAGTATCAGTCCGCTGACGGTCATATATTCGTCGCTCTCGGGCAGGTCGAGGTCGAACATCTCGTTCACCTTCTCGATCTCAAGACGGGCCGACAGGATATACTCATGCTCGCCAAGCTGCTTGGCCACGAGGTTGGTATTATCGTGTTCGTCTTCTATCTCGCCCGTGATCTCTTCCATGATGTCCTCGAGCGACACCAGGCCGCTGGTACCGCCGAACTCGTCGATGACCACGGCCAGCGAGCGCTTCTGCTGCATGAGCTGCTGCATGAGCTTCGAGGCCTGCATGGTCTCGGGCACGAACGATATCTCTCTGATGAGCTGTGACTCGACAATCGTCAGCTGGTAGTTATGGATGCGGAACATGTCGGACGAATGGACGTAGCCGATCACGTGGTCGATGTCTTCATGATAGACCAGTATCTTACTATGGCCGCTCTCGATGAACACCTGCATCAGCTGTTCGATGGTAGACGTATCTTCTACGGCGTCGATCTCAGTACGCGGCACCATACAGTCACGTATTTTCGTCTCCGAGAACTCCAGCGCGTTCTGGAAGATTCTCACCTCCTCGCCGATATCGTCTTCATTGTCGGCATTGTCGATGCTGGCCTGCACCAGATAGTCGAGGTCGACCTTCGTGAACTCCCTTTCCTCAGCGCCTTTCTTCATCCTGATGCCTACCAGGCGCAGCAGGCCCTTCGACAGGAATGTGGCGAAACGTGAGATGGGATAAAGCACGACATAGCAGATCCATGCCGGAACGGCAAAGAAAGTCAATAAAGTGTTAGGATTATTTTTGAAGATAGTCTTCGGCAGGAACTCGCCCGTGAAGAGTACCACGAGGGTCGACAGCAGCGTGTCGGCCGTCACTCGGACGCCATCGCTGAACGGTGCAAAGAGCGTGGCGTCGAAGATGCGGGCAAACAGGATGCCATAGATGACGAGCGAGATGTTATTGCCTACCAGCATGGTAGACACGAAATTGTTGGGGTGCTGGTAGAACTTGGCGATGGCTTTCTGAGAGAGACCGTTCTTCTCGCGGTCCATCTCAGCACGCAGGCGGTTGCTCGCCACAAAGGCTATCTCCATGCCTGAGAAAAAGGCGGAGAAGAGCATTGAAACCAGCAGCCAGATAATTATCTCATAATCCATATCTCACAGGGTTAGTAGGCTGTTCGGGCGTGTTTCGTGGTCTGAGGACGCAATATGGGCTCCGTCTTCGCGGTGTCGGCGGGTGCCTTCTGGCCGTCCTTGGTCTCTTCGCCCGTCATGTCAGACCGCTCGAACGAACCCTTCGAGTTGCTGACGGTATAGTGGGTCATCTGCTCGTTGCTCAGGAAGTAGGTGCCCTCCATCGAGCGTTCGGGTGTGGTGACCTTAGAGTACACGTTGGAATAGAGTTCATGGCGCATGCCGTCCCAGAAGAGTTCTTCGCTCTCGTAGAGCAGGCCGTTGTTGTTGCGTATGCGAACCCTGCCGCGCAGGTGCCAGAGCTTCTTCTTGTCGTAATACCACGCAGAGTCGGCCTGGATATAGGCCTCGACGTGCAGCTTCTCGTCGAACTGCTCGAAGAACACGCCCTTGTCGAAGGTCCAGCAAGAAGGGTTCTTGACGTCGTTCACGTCCCAGCGTTCGGTCACGATCTTGTATTTGATGACGCCCGAATCGCTGATCAGCGTGTTGACGCCATAAGACGTCATCACGGAGACGGAGTCACGGTCGTGAATGGCAGGGGCAGTATGCTCCGTTGCCTTGTTGCACGACCATAACATCGCAGCGAAAGCGACTGTCGCGACTAGTTTACCTTCCACTTTGCAAACCATCTCTCGTTGAATGTGAAGCCGATATTGATGCGGAAGGTATTCTCCTTGATCAGATTGTCGGCAGAGCGGTTAACCCACTGGAAGCCGATGTTCAGCACCGAGGCACTGTGGACAGAACGGTTAGCATAGTATCCGTTGAAGATGGGGATACCGAAACCAAGGCTGGCACTATACTCCTTAGGGCCTTCCTGACCGCTAATATAATAATAAGGTGTAGCATAGCCCACACCGAAACGGTAATGCACGCGACTGAAGAACTGACGGCTTGCAGGGCGTGGTGTCCACTCGGCACCGAGGTTCATGCGGTAACTGTCTTTCAGCATGTCGGAACGAAGGGTGTAGCTGGTTCCGTCGTAATGAGGGAAGTCTACACTCCCCCACTTCTGCATGGTTAAATCGGCGCCTGCACGGAAGTTGTTGGCGTGGCTGTAGGCCAGACCGATACCATAGGCGTCGGGCAGCGTCAGACCGTCGGTAAGGCTGACGGTGGTGGTATCCGACTTGCCGATAGTGGTGTTTCTGTTGATGAGCAGGCACTCGGGATCAGACTTCAGGCTGTGGCCTGGCGACCAGGTGAGACCTACGGTCACGAAGTCGTTCTTGCCCAGCTTCTGCTGGTACTGCATACCGAAGTCGAGCTTGTAGCTGCTGATGTCGGCGGTGTACTGCTTAGACAGCGTGTTGATGGCCGACGAGCTGGCGGTGGTGATGCTGCGGTTGTACTCGCCCCAGAGATACGACAGGTTGAAACCGACAGACAGGGGCTTGAAGATTCTCCAGCCGGCACCGATATAGAGCTGGTGAAGACCGCCAGAGCCTTCATAGTTGCTCGCCACACGGGTCTGCATCTCAGTCAGTGTGGTGGATGAAGAATACTTATAACCGATATTCGAATATGGCATGACACCGAACGACACGCCCACGTTCTTCATGAGGCGGAACATACCGACGGCATAGTCGAAGCCACCGCTCTTGGCATTGAGGCTGACACCGTTTTCCTTCATATTCGTGGTCTGACCGGAAAGACCGGCATCGAAGATCATTGTCAGCGAGTCGACGGCGCTATACGATGCGGGGTTCATGGGGTTCACCTCATTTCCCTTGCGCATGGCCAGGCCGACGCCGTTCATACCTTTATTGAAACCTACGCTTTGATCGGTCAAGTCGCCCAAGCCGAACTGGCTGTAGGGTGAATTCGTGTTACTCTGAGCAATAGCCGTTGTCGTGATGGTTGCCAAAACGAGGCCGGCGAGAATTTTATTCATATTTTGTACTTTATTTCTATAGAAAAACATTTCAGCGTGCAAAATTATCGAAAAAAATCGAGAAAAACGCTTTTTACTGAAAAATATAGAGTAATTTTGCATCGTGAAACATTTAAAAAAGAAATTTAAGAGGTTCTTAGCTGCATCTTTCCTGCTGACAGCATGCAGCGTAAGCCCTACTTTTGCGCAAGACATGGACTCCGTCGAGGTGAGCCTGATTACCTGTTCGCCTCACGAAGAGATATATAGTCTGTATGGTCACTCTGCCATCCGCTGGCACGACGGCGACCAGGATCTGGTGTTCAACTGGGGTATGTTCAGCTTTAGCAAGCCTTACTTCGCCCTGAGGTTCGTGTTCGGACTGACCGACTATGAGTTGGCGGCCTACCCCTTCGACGTGTTCTGGCCCTACTATCAGCAATGGGGCAGCAGCGTGACCGAACAGGTGCTGAACCTGACGGCCGACGAGAAGCGCCTGTTACAGGAGGCCCTGGCGAAGAACCTGGAGCCCGGGAACCGTGTCTACCGCTATAACTTCTTCTACAACAACTGCTCTACCAAGCCCCGAGACGTGATTGAGAGTTGCGTGAACGGACAGGTGGTGTATGAGGCGCGTGAAGACTACAACCCGACTTTCAGGGATATGGTACGCGAGTGTAACCGCAACCACCTGTGGTCGAAGTGCGGCAACGACATGCTGCTGGGACTGAAGGCCGACTTCAAGACCAGTCGCACGGAGCAGGAGTTCCTGCCGATGAACCTGATGCACGACTTTGCAAGGGCAAGGATATATGCCAATGGCGAATACCGTCCGCTGGTGAAGGAGCAGCGCCTGATCGTTGCACCGGGTGTGCAGCGGATAGAGCCCGACTTCATCTTGTCGCCCACGGAAGTGGCACTGTTGCTCTTGCTGCTGTCGATAGGCATCGCCCTCTATGAGTGGAAGCGCAAGAAGACCATGAAATGGTGGGACGTGACGCTCATGACCATACAGTCGCTGGCGGGTATCGTGCTGACGGTGATGATCTTCTCGCAGCATCCTACGACATCCGTCAATCTGAACATCCTGCTGTTCAACCCGCTGCCGCTGGTGTTTATCCCCGCTATCATCAAGGGGAAACGACGCAAGTGGGGATGGGTGCTGCTCACGATGCTCATGCTGTTTGCCATCGCAGGGGTGTTCCAGAGCTATGCCGAGGGTATCTCAATTGTGGCATTATGTTTGCTGATAAGAGCGATAGTAAACCTGAAGATAAAACAGTAAAAAGGTAAAACAGTAAAAGACAAACGGTGAGGAATCGTTATCTCTATATCACACTTCTGTCGATTCTGGCATGGCATGCCGAGGCACAGGGACAGGCAGGAACCAGACAGGTTCCAAGGCTTGTCGTGAATGTCACCGTCGACCAGCTGAGAAGCGACCTGCTCGACCTCTACGCGCCAGCGTTCTCGTCGAGGGAGGGGCTGCAGAAGCTGTTGGCCGAAGGACTGGTGTTCGAGAATGCCCGCTATCCGTTTGCAGATGTTGACAGGGCTTCTGCCATTTCGTCAGTAGTCACCGGTACCACACCGTTCTATCACACCATTACGGGTAGTCAGTGGATAGACCGTCAGTCGCTGCGCCCTGTATCGCCGACACCAGGCGACATGGCGGTTTCGACCATCGGCGACGAGCTGAAACGCGCCACCCAGGGACAGGGAAAGGTGTTTGCCGTGGCTCCTACCAAGGAGGTGGCGATGCTGGCGGCAGGGCATACTGCCGACGGAACGGTATGGAACGACACGCCGAAGAAAGGCTGGACGGCAGCCGACATTACCGACCGGGCGCTGAGATGCATGGCAGACCATGCGCTGGGACAAGACTCGATTGCCGACCTGCTGCTGCTGACCTACGACGCCAGCGGCAATGACCGACAGACCTACATACAGCTGGACCAGGAGATTGCACGTCTGTTGCAGCAGACAGAGGCGCAGGTGGGTAAAGACCAGGCGCTATTCCTGATAACCAGTACGGGATATACCGAGGAGAAACGTGCCGACCTGGAGCGCTTCAACATACCTGCAGGTACATTCTACATCAACCGCACAGCCAACCTGCTGAACATGTATTTCGGAGGTCTGTGGGGACAGGGCAAGTATGTTGAAGCACACTTCAAGAATCAGTTGTACATCAGCAGGCAACTGATAGAGAATAAGCGCCTTACGACAAACGAAGTATTGCAGCGAGCCAAGGAGTTCCTGCTGCAGATGTCGGGCGTGAAAGCTGTTGAGAACCACCTCTATGAAGCACATACGGGCGATCTCGTCATTGAGCTGGATCCCGGTTGGCAGATTGAGAATGAAGACACCCACGAGCAGTCGCCCGTGAAGACCCAATTGGCTTATTTTCCCATTATCATATATGGTTCGGGCATCATGTCTGAAACCATTAAAACACCCGTTTCCATCGAACGGATAGCCCCCTCTATTGCCAAGGCCATCCGTATCAGGGCACCCAACGCGTGCAAATCAGAGCCATTGTTCTGAACAATATCCGACAAATATTTGGTGTTTCGGCCAATTATTTGTATCTTTGCACCCGTTTTATAAACATTAATAGGAAAAAAATATATTAAGATATGAATTTTAACAAGATTCTGAAGTCGCTGTTCGGTGATAAGTCCACCCGCGACATGAAACTCATTCAACCCCTTGTGGAGAAGGTGAAGGCCGTATCTCCACAGATCGAGAGTCTGGACAACGATGCGCTCCGTGAGCGTACCAAGGTATTACAGAAGCAGGTACAGGACTCTGCCAACGAGCAGAAGGCACGTATCGCAGAACTGAAGGCAACGATCGAGAACACACCGATTGACGAGCGTGCCGACATCTTCGCCCAGATCGACAAGATCGAGAAGGAAGTGCTCGAAATCTACGAGGACGCCCTCAACGAGGTGATGCCTGAGGTGTTTGCCATCGTCAAGGAGACAGCACGCCGCTTTGCACAGAACGAAGAGACGGTGGTTACCGCTACCGACTTCGACCGTGAGCTGGCAGCCGACCCACGTAAGGACTTCATCACCATCGATGGCGACAAGGCCATCTACCACAACCACTGGACTGCCGGTGGCAACGACCTGAAGTGGGAAATGATTCACTACGACGTACAGCTGTTCGGTGGTGTGGTTCTGCATCAGGGTAAGATTGCCGAGATGGCAACGGGTGAAGGTAAGACCCTCGTGGCTACCCTGCCCGTATTCCTGAACGCACTGACCGGTAACGGCGTACACGTGGTAACCGTGAACGACTATCTGGCTAAGCGTGACTCTGAGTGGATGGGACCGCTCTACATGTTCCATGGACTGAGCGTTGACTGTATCGACAAGCACCAGCCTAACTCTGAGGAGCGTCGTAAGGCCTATCAGGCTGATATCACCTTCGGTACGAACAATGAGTTCGGTTTCGACTACCTGCGTGACAACATGGCCATCTCGCCTGCCGACCTGGTACAGCGCGCACATAACTACGCCATCGTCGACGAGGTTGACTCGGTATTGATCGACGATGCCCGTACACCGCTGATTATCTCTGGTCCTATCCCCAAGGGCGACGACCAGATGTTCGAGGAGTATCAGCCGCTGGTAGAGAAGCTGGTGGGTGTGCAGCGACAGTTGGCCACCCAGTATCTGGCCGATGCCAAGGCACTGATCACCGAGGGTAACAAGCTGGTAGAGGCTGGTAACAAGAAGGATGGTCAGGAGAAGCTCGACGCCGGTTTCCTGTCGCTCTACCGTTCGCACAAGGCTATGCCGAAGAACAAGCCGCTGATCAAGTTCCTCTCTGAGGAGGGTATCAAGGCCGGCATGCAGAACACAGAGAATATCTACATGGAGAACAACAACCGTCGTATGCCTGAGTGCGTGGAGCCCCTTTACTTCGTGGTTGACGAGAAACTGAACTCTTGCGACCTGACCGATAAGGGTACGGCATGGCTGGCTAACGAGGTGAAAGATAACGAGCTGTTCGTGCTGCCCGACATCACATCGGAGATGTCGGCACTCGAGGCAGAGACTGGTCTGACAGATCAGGAGCGTCTCGACAAGAAAGACGAGCTGCTGAACCACTACGCCGTACAGAGTGAGCGCGTACATACCCTGCAGCAGCTGCTGAAGGCCTACTGTATGTTCAACAAGGACGACGAGTATGTGGTCATCGACGGCGAGGTGAAGATCGTGGACGAGCAGACCGGCCGTATCATGGAAGGTCGCCGCTGGAGCGACGGACTGCACCAGGCTGTAGAGGCCAAGGAGCACGTGAAGGTAGAGGCTGCCACACAGACATTCGCCACCATCACCCTGCAGAACTACTTCCGTATGTATCACAAGCTGGCAGGTATGACCGGTACCGCTTCGACCGAGGCTGGTGAGTTCTGGGATATCTACAAGCTCGACGTGGTGGAGATTCCTACCAACCGTCCTGTGATCCGTAACGACCAGGATGACCGTGTATATAAGACAGCCCGTGAGAAATATAACGCCGTGATCGAGGAGATCGAGAAGATGCGTAACGCAGGACGTCCTACCCTCGTCGGTACAACGTCGGTCGAGATCTCTGAGTTGCTGTCGAAGATGCTGTCGATGCGAAAGATTCCTCATCAGGTGCTGAACGCTAAGCTGCACCAGAAGGAGGCCGACATCGTGGCTCTGGCAGGTCAGTCGACCAACGGACTGGGTGCCGTGACCATCGCTACCAACATGGCAGGTCGTGGTACCGATATCAAGCTGTCGCCCGAGGTAAAGGCTGCAGGCGGTCTGGCCATCATCGGTACAGAGCGTCATGAGAGCCGCCGTGTAGACCGTCAGCTGCGTGGTCGTGCCGGTCGTCAGGGTGACCCGGGTTCTTCAGTGTTCTATGTATCTCTGGAAGATAAGCTGATGCGTCTGTTCGCCTCTGAGCGTATCGCCTCGGTGATGGACCGTCTGGGCTTCAAGGAGGGTGAGATGATTGAGAGCCCCATGATCTCGAGAAGCATCGAGCGTGCGCAGAAGAAGGTTGAGGAGAACAACTTCGGTATCCGTAAGCGCCTGATCGAGTACGACGATGTGATGAACAAGCAGCGTACCGTGATCTACGAGAAGCGCCGTCACGCCCTGATGGGTGAGCGTATCGGTATGGATATCGCCAACATCATCTGGGACCGCGTGGTGAACATCATCGAGAACAACGACTACGAGGGCTGCAAGGAAGAGTTCCTGCACGTACTGTCGATGGAGGTGCCTTTCACAAGCGAGGAGTTCATCAACCAGCAGCGTGAGGTGCTGACAGAGAATGCCTTCCAGGCTGCTATCGGCAACTTCAACCGTAAGACCGAGCGCATTCAGAACGTGGCTCTGCCCGTTATCAAGAATGTATATGAGAACCAGGGCCAGATGTATGAGCGCATCATGGTGCCCATCACCGACGGCCGTAAGATGTACAACATCCCATGTAACCTGAAGGAGGCTTACGAGAGTGAGGCCAAGAGCGTGGTGAAGGAGTTTGAGAAGGCTATCCTGCTGCATATCATCGACGATTCATGGAAGGAGAACCTGCGCCAGCTCGACGAGCTGAAGCACTCTGTACAGAATGCCTCGTACGAGCAGAAGGATCCGCTCCTGATCTTCAAACTCGAGAGCGCCAAGGTTTGGGACGATATGATCAACGAGATGTATAACCGCATCTGTTCTATCCTGACACGCGGACAGATTCCTGAGCTGCAGCAGCAGGTACAGGAGGCCGCTCCAGAACAGCGCACACAGCGCCAGCAGTACACCGAGTCGAAACAGCAGGTCGGCGAGGAGCAGTTGACTGATCCTAATCAGAGAGCAGCCGCACAGCACGACACCCGTGCCCAGCAGCACGCTCCCATCGTAAAGGATAAGCTGCCCGGACGTAACGATCCATGTCCCTGCGGTTCTGGCAAGAAGTTCAAGAACTGTCACGGAAAGGGTATTGTCTAATCCCCCAAACCAATGAAGATATGATTAAGATTGAAAACCTTAAAAAGAGTTTCGGACAGAATATAGCATGTGATATTCCCGCGTTGACCATCAACGACGGGGATATCCTTGGTCTTGTAGGTAACAACGGTGCAGGTAAGACAACGCTCTTCCGCATGCTGCTTGATCTGCTCAAGCCCGACGAGGGACAGGTGTTCATCGACGGCATGAACCCCGCACAGGGTGAGGAATGGAAAGCTACCACCGGTTCGTATATCGATGAGGGATTCCTGATTGACTTCCTGACACCTGAGGAGTATTTCGCCTTCATCGGCAAGATTACCGACATGACACCCGAGGCCGTGGACGAGCGGTTGAAGGATTTCGAGCGACTGTCGAACGGTGAGGTGTTCGGGCAAAAGAAGCTGATTCGCAACCTCTCTGCAGGTAACAAGCAGAAGGTGGGTATCATCTCAGCCCTGTTCAATCGTCCGAAACTGGTGATTCTCGACGAGCCGTTCAACTTCCTGGATCCTTCGTCGCAGAACATCCTGAAGCACGAGCTGACGGAATACAACCGTCAGACGGGTGCTACCATCCTGATTTCCAGTCATAACCTGCAGCACACGATTGACATCTCAACACGTATCACACTGCTTGAGAAGGGACATATCATCAACGACATGCCCAACACCGACGGATCGGCCCGTGCTGAATTGGAAAACTATTTCGAAACTAAGTAATACCGCGTATGCTGCAATTCAAAGAACTGAAGAAGAAGACCAAAAACATCCCAGAAGGACTGCCCTCGTTTAAGGTTGCCCTTGTAGGAGACACAGCTACCCAGTTCTTAGCCACAGCCATCAGAGGTGTCGGCGTTGAGTGCGGATACAACATTAACCTCTTCGAGGCTGAGTATAATCAGGTAGAGCGTCAGTTCCTCGACCCTTCAAGCGAGCTGTATCAGTTTGATGCAGACTTTATCGTCTTATTCCAGTCAACCCACAAACTCGGAGAAAAGCATGCCCTGCTGACTGTTGCAGAACAGGAGAACCTGGCTAAAGAGCGAACCGACTTCGTCGCATCGGTCTGCAGCAATCCTGCCTTTGCCAACAAGAAAATCATCTGTCTCAACTATCCGGAGATCGACGATACCGTGTTCGGCAGCTATGCCACCAAGGTAACATCGTCGCTGACCTATCAGGTGCGCAGTCTGAACATGGCACTGATGGATCTCTCACAGCAATACCCAAACCTGTATGTCTGTGACATAGCCGGTTTGCAGAACAAGTTCGGAAGAGACTTCATGTTTGCTCCCAATGTATATGTGAGTACAGAGATGGTGCTGAGTATCGACGCACTGCCTTATGTGGCCAGTCGCGTGATGGACATCATCTGTGCCGTCAAGGGACAGTTCAAGAAGTGTCTGATTCTGGATCTCGACAATACGGTATGGGGAGGCGTGATCGGTGATGACGGCATCGAAGGCATACAGCTCGGACACGGACTGGGCATCGGTAAGGCTTTCACCGAATTCCAGATGTGGTTTAAGAAACTGAAGCAGCGAGGCATCATTATCTGTGTGGCTTCAAAGAACAATGAAGACACCGCCAAAGAGCCGTTTGAGAAGCATCCGGACATGGTGCTGAAGTTGAGCGACATCGCCGTATTCCAGGCAAACTGGGAAACCAAGGTCGACAATATACGAACCATACAAAGCATTCTGAACATCGGATTCGACTCGATGGTGTTCCTCGATGACAATCCCTTTGAAAGAAACATGGTCCGCGAGAACATACCAGGCATCACAGTGCCCGAACTGCCCGAGGACCCGGGAGAATATCTGGAATACCTGTATTCGCTGAACCTCTTTGAGACGGCATCGTACAGTCAGGCCGACAAGGACCGCACCAAGCAGTATCAGGTGGAAGCCCAGCGCGTGTCGCTGCAGAAGACTTTCAGCAACGAAGCCGATTTCCTGAAATCGCTCAACATGGTATCGACTGTCAGCGGATTCACCAAGTTCAACACGCCACGTGTGGCACAGCTCTCGCAGCGGAGCAATCAGTTTAACCTGAGAACCATCCGCTACACAGAAGCCGACATCGAGGCACTGGCACAGGATCCTGACGTGATAGACCTGAGCTTCACGCTTGAAGACAAGTTTGGCGATAACGGTCTTATTGCGGTTATCATCATGAAGAAACAAGACGCGGAGACGCTTTTTGTCGACACATGGTTTATGAGCTGCCGCGTGCTGAAGAGAGGCATGGAGAACTTCACCCTGAACACGATGGTGAGATATGCCAAAGAGCAGGGGTACAAGAGGATTGTCGGAGAATACCTGCCTACCTTAAAGAACAAGATGGTAGAGCACCATTACCCGGAACTTGGTTTCAAGCTTCTTCAAGAGACACCTACCACTCAGTACGTACTGGATGTAGACCAGTATGTGGAGAGGGAATGCTATATTGAAACGGAAAAAGCATAAAAAGACTTCTTCGAGATGACAATAACAGAACTCGCAGAACAGACGGCTCATATAGAGCAAGTCTATCAGGTGACACAAGAGGTGTACGATAGCTTTCAGCGCTGCAGTCGGGATATGAACCCACTGCACACTGATGAGACATTTGCTCGCGAAAAGGGTTTCAAGGGATGTGTGATGTACGGGAATATCCTCAATGCCTTCATCTCGCACTTTGTCGGGATGTGCCTCCCCACTCCACACGTCATGATCCAGTCGCAGGATATCAGTTTCCACAAGCCGGTATTCCTGAATGATCAGATTACGCTGCAGGCCAGTATCGATACCGTATCTGAGGCTGTGAATATCATCAATTACAAACTGAAGTTCTATAAGATGGACGAAGCAGGCAAGCAATTGGTTGCGAAAGGTCATGTACAAATAGGACTCTTAGCTCATTAAGCCTATGAACATATTGATTACAGGTGGTTCCACCGGATTAGGAAAAGCATTGGTAGAGACATGTGCGGCTGACGCCAGTCACAACATTATCTTCACATATTGCAGGCATGAGGC
The DNA here is from genome assembly GCF_000746155.1 of Prevotella sp. FD3004. Lineage (NCBI taxonomy): Bacteria > Pseudomonadati > Bacteroidota > Bacteroidia > Bacteroidales > Prevotellaceae > Prevotella > Prevotella sp. FD3004. The sequence continues at coordinate 185,211 of NZ_KN050819.1, read as the reverse complement.
TGACGCTCAAGCCCTTGCAGACAGCTATAAGAACGTGAAAGCCGTTCAGGTGGACTTCTGCGACGAGGCCAGTGTCAATCAGTTTGTAGAGAACCTCGAGGCAGAAAGCATTGACGTACTTATCAATAATGCCTATGCAGGCAATCCCCAAGGCACACATTTCTTCAAGACAGACCCTGAGGCGTTCTCAGAGTCGTTCAGATGTAATGTCATGCCGCTCATCAAGATCTCGCAAGCTTGTATTGCAGGGATGAGAAAACGTAAGTTCGGTAAGATTATCAATATCATTACCTCTTATGTGATGGACGTGCCGCCAACAGGCTTTTCCGTCTATACAGCGACAAAGGCCTATATCCGTCAGCTGTCAAAGAGCATGAGCAAGGAACTGGGGCGTTTTAATATCACTTCGAACTGCATCCTTCCCGACTACATGCAGACAGACTTCGGACAGGTGGAGGACTTCCAGTTGGAACAGATGAAGAATGCCCATCCGCTGAAAGAGCTCCTGAAGCCACAGGAGGTTGCAGAGGTCGTGTGCCAGTTGCTGAATACCACTCAGCAGCTGAATGGCGTTGAGATACCTATCAACGCGGCTCAACACATGTTTTAAAGTAAAAAGGAAAACAAGTAAAAAGAATCATACAATGGAAAGAAAAGAAATCTTTAACAAGCTTAGCGAAATCTTTATTGACGTACTCGATCTGGACGAAGTGGAACTGACAGACGAGACCAGTGCCAATGACATTGAAGAATGGGACTCGCTGAGTCATATTCAGCTGATCGTGGCTATTGAGAAGGCTTTCGGTATTAAGTTCACATCTCTTGAGATCATGAAGTGGAAGAATGTCGGAGAGATGGTTAATACAATGGAAGAGAAAATCAAATAACACCGATGGTTGTTAATTCCTTCAGTTTCCTGATATTCTTCGTCGTAGTATTCATCGTATACTACCTGCCAGTCTGTCGGAGTAACCCGCGTTTTCAGAACGTCTGGCTGTTACTGGTCAGCTTCTTTTTCTACGGCTATACAGACTGGCGCATGACGGCCCTGCTTCTGGGAGCTATCCTGGTGTTCTATTACCTTGGTCATTGGCTGCGTCATGAGATGGACCAGGAACACACACGCAAAGCCTCGCACATCACGACGTTCAGCGTCGTCCTGGGCATTGCCGTGCTGTTCTACTTCAAGTATCTGAATTTCTTCGCCGACTCTATCGCCAGCGTGCTGCAGGCTATAGGGTTCAACGTGAACTGGAGTACGCTGAACATCATCTTGCCTATCGGCGTCAGCTTCTTTACGTTCAAGCTCATCAGCTATATCATTGAGATACATCGCGAACATATTCAGCCGAGTGGTCTGTTAGAGTTTGCCGACTACATATCCTTCTTCCCGACGATCCTGTCGGGACCTATCGACCGTCCTAACCAGTTTCTGCCTCAGTTGCAGCGTGTTCATACGCTCAACTATGCGCTGGCAGCAGACGGATGCCGACAGATCCTGTGGGGTATGTTTACGAAGATGTGCATCGCCGACAACCTGGCCATGATCACCAACCAGGCATGGGCCAGCTACTCGTCATTGTCATCGGTGACACTGCTGATAGCTGCCTTGATCTATCCCCTGCAGCTATATGCCGACTTTGACAGTTATTCCAATATGGCCATTGGTGTAGGCAAGCTGTTAGGATTCGACATTGCCAGGAACTTCAATCATCCCTTCCTGGCACGTAACATGGCTGAATTCTGGCGACGCTGGCATATGTCGCTCACCAGTTGGATTACCGACTATGTGTTTATGCCATTGAACATCGCCTTCCGCGAGATAGGAAACTGGGGTATCGCCTTTGCAGCCATCATCAATCTGCTTGTCATCGGATTCTGGCATGGCGCCAACTGGACATACGGATTCTTCGGTCTCTATCACGGATTACTGTTCATCCCTCTGGTCTTCTCAGGCGCTTTCGGTAAGAGAAAGAAACTGAAAGCCAACAACCACGGTCTGCCTTTTGCCAAGGACCTTTGGAAGATGGTAGCCACCTACGGGTTAGTGACCATCGGTCTGACCGTCTTTCGTGCGCCCTCTATCGGACAAGCCTATGAGTATTTCTCATGCCTCGTAACCAACGGTTTCGAAGGACCATCGATCATCGACAGTTACAGTAAGCTCTTCTGTCTGTTCGCCATCATCCTGTTGGCTCTTGAGTGGATTCAGCGTGACAAGCAGCATGCGCTGCAGTTCTCGGACACCCCGCTGTTCAACAACAGAATCATACGCTGGGGACTCTATCTGTTTCTGATTCTGCTCATCATCACCTTTACCGGTCAGAGCCAGGCTTTCATTTATTTCCAATTCTAAAGAAAGATGAAAAAGTTTATCATATCACTCTCTTGTTTCGCGACATTGCTCGTACTCATGATTGCTATCATAGAGGTGGCACTTCTTTACAGGCCCAACATCTATGCTTATAAGCATCAGTACATGGAGGCACATCTGAACGACATCAAGGTGCTGCTTCTGGGCAGTTCGCATATAGAGGAAGCGGTAAAGCCGGAAATGATTGGTGAGGGGACTTTTAATCTGGCCATTTCCGCCCGTTTGAAAGAATACGATGCCGCCTTAGCAGAGATGTATGTTCCGCGGATGGACAGTCTGAAGGTGCTGGTGATGCCTGTCGACTATACCAACTTCTTCTTCAACCGAGAGATTCAGGAGCATCAGAACGGTCAAGGGCCCGTCAGTCTGGTAGGCACCTGCCGATGCATGCATACAAAATATATGGGTACCCGTATCGACCCTATCTGGTACTGGTCTGAGATACTGAACTCAAAACTGAACTTCATGTCGCGCTTCTGGAACAACACGCAGGTATTGCAGGAATGCGACTCGTTAGGCTATGTGAAACTCGACATCAAGGACCGTAACAGCGGATGGGAAACGAAGGCACGACCAGCCTTACTGTCGCCTGACCTGGAGATTGACAAAGAGGCCTATCAGGAGATGTGGCAGGTCTATGACGACATCGCTCAGGTGACTCAGAAGAAAGGCGTACGTTTCCTCTTGGTGACAACCCCTGTTTACGAGACCTATAAAGACCGTATTACAGAGACGATGTATCGCGACATGATGGAGTTCATAGAAAAGCTTCAGAAGAAATACCCGCATATCGAATTCTACAATTTCATTTATGCCGAAGGCTTTGTGGCCGACGACTTCAACGACTCGAGTCATCTCACAGATACAGGAGCTGAGAAGTTCTCACAAATGCTTTCCGAGGTCATCTATCCTCATAAGTAGGTATTTTAGTTAACTTGCAATCGGATGCAACTGAGTTGCAAGATTATTTTCGTACCTTTGCAGCGGATTTAAGAAGTAAGATTATCATATGAAACTGTCGGAACTGAAGACTGGTGAGAAAGGTGTTATAGTAAAGGTGCAGGGCCATGGCGGATTCCGCAAACGTATCATTGAGATGGGATTCGTCAAGGGCAAGGAAGTGGAAGTGCTGTTGAACGCGCCATTGCAAGATCCTGTCAAATATAAGCTGATGGGTTATGAGGTGTCATTGCGACATCAGGAAGCTGACAATATCGAGGTTGTGTCGGCAGAAACACCCATGGAAGCCACCACCTTCAGTATCAACCCCGACGACCATCGACATGAAGACGACTATATCCACCACGAGGCCATGAAGGAGCGTCGTGTCATCAATGTGGCACTGGTGGGTAATCCTAACTGTGGTAAGACTTCACTTTTCAATTTCGCCTCAGGAGCGCACGGACACGTGGGCAACTACTCCGGTGTGACCGTTGATGCCACCGAAGCACATGCCTCCATGTTCGGTTATGAGTTCAACCTGACTGATCTGCCAGGTACTTACTCGTTGTCATGCTATTCACCCGAGGAGCTCTATGTGAGAGAACACCTGACGGAGAAGATGCCTGACGTGGTGATTAACGTGATCGACTCGTCTAACCTGGAGCGTAACCTGTACCTGACAACCCAGCTGGTGGACATGAACATACGCATGGTGTGTGCCCTCAACATGTATGACGAGTTTGAACGTCGTGGCGACCATGTGAACCTCGATACGCTCAGCACACTGTTCGGTATGCCTATGATTCCTACCTCATTCAAGAACGGAATGGGCGTGAAAGAGCTGTTCAAGGCAGTAATCCAGGTTTACGAGGGAGCCAGCAAGTTCTCACGACACCTGCACATCAACTACGGGCATGAGATAGAAGACGGTATCACCCGCATTCAGAAATACCTGAAGGCCGACGAGCATATCACCCAGCACTACTCTACCCGATATCTTGCGCTGAAACTGTTGGAACACGACAGTCAGGTGCTCGACTATCTGGGAAAACACATGTCGAGTGAACAGCGCATGAAAGACTTCCAAACGTTGACCAATGAGCGTGACAAGGCGTCGGCACGTGTGAAAGAAGAGACTGGCGACGACTCAGAGACAGCTATCATGGATGCCAAGTACGGCTTTATACAAGGTGCGCTGAAAGAGGCTGAGTTCAAGACCGGCACGAAGAAAGACACTTATAAGACAACCCACCTGATTGATCGCGTCTTGTCGCACAAGTATCTGGGTTTCCCGATCTTCTTCCTGCTGCTCTATATCATGTTTGAGACGACATTCACCTTGGGACAGTACCCCATGGACTGGATTGAGGAAGGTGTGGCATGGTTGGGCGAGAAACTCACGGAAACGATGCCAGACGGACCCCTGAAGGCCATGCTCGTCGATGGTGTCATCGGTGGTGTGGGCTCAGTGATCGTGTTCTTGCCTCAGATTCTTATCCTCTACTTCTTCATCTCGCTGATGGAAGACTCGGGCTATATGGCACGTGCCGCCTTTATCATGGACAAGCTGATGCACAAGATGGGACTTCACGGTAAGTCGTTTATCCCCCTGATCATGGGCTTCGGATGTAATGTACCGGCAGTGATGGCCACCCGTACCATCGAGAGCCGACGCTCACGAATCATTACCATGATGATACTACCCTTTATGAGCTGTTCGGCACGTCTGCCTATTTACATCATGATAGCCGGCACGTTCTTCTCATTACAATACCGTTCATGGGTATTGCTGTCGCTGTATGCCATCGGTATCCTCGTGGCAGTCATCGTCAGCAAACTGATGGCTACCCTGGTCATCAAGGGCGAGGACACGCCGTTCGTGATGGAACTGCCTCCCTATCGCTGGCCTACGGCTAAAGCCATCTGGCGTCACACTTGGGAGAAAGGTAAGGAGTATCTGAAGAAGATGGGTGGTATCATACTCGTGGCTTCGATCATCGTGTGGGCACTGGGCTACTTCCCCCACAACGACGAGCTCTCCAGCGAACAGCAGCAGGAACAGAGCTACATAGGACGCATGGGTAAGAGCATCGAGCCTATCTTCACGCCTCAGGGCTTTAACTGGAAACTCGATGTGAGCCTGTTGGCTGGTGTAGGCGCAAAAGAGATCGTGGCATCTACCATCGGTGTGCTTTACTCAGGCGATGATTCTTTTGGCGACGATGACAGCTTCAGCGACGATACAGAGAAATATACACGACTTCGCCAGCAGATGATCAAGGAGGGTATCACCCCTGTGGCAGCATACGCCTATCTGATATTCATTCTGCTCTACTTCCCTTGTATCGCCACCATAGCAGCCATCAAGAACGAAACCAGCTCATGGCGCTGGGCACTCTTCGCAGCCTTATACACAACGGCTGTCGCCTGGATTGCTTCTGCGCTGGTCTACCAGATAGGCAGTCTGATGGCATAACCCCTTACAACCGACAGTGTAAGCGTAAAAAAGGGAATAGTGTAAACTTTTTCCTTATAAATTCTATTATCACCGATTAAATTCGTATCTTTGCACACAAATCAATAAAACATAGACGCTCTTTATGAATGAAAAAAAACTAAAGTATGAGAAACCTTCGGTGAAGGCCTATCAGTTTAATCAACAGCAGCCACTCCTGACTGGCAGCGGAGAAGTTCCGGACATGCCGTATGACTGGAATGGTGATCCTCTGGAATTCTAACTAAAAACGCTCGAAAGATGAAACGCATAATAAATATCCTCACAATGGCAGCCTTTGCGGTCGTGTTTCTAAACAGTTGTCAGGACTCAGAGATTCCTGAGGAGAAAAAAGGTAAGCCACTAACCATTCACGCATCTATAGATACACCGCAAAACACCAGAACCGCTTACGAGCTTACATCTACTGGCATGACTGTCTCCTGGAACGAAGAAGAAGCCATCACGGTGATATCCTTCGATGAAAGCGGCATCACGGCCGTAGATAAGTTTTTTTCCACAGGAGAGGATGGCCGTAAGAAGGCGGACTTTTCCGGAACGTGGACAGGAAATGAGGGCGACCAGATCATCTGCCTCTATCCGAACATCGATAGTTACGCAGGAACTTCACTCTTTGGTGATGTGAATATCGGCTCCCCATTTATCGTCCTGAGGGAACTCACTACACCTCTTGGGCCACTGGAGCATGAGAATCCAAGCACCCTTAAAGACGCTGACGTGATGATTGGCGAGGTGACCATCCATGGAGATTTCGCCTCCGTGAACCTGAAGCACCAGATCAGCATATTCGAGATAGAGGCTACCTGCAAGAACCTGGGTTGGAGTTATAGAAGTGAAAAAATCAATACAATCAAGATTTCTGCCAAGCCCAATGACGACGAAGAAGATGAAGATAATAATGTGGTATTTGCCAGGAGAGGCATGCTACATGTAACGACCAAAGAATACACCGGGAATTTCTTCGCGACGGAATTCGGCTCTTTAAGCTATTATCTTAACGATAGTGGACACAATAGTGATTTCAATATGTCGGATGGTGAGATCACGCAGACTTTCTATGCTCCCGTCTTCTTCGAAGGAGATCTTGAGGAAGGTTATACGCTGAAGTTCCAGTTCGGAGGCAACGCTTACATAGAGGAGATAAGTGGAAGGGACCAAATAGATGTCTTTGAAGTGGGCGACAAGGCCATAAAACTGACGGAAAAATATCCGCTTGAAAGAGGAAAGATCTACCGCTTTAAGGTGACAATATAAGCGATGGAGAAAGTGATATTAGGCATCGATCCCGGTACAACGATCATGGGATACGGTCTGCTGAAGGTGGTGGACGGAAAGGCACAGATGATGACGATGGGTGTCATCGACCTGCGTAAGTTCCCTGACGCCTACCTGAAACTGGGCCATATCTTCGAGCGTGTGACCGGCATTATCGACGGTTACCTACCAGACGAAATGGCCATTGAGGCGCCTTTCTTCGGCAAGAACGTGCAGTCGATGCTGAAGCTCGGCAGAGCTCAGGGAACAGCCATTGCAGCAGCCATACGCCATGGTGTGCCCATCCACGAATATGCTCCTATGAAGATCAAGATGGCCATTACAGGTAATGGTAATGCGTCGAAGGAACAGGTGGCAGGTATGTTACAGCGACTACTGAAGATTCCTCAGGACGAGATGGGTAAGTTTATGGATGCCACCGATGCGCTGGGAGCAGCCTATTGTCACTACCTGCAGATGGGGCGTCCCGTAAGCGATGTGAAGTATCGGGGATGGAAGGATTTTGTGAATAAGAACCAAGACAAAGTGTCTAAGCGTAAGACAAAAGATGAAGACGATTGAAATCATAGCCGGAAGGACGAAGAAGCCCGACTGGGCGATGGCGGAACCTGTAGACTTCTGTCTCGACGAAGGGGAACATATAGCTATCACAGGACGTAACGGTGCGGGCAAGTCGATGCTGGTGGACATGATAACGGGGAGACATCCTGTGTTTCCCGATATGGTGAGATATGCCTTCGATACGCCATATAACAACATACGACACATATCCTTCCGAGATACCTACGGCGGCGATAACGACCGCACGTACTTCTTACAGCAGCGCTGGAATCAGATGGAGATTGACGAGGAGACACCTACTGTAGGAAGCAAGCTTGAAGAAGCATTCCAACTGGCTGGTGAGGACACGCCTGAACGTAGGGCGTTGCAACAGCACATCTATCAGCTGTTTCATCTGGAGCCTCTGCTCGACAAGTATATCATCCTGCTGTCGAGTGGTGAGTTGCGTAAGTTCAAACTGGCTTCGTCGCTGTTCAGTCATCCCAAGGTGCTCATTATGGACAATCCCTTCATCGGTCTCGACGCTCAGACACGTGAGCAACTGAAAGATCTTCTCGACACACTCTCACGCGAGCAGGGGCTGCAAATCATTCTTGTATTGGCCAAGACCGATGAGATACCTGACTTCATTACACATATCGTAGAGGTAAGGGATATGCATGTGATGCCCAAAAAGCCTCACATACCAAAGCAGACAGAAGATGCGGTAAAGCAGAACCCTACACGATTAGGCTTGTCGACAGCAACTCCAGAGGTCATCAGGTTTAACAAGGTAAGCATACGCTATGGCGCAAGGACAATACTAAAAGACCTGGACTGGACGGTTCATCAAGGCGAACACTGGTCGCTCTCTGGTCAGAACGGCTCAGGTAAGTCTACCCTACTCTCGCTGGTTTGTGCCGACAATCCCCAGAGTTATGCCTGCGACATATCGCTCTTTGGTCATAAACGCGGTAGTGGCGAAAGCATCTGGGATATAAAACGCCACATAGGCTATGTGTCGCCAGAGATGCATCGCAGTTATAAGCAAAACATCCCTGCCTTGCAAATCGTGGCCAGCGGACTGAAAGATACGGTTGGTCTGTATGTGAGGGCTAACGAGGAAGAAAAAGCCCGATGCCGTAAATGGCTTGAGGTGTTTGGTGCAGGCCATCTGGCGGAACGTAAGTTCATGGAGATGTCGAGTGGCGAACAGCGACTGGTGTTGTTGGCCCGTGCGTTTGTAAAGGAGCCCGACCTGCTGATTCTCGACGAGCCACTTCACGGTCTCGACGATGAGAACCGGAGAATGGTAAAGCATATTGTTGACGATTATTGCAAAGACGACAATAAGACGCTTATCTACGTCACGCACTATCAGAACGAGCTGCCCGGTTGTATAGACCACGCTCTGTTTCTCGAGCGTCACTGAAAATAAAAAAGCTCCTCATTACTGAGAAGCTTTTATTTTTATTTTCCTTCCATCAGCGCTGCTGTTCTAACGCGCGAGAGAGTCTCTGGTGTCATCTGCAGATAACTTGCGATGTAGACCAGCGGTGCTCGCAGTACCAGCTGTGGCTGATTCTTAACCAACTTCATATAGCGGTCCTGAGCGCTCTCAAAACGTAACATGTCAGCATGATGCTGACTCAGAATGAGCGACTCTTCCAGAATCTTACGATACAGGATCTGGATGTTCACACTCTTCATGGCCACAGCCTCGAGGTCGGCCTTAGGCATGGCGATGAGGATGGTCGGCTCAAGCGCCTTGATTTGCAGATATGTAGGCACTTCGTGAAACAAGCTCTCAATACACATAACGATAGAATTCTCTGTCGCCATATATTCTGTGAGTTCTTTATCGTTCTTATAATAGAACTGGCGAACCAGTCCTTTCACCACCCAATAGATGTTAGTGCATACATCGCCCTCTTTGAGAATCATCTCATTCTTGGCGAACTTCATGGGTACAAGGATACTCTCCAGAAGGTCCAACTCATCATGCGTCATCGTAGAATAACGACGAGCAAGCTCTCGGGCCACATCTCTGGTTGTAATACTAATGTTAGGCATAGGTCTTATATTATTCTTTTATTATTGTTCTAAACTAATCTAACTTCAACACGGCAAGGAAAGCTTTCTGCGGCACTTCCACATTACCGATTTGCTTCATGCGCTTCTTACCACGCTTCTGCTTTTCAAGCAACTTACGCTTACGGCTCACGTCACCACCATAACACTTGGCTGTCACGTCTTTACGAACTTGCTTCACCGTCTCTCTCGCAATGATCTTCGCACCGATAGCTGCCTGGATGGCAATATCGAACTGCTGACGTGGAATAAGCTCTTTTAACTTCTCACACATACGACGTCCGAAAGTCACGGCGTTATCCTGATGGGTCAGCGTAGACAAGGCATCGACAGGTTCACCATTCAACAGGATGTCAAGCTTAGCAAGTTTTGAGGGACGGAAGCCATCGATATGATAGTCGAACGAGGCATAGCCCTTTGAGATGCTCTTCAGCTTGTCGTAGAAGTCAATCACAATTTCGCCCAATGGAAGCATAAAGTGAAGCTCGACACGATTACCACTAACATACTGCTGATCAATCAGTTCTCCTCGTTTGTCGAGACAGAGCGTCATGATAGGGCCGATATAGTCGGCTGCCGTAATGATCGAAGCTCTGATATAGGGTTCTTCAATATGCTCAATCATCGTCTGGTCGGGAAGTCCTGAAGGGTTGTGTACTTCCTTCACCTCACCCTGTTTGGTATAGCACATATAGCTAACGTTGGGTACTGTGGTGATGACATCCATATCGAACTCTCTGTCAAGTCGTTCCTGTACGATCTCCATGTGAAGTAGTCCCAAGAAACCACAGCGGAAACCAAATCCAAGAGCAATAGACGATTCTGGCATAAAAGTCAACGAGGCATCGTTAAGCTGCAGTTTCTCAAGTGAGGCACGCAGATTCTCATAATCTGTAGGATCGATGGGATAAACACCAGCGAACACCATGGGCTTTACCTCCTGGAAGCCTTCAATGGCTGCGGAACACGGATTAGCGACATGTGTAATCGTATCACCCACCTTTACCTCCTTAGAGTTCTTGATACCACTGATAATATAGCCGACATCGCCCGTCTTCAGTTCCTTACGGGGAATCATATCCATCTTCAGCACACCAATCTCATCGGCGTCATATTCCATACCAGTGTTGAAGAACTTCACATGGTCACCACTCTTGATTGAACCATTTACAATCTTAAAATATGCGATGATACCACGGAAGGAGTTGAACACTGAGTCGAAAATCAATGCCTGCAAAGGTGCTTTCTCGTCACCTACGGGATGAGGAATACGCTCCACCACAGCGTCGAGGATCTGCTCCACACCTTCACCAGTCTTACCCGAAGCACGAATGATGTCAGAGCGGTCGCAACCAATGAGGTCGATGATCTCATCTTCAACCTCGTCGGGCATAGCACTGGGCATATCGATTTTGTTGATAACAGGGATAATCTCCAGATTATGGTCGATAGCCATATAGAGGTTAGAAATGGTCTGTGCTTGTACACCCTGGGTAGCATCGACTACCAGCAGCGCACCCTCACAGGCTGCTATCGAACGGCTTACTTCGTATGAGAAGTCCACATGTCCCGGAGTATCAATCAGGTTCAGAATATAGTTCTCGCCCTGATGTTTGTATTCCATCTGGATGGCGTGACTCTTGATAGTGATACCACGTTCACGCTCCAAATCCATATCGTCGAGCATCTGTCCTTCCGTAACCTGAATGGTCTTGGTGAACTCAAGCATACGGTCTGCAAGTGTCGACTTGCCATGATCGATATGCGCTATGATGCAAAAATTTCTTATATGATTCATGTAAATTTGTCTGACTTTGAAATGCAAAGTTACAAAAAAAGGAGTAGAAACAGAATAATTTTGCTTTTTTTTGTATCTTTGCAGGCAAAAAATAGCATTCATTATGAAAAAGTTCTGCCTTATTGGCTTATTTGCGTTTATTTTCGCCTCTTGTCAGGAATCCCTTGAAGACCGTTGTGCCCGAGAGGCCAGAGAGTACACCAAGAAGAATTGTCCTGCGAAACTTGACAAGAATATTAACATTGACAGTCTCACTTTTGAGCGCGAGACCCACACCCTACATTATTATTATACACTGACAGGCATAGCCGATCGTGAGGGGGTGATGGAAGAAATCGGCGGAGAGCAGATTCTGAAGGAAAACCTTAAGAACAGCACTGCGATGAAAACCTACAAAGATAATCATTATCGATTTACTTACACCTATCGTTCGGAGAAAGACCCTTCGAAGATCCTGATGGAAGTAACTCTGACAGATAAAGACTATTAAATAAGAAATCCCCCGCCAACTGGCGAGGGATTTTGTTTTTATGCTTCAGGCTGCATGTTTGTGTAAACCGTCTGGACATCGTCGAAGTCCTCAAGTTTCTCTACCATCTTATCGATGGTCTCACGCTGCTCTGGAGTTACCTCTTTCAGGTCGTTAGGAATACGTGTGAACTCTGCACCAGTTACCTCAAAGCCGTTCTCCTCCAGATGCTTCTGGATGGCACCAAAACTTGTGGGGTCGCCATAGATGGTGATGCTGTTCTCCTCCTCGTCCTCGTCATACTCATCCTCAACTCCATAGTCAATCAGATCGAGGATCATCTCGTCCATATCAAGTCCGTCCTTCTTCTTGAAGGTGAACACTGCCTTGTGGTCGAACAGGAAGCTCAGAGAGCCCTGAGTACCCAAGTTACCATTGAACTTGTTGAACACTGAGCGAACGTCACCTACGGTACGTGTAGTGTTGTCGGTCAGAGTCTCAACGAAGATGGCAATTCCGTGAGGGCCATATCCCTCGTATGTAACCTCTTTATAATCGCTCTGATCTTTACCCATTGCGTTCTTGATGGCACGCTCGATATTATCCTTCGGCATGTTCTCACGCTTGGCATTGGCGATGATAGCACGGAGTGCGGGGTTATTCTCTGGTTCGGGACCGCCTGCCTTCACGGCAATAGCGATCTGCTTACCGATCTTTGTAAAAGTCTTGGCCATGTGGCCCCATCGCTTCAGCTTCGTAGCCTTACGATATTCAAATGCTCTTCCCATTGTTTTCTATTTTTTATTATTATCTTAATTCTGCATTCAGCTGCTTCTTGATATTGGCGATGAGCTTGTTCATAATGGCTTCAATCTGCTTGTCGCCCATGGTCTTCTCCTCGTCCTGAAGAATGAAGTTCACAGCATACGATTTCTTACCTGCAGGCAGCTTATCGCCCTCGTAAACGTCGAAGAGTTCCACTTTCTTCAGCAGCTTCTTCTCTGTCTGACGGGCAATCTGCTCAATCTGAGCAAACTCAACGCTGTTGTCGACCAACAGAGCCAGGTCACGACTAACGGCAGGGAATTTAGAAATTTCCGTATAGAGCACCTCGTTTTTCTTGATGACCTTCATCAGGGCTGTCCAATTCAGTTCTGCATAGTAAACAGGTGCATCCAAGCCGAACTGCTTCAGAAGTTTCTTGGTGATGATACCCATCTCGATGAGTTTCTTGCCACCACGATTCTCGATGGTAATACCTGCAGAGAAGATGTCGTTGTCTGACTTCTTACGAACAAGCATACCAGGTTTCACACCTATGCGGCGCAGGATATTCTCAACATAAGCACTCAGCTCATAGAAAGTAGAGTCTTCATTCTGGTGGGCCCAAGAACCTTCAACTCGCTTACCTGTAACCCAAAGACCTGCATGATACTGCTCTTTGTAGGCCTGCATCGGATCATCATCGTTCTTCTTCGCCGGGTCGAACGTATAAACATTACCAAACTCGAAGAAACGCAGGTTCTGACGCTTACGGTTCACGTTGTGCTGGATACTCTCCAGTCCACCATAGAGCAGAGACTGACGCATCACATTCAAGTCGCTCGACAGAGGATTCATGATTCTAACCAGCGTGTCGCTCTCACCATAATAGGCAGCCTTGGTCAGCGAGTTGTTCAGTATCTCGTTGAAGCCCTCACCAACCAACTGCTCACTTACCAGATTAGCCAACTTGTGCTTCTGATCCTCGTCACCTTTTATGACAAGCGAGCCCTTCAGCTGAGTAGGAATCTCAACATTGTTATATCCGTAGATACGCAGGATGTCTTCTACCACATCACAAGGACGCTGTACATCTACACGATAGGCAGGAATCTCGAGTGTCAACGCCTCGGCTGTCTCACTGAGGACTTTCATCTCGAGTGTCTCACAGATACTCTTAATCGTCTCAACAGGGATGGTCTTACCAACCAATGAGTGAACATAATCATAATTCAACTCAACTATGGGGTTCTTCATTGGCTCTGGATATACATCACAGATTTCCATTGAGACCTTGCCGCCAGCCAACTCCTTACAGAGGATAGCTGCCTGCTGAAGTGCATAAAGAGTTCCGTTGGGATCGATACCACGCTCGAAACGGAAGCTGGCATCTGTGCTCAGTCCATGACGACGAGCGCTCTTACGAATCCATGTGGGATGGAAATAGGCACTCTCGAGCACAACGTTTCTGGTCGTCTCATAGGTACCACTACCCTTACCGCCAAACACACCAGCGATACACATCGGATCCTCTGCGTTGCAGATGGCCAGATCGCGCTCAGAGAGCTTATGCTCTTCACCATCAAGAGTCTGGAACGGCGTGCCCTCAGGCATTGTCTTTACCACAATCTTGTGGCCTTTCACCATGTCTGCGTCAAAGCAGTGCAGAGGCTGTCCGTAAGCCATCATGATGTAATTGGTAATGTCGACGATATTATTGATTGGACGCAATCCGATAGTAGTCAACTTGTTCTTAAGCCAATCAGGAGACTCTTTCACCTCACAATCTGTGATACTTACACAAGCATAGCGCTTGCAAGCCTCCATGTTTTCGATGGTCACACTGACAGGAAGGTCGTTGTTGTCGACCTTGAAACCAGAGCAATCCGGGCGATGCAGTGAAGTCTGATAACCATTCTGCTTGAGCCATGCATAAAGGTCGCGGGCAACACCCCAATGACTTAATGCATCAGCACGGTTGGCTGTAATGTCCACTTCGATGAGCCAATCGCTCTCCAAATGATAATATTCAGCAGCAGGCGTACCTACCACAGCATCCTCTGGCAACACGATGATACCTGCGTGATCATTGCCGATACCAATCTCGTCTTCAGCGCATATCATGCCATTACTTTCAACACCACGCAGTTTAGACTTCTTGATGACGAATTCCTGATCGCCGTCATAGAGCACACAGCCCAAATCAGCTACGATTACCTTCTGACCAGCAGCCACATTTGGTGCGCCACATACTATCTGAGAAGGCTCGCCCTTGCCTAAGTCTACAGTTGTTACGTGTAAGTGGTCAGAATTAGGATGGGCCTCACATGTCAGCACCTTACCAACATAAAGCCCTTTCAAGCCACCTTTGATACTCTGTACTTCTTCCAATGCGTCGACTTCCAGACCTGTTGACGTCAAGGCATCACACACCTCTTGAGCCGTCAGGTCGAAATCAACGTATTCCTTCAACCATTTGTAGGAAATATTCATTATACCGTTTTTTTAGTAATTACCAACTTTGAAATTTCAGAGTGCAAAGGTACTAAAAAAACGGTATATACACAAATTTTTCATGAGTTTTTCTATTCAATACACTTCATTAAGAAGTCAACAGCCCCGTTGATGCCGAATTTCCTCACATCTATTGATATATCGTAGTTGCGAGCATCCGTCCAATCCTTGCCTGTGAAAGTCTTGGTATAAAGCTCTCGACTGTAATCATTATCTACTACCATGGCAGCAGCATCCCTCAGGCTGAGTCCAAACTTGTCGGCAATTCTCTTCTTCCGGCAATCTTCTGAAGAGTGAATGAAAATCTTGAGACAATTAGGATGATTTTCAAAGATGTGGAATCCGCATCGGCCAACAATAACACACGATTCCTCTGCAGCGATATGCTTGATAGCATCACACTGAGCTTTAAACAAATCCCGTGACGTCTGGTCATGCTCCGTTCCGTCATATTCGGCCTTGCTCATGTAATTACGATAGAAATTGGTAAAGTCGTCACGCCACAAAGGATTGCGGGACTCTATCTTCTCCATCGCTTCTTCCACTACATGGTTTCTCTTGGCAACTTCATTAAGAATCTGTTTGTCGAGCAGCTTCACGTTTAAACGGCGCGCCATCTCTGCTCCGATCTCGTGTCCGCCAGTACCAAATTGACGGCTGATGGTTATCACGAATTGTTCCTCCCTATTCATAATTCCTGGTATATTAGTTAAACATTTTCCTTTTATTTATATGGCAAAGATAAGAAAAAGATTTGGAAGTTCCAAATCTTTTTCAATTAAATTGCCACATTTTTACATTTTCTAATCTTTCATTGTGCAAGATATTGCGCACACATCTCCGCACAACGCTCACCATCCACACCAGCCGATACGATTCCTCCAGCATAGCCCGCACCTTCGCCACATGGGAAAAGTCCCTGAATACGAATGTGTTGCAAGGTATCGCGATCTCTTATAATACGCACTGGCGAAGATGTTCTCGTCTCAACAGCAATCAGAGTTGCCTCATTGGTTAAGAATCCATGGGCATTTCTGCCAAAAGCTTTAAATCCTTCTTGCAAACGTTTCGATATCATTTTGGGAAGCCAGAAATGCAACGGACTTGATACGAGTCCTGGTGCATACGACGACTTAGGCAAGTCATAGCTCAAACGGTTATTTACAAAATCAGCCATTCTCTGTGCAGGGGCCGTCTGCTTCATATTGCCTTGTTGCCAACAAAGTCGTTCCAACTCCTCCTGAAAAGCCATCACCTTTAACACACTACCCTCTTTCTGGTTTGTGATGTCTTCTGGTCGTACCTCTACCACCATACCGCTATTACTCCATGCCGTACCGCGATTGGCGGGACTCATACCATTTACGACGATTTGTTCTTTATCAGTAGCGGCAGGGATAACAAATCCACCAGGACACATACAGAACGAATATACACCTCGTCCTTCAACCTGTGTCACCATTGAATATTCTGCAGCAGGCAACCAATGCCCCCTGCCCGATTTCGAATGATACTGTATCTGGTCTATCAACTGACTTGGGTGTTCCAATCTGACACCCACAGCAATCCCCTTTGCCTCAATTTCGACCTTTGCTTCAGAAAGATATCTATATACATCTCTTGCAGAGTGCCCTGTAGCCAAGATGACAGGTCCCCTGAATTCTAATTGTATGTTTGAATCTGAGGATTGAGAATTATCTACCGCCTGTACTCCAACAACCTGATTTCCCTCCAATATCAACTGAGTCATCTTGGTTTGGAAATGAACTTCACCACCTGAATTGATGATGGTGTTTCGCATGGCTTCTATCACTTTGGGAAGTTTGTCGGTTCCTATATGCGGATGTGCGTCGGCCAATATCGCTGGAGAAGCACCATGCTGGCAAAACACATTCAGTATTTTATCAATATTCCCCCTTTTCTTCGAACGCGTATACAGTTTTCCATCAGAGTAAGCACCTGCGCCGCCTTCTCCAAAGCAATAGTTGCTTTCAGCATCAACCTTCTGAGTCCTTGTAATATTTGCAAGATCCTTTTTTCGTTCATGTACATTTTTACCTCTCTCCAATACAATAGGCCTCAGTCCCAATTCTATCAATCGTAATGCAGCAAACAAGCCACCCGGACCAGCACCAACCACAATCACCTGAGGCTTGCCCTCTACATTACCATATTCTGTATGCGTATATTCATCATCATGTGGCTGTTCATTAATATATGTTCTTACTTTCAGATTTACATATATCTGTCTCTGTCGCGCATCTATACTACGTTTCAAGATCCTAACACCATAGATAGTCCTTACGTCTATACCATGTTCATCAGCCAGATAAGCTTTCAACCTATCCTCTTGGGCCGCTACTTCTGGCACTACTCTTATCTGATATTCGCTTGTCATACGCCTGCAAAGGTACGAATAATAATCGTTACAAGCAAATTTTATCACCTAAACCGCAATATATAAATTGTAAATAACTGTTAACGTACCAAATTAAAAATCCGTATTATCGACAAAACTTCTCAGTTCGTCGATTGTTACCTTATTGCGCTTGGATGTTTCAACAAAAATATGTACCTTTGCATTACGAAAGGAGAACAAGACATAAGTCATAGTTTTAAAATACTAATAATAGTGATTAAGATTTAAGTCCACAGAGATGTGCACTATTTTATGAATAATTTGTGTTTTTAATTGGTTAATAGATTTATCTCAACAGGAGCCCACAGAGATGTGCGCCCCTGTTTTTTATGGAATCAATAATGACGAATCACCATAACTCAGGAAACGGAATTCATGAGCGAGGGCGTAGTCGTATATCTTATGCCAATCGCCTTTTACAAAGGCACTCACAAGCAGAAGAAGCGTAGATTGAGGCTGATGGAAATTGGTAACCAGCATCTTTACAATCTTATACTCATAGCCTGGAGCAATGATAATCTGGGTACTCGAATGAAGTACATCAAGACTATGAGCATCCATCCATGCTGCAAGGCTCTCCAACGATGTAAGCGCTGAAACAGAGCAATTTATATCATATGGTTCCCACTGACAAACATGAAGCTGATCTTCTGACAAGTCGGGCTGATTCATCACCTTAAGTCCCATATAATAGAGGCTTTCAAGAGTACGTACACTAGTGGTACCAACGGCAATAGCTGAGGCATCATGAGCAATCAGTTTTCGGATGGTATCGCGCCGTACACTGATGTACTCAGTATGCATCTCATGTCCTTCTATCTCTTCACTCTTTACAGGTTTGAAAGTACCAGCACCTACATGCAAGGTAAGTTCTTCACGCTCTATTCCATGAGCATCAATATCAGCCAACACTTCTGGGGTGAAATGAAGGCCTGCTGTAGGAGCAGCTACAGAGCCTTTGATTTTAGAATAGACAGTCTGGTAGGTCGTTTTATCACTTTCCTGACTCTCACGATTAAGATATGGCGGAATAGGAAGTTCACCCATGGCGTCGATAATTTCGGCAAAAGAGACAGGGGCATCCCACTCAAAATCAATTCTGTGGGAGGTGCCATGAATAGCACCACGAGTAGCTTTAACGATGATTTTCTGACCTTTTATTTCTATCTCACGCGAGAGAGCACCCTCTTTCCATTTTTTCAAATTACCGACAAGGCAATACCATGCACATCGATTATTGGACTGGAACATAAGTTCATAATCCGTAGGATCAGCAGGTTCAAGCAGGAATACCTCTATCAGGGCTCCTGTATCTTTACGAAAATGCATACGAGCCTGAATGACCTTGGTATTATTGAACACCATAAGAGCACCTTTAGGCAGATAATCGGGAAGATGATAGAATACATCCTCTCCAACCTCTCCCTTACGATAAACTAACAACTTAGAATGGTCGCGCTGAGCAATAGGAAATTTGGCAATACGCTCGTCGGGAAGCGGATAATTATAGTCGCCAATACGAATGTGTCTGGGATTAGAATTCATAAAAAACATGCTTTTAAAAGGGCAAACGCCAAAGTTACAACAAGAACGAAAACAGGAATGTTGCAATCTTCATAGGCATAGCCTGTACGTGTATACTGATTGAGTCGAATCTGTCTGGGACGATTCCGATCAAGAGTGAAATGGTATAAAAAATATACAAAAGAGGAAGATACGCCCCCCCAGATAAGTCCTACAAGAATATCACCTGGATAATGGACGCCAAGATACAGACGAGTCCAACAGTTGGTAAACGACCATATAATCAGAGCCGTAGTCAACAGACGACTACGCACAATCCAACAAAAAAGAATGGCAATACTGAACGTATTAGAGGCATGGGCAGAGAAAAAACCATATTTACCACCACGATAGCCATCCACGATATCAACCATAAGACCGATTTCCGGATCATGAGTAGGTCGCCAACGAGCCACAAGAGGTTTTATAATACCATCATCGACAGCGCCTGCTAACAGATAACATAAACCAGCGGCAAAAAGCACACTGAGTACACGCTTCAAACTGTTATTATTCCTCAATACGAGATAAAACAGGCTAATATATAGAGGAATCCACGTCGCCCCATGTGTAAGTGTGAGTACAAGGCGATCCAGATATAGCGATTCGCTCCCATTTACTGCCAATAACATCTGTTTGTCTAACTGTTCGAGAGTTGACAAGAGTCCATCGGCTGTGAGAAGTATATCTATAAACATGAGCGGTGGGCATCAAATAATTTCAATCTTACTACTCTCAATCCATCCCTCCTTACCATCGGCAAGACGGATCTCCTTCCAGCCCTTCATAGAACCATCAGTAATATTGACTTTGGTTCCTTCATGGAGGATAAACAAATCAGTGCCATTCTTAGCCGGAGTACTCTTAACTGCCACTGAAGGGGAAATCACAATGGCACCCTTGCGATATATAAGATTCTGTTTCTGCTGACTTGCAAACAGATTACTGAACAAGAAAAGCAGTAACAGGGCAAAGCCGCCAAAGAATCCTATTTTACGCAACATAATACGTTCCGAGAAAAGATAAACCAACAAGAGAATGATGACAAGAGATAATGAAATAAGTGCGGTGCGAGCCCATCCGTCGACACTCATAAGATTAACCAACGAATGATACCATGTGATAAAAAACATCTCAGACTCGGGCACAATTTTATCTATAGTCTTACTTTGCGCAAGCTGCAAGTTAAAGCGGATATCTCGGTCACCAGGAGAGAGCAGAAGGGCACGTTCATAATTAAGAACCGCACGAGTGATGTTCTCCGTACGATAATATGAGTTGCCAAGATTATAATATAGTTCTGCTGACGCACCATTCTTAAGCAAGGTTTCATAATCACTGATAGCTTGCTGATATTGTCCTCTTACATAAGCACTGTCAGCCTCAGTCTTAGTAACAGCCTGAGAACTTAACGGTAATAGGAAGAGAAGCAAGACAACAGTAATAGCCGACTTAGTAGAGCGACGCTTACGCATCGTCTCTTCAATTTTCTCGATAGCCGTCATGGCCTTCTCATATACTTTATTCATATTTCCTTTAGGATCACCTGGCGCATAACGTTCAAACTCACATTCATCAAGAGCCTCCATAAATTGGGCTACGACATCGGCATCCACCTGACGCTCTGTAAGACGCTGACTGATATTATCGTGAGAAAGATGTTCTACAGGCATATTCAACTTGTCGCCAACATATCCCCAAAGAGCACGCAGGACCTCATCATAGAATTGGTCAGATTTATTGTCTGCCATCAGGCGCGAAGCTTTCTTCAGTCGCTTAGTAGCCACCTTATTAGCTTTCTTGCCACGCATCTTAGTAACATTGGCATTATCGATGGCTCGCTGACGGAATACTACGAAAAGCGAGATAAAGAGAAGAGCAAGAGCAATAAGACATATCCAGTAAGTCGTAGATCCGAAGAAGAAATTATCAACACCCTGCTGAGAAATCTTGCCAGTCTTGATAAAACGAATATCCTTGTTCAACTCTTTGAGATCTTCCTGTCCTGAGAAATCACTGACAGAACCTATTTCTGAACCTTTTTCCACATCTAACACAAAGTTCTCACTACGAGCGGTCTTATATGAGTTTGTTGCAGTATCAAAGTAAGTAAATTCAACTGGCGGTATCTCGTATTTGCCCTGGTGACGAGGAACAAACAAGATATCGTAGATCTTTGACCCCTCAAGACCATTAGCAGTAAGTTTTGTCTTATCGGTAATTTTTGCTTCGTATTTGTCGAAATCCTTAGGGAACTGAACAACCGGTTCCTTTATCAGCTTCAGATTACCACTGCCACTAACAATGATACGCATAGAGACAGGATCATTAGCTTTTGTCTCTGTCTTGTTGAGTTGAGCTGAGATATTAAACTGTCCCACTCCACCAGAGAAGTTTGCTGGACGCTCTGGCAACGGATCAACCTGAATCTCTATACCTGGAGCCACGATTTTCTTCTTAACCTCTATATAGCCCGAGCCGCCATTAAAGAATGCCTCAAACGGATCAACATTACGGTTCTGCTGTACAACAATGCCTTCAAAAGTGATGCTTGGTATCTGCAGCTTTCCTGTCATCTGTGGAAACATGACATATTGGCTCCATGTGCATGTTCTATATGGACGTCCGTTGACATGCTCGATAGAAAAACTTTTTTGCTGAGGCAAGTCAACCTCTTGAGTATAGAAACTCTTCAGGTCAGGCATGTCGCCACGTAACTGAGTAAGCGATACTAAAGTATATACTTTATATGTTAGCAGTATAGGCTCCTGCTCGTGAACACGTTTCTTACTGGCACTCACTCTGATAAAAAGGTCAGAACCAGAGATACGGCTACCAGCATCTCTCATTTCAACATCATCATCATCATTCTGTCGCTGACGAGAACTACTATTACCCTGAGCAGAACCCGACACCTGAATTTTGATAGCATTAGAGGCTATGGTTTTTCCTCCAATAGTAACGTGTGCAGGCGGAATCGTATAAGTTCCATTCTTAGTAGCAGCAACAATATAAGTATATGTAATAGAAGAAGTCGAACTGGTATGTCCATTAATCATCTGATAACTCGACTGTATAGAACGGTTAGGACCTATCAACACTTCGAGTTCATTAGGAATGTTACCCGCCCGGAATTCGCTAACATCCTGAGTATTCACCTTATAGGTTAATCGGAACTGTTCGCCAACTGCCACATGAGAAGGCGCAGAACCTACAAGGTTCTGAGCAATGGCCATTATAGCGACCATCATCATATATACTATAATTGCTATTCGCTTCATATCTACCAATTCTTCTGATTTCTACGACGCTGAGGCTGTTGCTGAGCTTTCTTCATCTTGTCCTGCGTCTGTTTCTCATTCTGGATTGCGGCATTCAACAACTGCTCAGCATTTTCCTTGCTCATCTGGGGCTTGGGCTGTTCCTGCTGCTTCTTGTCGTCTTGCTTATCTTTATTCTGATCAGGTTTCGGCTGATCTTTCTTCTTATCATCTTGTTTCTTGTCGTCGTTACCTTGCTGATTCTGTTTATTCTTATCTTGCTTCTGCTTTTGATGTTTGCAGAGCACAAGATTATAACGTGTCTCATCATCGTTCGGATTCAAACGAAGTGCATTCTTATATGCTTCAATGGCTTCGTCGTACATTTTATGAGTCTGACAGACAACACCCATATTGTGATAAGACTGGGCTTTGCGAAGAGGATTGGTCTCAAGTCCTGCGGCATTCTGGAACTGCTCTACAGCTGCAGAATCCTTTTTCTGAGCTATCAGCGCATTACCAAGATTAAAGGCAGCCTGCGGATTCTTCGGATTCTTCTCTACAGCTTTACGATAAGACACTTCAGCATCGGCATAATTGCCTGCATGGAACTGCTTATTACCTTGACGGATATATTGTCGATCCGTCATCTGGGCACTCGCTGTCAGTGTAGTCATGAAGACTAACAGCATGACTGCTACGCGCTTTTTCTTTCCAAATAGTGATATGTTTCTGAGCAACGGATTCCGACGATCAAAAATACATATCTCAACTATCAACAACAATAAGGCCAGTAATGCAAAGGCCTGAAACTGTTCGTCAAACTCACTATACACAGTTGTAGAAGTTTCTTTCTTTGAAAGCTTATCAAGTTCGTTGTCAAGTTGTTCCTGAGCAGCACTATTGTTTTCTACGTGAATATATGCACCGCCACCAGCCTGAGCAACCTGCTTACACATATCTTCGTTAAGAGCAGACATAACAGTATTACCTGTATTGTCGGTCATATAATCGTTACTGCCAGGAATGGGAATAGGCGCTCCCTTGACAGAGCCCACACCAAGCACGAATACCCGCATACCATTATCATTGGCAGCCTTTGCGGCTTCAAGAGCTCCGCCTTCATGGTCTTCTCCATCAGTAATCACGATAATAGCCTTACCTATACCCTCTTCTTGCGTAAAACTATGTGTAGCCATATCAATGGCACGAGCGATATCCGTGCCTTGAGAAGCCATCATCGACGGGTCAATGCTCGAAAGGAACATTTTTGCGGATACATAGTCGCTCGTAATAGGCAACTGGACGAATGCATCACCAGCAAAAACAATAAGTCCGATCTTGTCATTGGAGAAATGGTCTACAAGATTCTCAACCATCATCTTACTGCGGTCCAAACGACTGGGCACGATATCTTCAGCACGCATAGAGTTACTAATATCCATACAGATAATCGTTTCGATACCAACCCGTTTCTCATGACTGATCTTTGTACCCATTTGGGGACGTGCCAACATTACAACAAGTAATGCTAATGTCCCCTGAAGAATCCAGAACTTAACAGATGGACGGAAGCGAGATACATCAGGCATAAGAGCTTTTAAGAGTGACTGCTCGCCAAACTTGCGCAGTCGCTTCTTCTGATTTCTAAAGGATATAAACCTGACTGCTGCTAACACAGGAATCAGCAGCAACAGATAGAGATATATGGAATCTTCGAATCTGAACATTTTATGGTATCCTCCTAAATATAGTTATACGCAAAAGGATTTCAAGCAGAAGAGCCAGCACAGCCACTACAGCAAAAGGCTGATACGCCTCATAGCGCTTACTGAACTTCTTCACATTAAGTTTGCTTTTCTCCAATTGGTCAATTTCCTTATATATATTACGCAACTCTTTCGTATTTGTGGCACGGTAGAAGTCACCCTCGGTGGCACTAGCTATCTGACTTAAAGTCTTAGTATCAATCTCAACGGGAATGTTTACATATTGCACACCACCGGCAACAGGCATAGGATATGGTGCTACCTTGTTAGTACCTACGCCAATAGTATAGACTCGGATACCCATACTCTTTGCGATTTCGGCGGCCGTCATTGGCGAAATGTCGCCACGATTATTACTACCATCGGTAAGCAGAATAACGACCTTGCTTTTAGCCTTGGAATCTTTCAAACGACTGACAGCGTTAGCCAACCCCATACCAATAGCCGTTCCATCTTCTATCAAGCCACGGGCGGCAATATCAGTACGTACATTCTGTAGCAGATTCAACAATGAGGCATGATCAGTAGTCATAGGGCACTGAGTAAACGACTCGCCAGCGAAGATAACAAGACCTATATTATCGTTCGGACGTCCAATGACAAACTCTGATGCGACTTGCTTTGCCGCCTCGATACGATT
The DNA here is from genome assembly GCF_000746155.1 of Prevotella sp. FD3004. Classification (NCBI taxonomy): domain Bacteria; kingdom Pseudomonadati; phylum Bacteroidota; class Bacteroidia; order Bacteroidales; family Prevotellaceae; genus Prevotella; species Prevotella sp. FD3004. The sequence continues at coordinate 160,280 of NZ_KN050819.1, read as the reverse complement.
GGGACGAAGGTCTTCTGCCAGCATACTGGTAGACACATCCATTGCCAGCATGATATCAATACCTTCAATCGTCTGACTCTTCCACGAGTTCTGTGTCTGAGGACGGGCTAATACGAAGACTATCATAGTAAATGCCAGCAGACGAAGCAGCAAAGAAAGAGGCATAAGTCTCACCTTCCAGCTCTTAGGAGCATATCGGAAGGCAAATGTATCGCTCATACGCATCGTCGGCTCCGTTTTCTTTCTATACATCACATACCATATTATATAGGGTATGAGAAGCAGAAGCAGCAACAGATATTCTTTATTGGCAAATTCCATTCTTACTTTTTTACCTTTAGTTCAACAACAGATAAAGCGTATATACCACATAAGCAAACAGCGACAGACATACTACAGAAATAGCAACAATCACTGATTTCAGAATGCGACGCGCCTTCTGAGAACGCTGGTCTTCTTCTGACAGTTGTGGCATTACGGTCTCTTCCACAGGCTCATTCTCCAATTTTGTCTGATTAATGAAGTCAATGGCATTGACGAGGTTCATATCGTTCTCATTGATAAGTGTAGAATACTTAGCAAACTTCACCAAGTCGGCTGTCAGGAACAGATGACGGAGTTCACTCAGGGCTGTATCGTCTTGTGTTGCCGTGAGTTTGGCTATAATCTCACTGCTGGTCATCTCCATTGCATTGAAACCATATCGTTCCTGTATATACTTACGCAGCGTATCGGTAAGTTTAGTATAATACTCTTTGGAGTTTTCTGATGCAACCATCTTATCAGCTTTAATCTGTTCAATTTCCTGCATAGCTTTCTGATGAGGCAATAGGCGTTTCACGATACGGATATGTGTGATAATCGGTTTGTTGTCACGCATGCGGAGATACAAATAATAGCAAAGGGCCATAAGCACCAGCATGAGCACACTAAGCCAGAAAGACAGACTCCAATCACTCCATTGGAAAGGATTGTCCTGTACGTCCTTAGGACCAAAGAACTGATCCACATTCGTAGTATCAACCTCAAAGGTAAGCACCTTTAAAGCCAGACTTTTACTCTTATATGACTGGCCGTCAATCTTGACAGTCAATGGCGGCAAGTAATATAGGGTATCATCGAAAGAGGTCAACGTGTAGATTACCGACTTCGATACATAACCATTGTCTGCTTCTTGCTGTTCCATTTCCTTGGTATCAAGTACCTCGACACCAGGAGTGATATACTGCAAGGGCTTGAACTGAGGGAATTCTACTTTCGACTGATTCTTGGCAACAGCCGTAAGAGTGACGTGTGCCTGCTGCCCCACAAATATCTGAATAGAGTCAATCGACGCCTCTACTGAAACTTGTGCTGACAACCGCAAAGCACTCGTAATAAGTATGATAAGAGAGAAAAACTTCTTCATCAACTTCTCTGTTTAAACAACATCATTAACGACTTTACAAAATCCTCGTTTGTTGCAATACTGACATTGTCAACATTACTCTTATTGAAAGTCTCTATCAAATCAGACTGGCGGTTTTGCCAATAACGTTGATATGCCTGACGCAACCGTTTAGACCCTGTATCAACATACTGTTCGAAACCGGTTTCAGCATCTACCACCTTCATCAATCCCACATCAGGCAGTTCCTTAGCTCTCTGGTCATAAACCTGAATGGCCACAACATCATGCTTACGGTTGGCAATCTGAAGTGACTGCTGAAAGTCGTTACGAGTATAGAAGTCGCTGAGTATAAAAGCTGTCGTACGACGCTTCTGCACACTTGACAGGAATTCAACAGCCTGCTTCACGTCAGTTCGCTTAGACTCTGGCTGGAAGTCAAGCATCTCACGGATAATATAGAGAATATGCTTACGGCCTTTCTTTGGCGGTATGTATTTCTCAATCTTATCTGAGAAGAAAATGACACCAATCTTATCATTATTCTGAATAGCACTGAATGCGATTGTAGCGGCAATCTCAGTCACCATGTCGCGTTTCATCTGCTTCTGTGTTCCGAAATCTAGCGAACCGCTGACATCAATGAGCAGCATCACGGTCAACTCTCGTTCCTCTTCAAACACCTTAACGTATGGGCGATGGAAACGGGCTGTGACATTCCAATCAATATCACGCACGTCATCACCAAACTGATATTCGCGCACTTCGCTGAAGGCCATACCCCTGCCTTTGAAAGCCGAATGGTATTGGCCTGCAAAGATATTGGAACTCAGACCACGGGTCTTTATTTCAATCTTACGGACTTTCTTGATAATCTCACTGGTTTCCATCAAGGTACTTCAACCTTATTGATTATCTTTGAAACAATCTCTTCACTCGTGATATTACTTGCCTCTGCCTCATAAGTAAGACCTATACGATGGCGCAGCACATCATGAGCCACAGCACGAACATCCTCAGGAACCACATAACCACGACGCTTAATGAAAGCATAAGCGCGAGCGGCCTTTGCCAGATTGATACTTGCACGAGGCGATCCTCCGAACGAGATCATGTCCTTCAAATCCTTCAAGCCATAACGCTCAGGATAACGGGTAGCGAATACGATGTCGGCAATATACTGCTCAATCTTCTCGTCAATATAGACTTCGCGAACAACAGAACGTGCCTTCAGAATCTCGTCGGCAGTAGTTACAGGAGTAACCTCAGGCATCTCGCCAGCAATGTTTTCACGAATAATCTTCTTCTCCTCTTCCAATGAGGGGTAGTCAATAACTACCTTGAGCATAAAACGGTCAACCTGCGCTTCAGGCAGTGGATATGTACCTTCCTGCTCAATAGGATTCTGAGTAGCCATTACCAAGAAAGGATTCGGCAGTTGGAATGTCTGACTGCCAATAGTCACCTGCTTTTCCTGCATCGCCTCAAGCAGTGCGCTCTGAACTTTAGCCGGAGCACGGTTTATTTCATCTGCCAAAACAAAATTGGCAAATACAGGACCTTTCTTCACCTGAAACTTCTCATCTTTCTGAGAATAGATCATTGTACCTATCACATCGGCAGGAAGAAGGTCGGGAGTAAACTGAATACGACTATAGTCAGAATCTATCAGCTGTGAAAGCGTCTTGATGGCCAAGGTCTTAGCCAAACCAGGAACACCTTCAAGCAGAATATGTCCGTCACTCAGTAAACCTATCAGAAGTGAATCTACAAGATGCTTCTGACCCACAATGACACGGTCCATACCGGTCACAAGATTTGTAACAAATGCGCTTTGTTGTTCAATCCGAATATTCAACTCTCGGATGTCAATAGCTTCTGCCATAATATTTTCTCTTTTTATTGTTTTCTAAATCTGAGCGCAAAAGTAGTGAAATAATAGGATTTTCTCACTATTTGCCTGTCTAAATAATATTAAAAAAGTTTCCCAAAACCTAAGTTTTAAGAAACTTTTTCATTATTCAGCCTTTTAATTGCTTGTTTGAGCCGATTTTTTCTTCTTATGCTCCAGTTTGGGAATCTTGATCTCCTGTCCAGCCTTCAATGGAGAAGATGCAGTAAGATCATTATAAACCTCAACATAGCAATCCATATCCGGCCCCAGATAGCGGCGAGAGATCTGGGCAAGCGTCTCACCTTCTTTTACCTTCACAACCTGAGCAGTACCAGCAATGCGCCATGCACCCGTACGGACTCTAACGTCTTTTTGCTGATATTTGTCCAAAGCAGGTTTTGCTGCAGTTTCTGCAGGTTTGACTGCGGGTTCTACAGGCTTTACAACAGGAGCAGGCTGAGACTTTCCTTCTTCAGCAGGCTGAGTTGGAGTAACATCTGCAACAACAGGCTCAGCTACTACTGAGTCAATCTCTACCGAATCAACAGTTTCTATCGCAAGAGCGACCTCAGCCTCTTCTGGTTTTATAACCTCCTGTTTCTCTATTATCTTCTTAAGTTCTGCATATGGGAAGTAATTGCCAATCACATAACCTCCAACAAGTCCAAGCAATAATGCCAATATTCCTATCAGCCATTTCTTTCCATTTGAAGATTTCTCTTCTTCATATTCTATTTCCTCTTCTTCCTCCTCTGTAGGAAGCTCTTCCTCTGCAGGAACCTCTTCCTCAACAGAATTTTCAGTTTCAAAAGGAACATCTGCCTCAGACTCATATTTTACAACTTGCTCTGGTTCAACGACAGATTCAGGTTCTGGCTCAATAATAGTCTCAGGTTCAGCAACAACTTCCTGTTCAGGCTCAACCTCAGGCACTGGTTCAGGTTCGGGTTCTGGCACGACTTCAACCTCTGGCTCAGGCTCGGGCTCTGGTTCGGGCTCAACTTCAACTTCGGGCTCGGGCTCAGGCTCGGGTTCAGGCTCGGGTTCAGGTTGGGGCTCAGGTTGGGGCTCTGAAACTACAACAGGTTCAATCACCCATTCAGGAATATCCTCTTCCTCCTCGTCCACAAAATCAACCAATGGCATTGCGGTAGATTCCTCTGTTGCGTGGGCAACCTCAGGGGCTTGCTCAACCTCCGGCTCAGATTCAATCTCTGGTTCTGATTGAGGCTCTGTCACCTTCCCAACCTCCGGTTCTGGTTCTACGGTCTCATTTTCCGGGACATCTTCAAAATCGACACCTTCGTTCAATACAACCGTTTCAAACTGAGAGAATGGCTTATTTACCAACTCTTTCATCAACGCATCAGGCGTGAAGGTTATCTTATTATGACCTTCTATCAACACACGCTCGCCAGTATTGACATTGACACTCTCACGCGCATCCACATCAATAATCTTAAACGTGCCCAAGCCTTTTATCTTAACGATTTTATCTTGCTCCAGTGAACGTTGAATCACATCAAACATCTTTGAAACAAAAGATGTCGCATCATTTTTATTCAAGCCATATCGCTTTGACAAAACTGCTGCCAGTTCCAATATAGAAATCTTTCCCATCACTCGCCTCCTCCATTCTTTACACGTTCTTTCCAGCTAACATTAGGCTTAAAGTTCAACACCAGTTTTGGTGGAACAAGCATGCGTTGACCTGTTGAGGGGTTCACCATAACACGCTCCAGCTTCTTCTTCACCTCAAAAGTCCCGAAAGAGGGAATGACCACAGTATCATCTTCTTGGAAATGATCCCCCATTGCCTCGACAATACTGTTAACAAACCGCTGGGTATCCTCTGTCGAGTAACCCGTCTGTTGCGCCAGTTCTGCGATAAAGTCCTTATTATTCATATATTAATGTTGATGGTTGTTCCGTATAAATCAAATTCCTCTGAGTCTGTGATGCGTACGTCATAGAACTCACCTGTTTTCAACTGCTGATCTGATACAGGTATCAGCACCTCAGGATCAACTTCTGGCGAACAGAACTCTGTACGCCCTACATAATAGTCTCCCTCTTTGCGGTCAATTATGACTTTCATCACTTTGCCCACTTTCTCTGCTTCCAAATCTGCGCTGATATTTTGCTGTATCCGCATAATCTTGTCGAGACGAGACTGCTTGACATCTTCTGGCACATCATCCTTGAAGTGCTTTTCAGAATAGGTACCCTCTTCTTCGGAATAAGCAAAGGCGCCCATACGCTCAAAACGAGCCCACTTCACAAACTCTTTCAGTTCCTCAAAATCTTCATCTGTCTCACCGGGGAAACCAACCATCAGTGTAGTTCTGATATGGATACCAGGCACTTCCCTACGCATACGCTCTATCAGTTCATAAGTCTCTGCCTTCGTCACATGGCGCTGCATACGGGAGAGCATATGGTCAGAGACATGCTGGAGGGCAATATCGAGATACTTACATACATTCTTCTTCTCACGCATAACCCTAAGCAAATCCCAAGGGAAGTGAGCCGGATAAGCATAATGCAGACGAATCCACTCTACGCCAGGGATTTCGGCCATCTTCTCGATGAGTTCCGCTATGCGCTGTTTTCCATCTGTATCTACGCCATAGTAGGTCAGTTCCTGTGCTATCACCTGAAATTCTTTGGTACCCTCAGCAACCAACTGACGCACTTCCTCAAGTATTTCCTCCATAGGACGGCTTTGATGACGGCCTGTTATCAGTGGAATGGCACAATAAGCACAATGGCGATCACAACCCTCGCTGATTTTCAGATAAGCATAATGTCGAGGGGTCGTCACATGACGCCGTCCCTCACATACGGGCATAGTCTCTGACTGAAGATCAGCAACCAGTTGGCGATAGTTGAACTTTCCATAGTATTTATCTACCTCAGGTAGTTCCTTCTCCAGTTCTGCCAGATAACGCTCCGACAGACATCCCATCACAAAGAGTTTCTTAATGCGTCCTTCTTTCTTAGCCTCTGCCAATTCTAATATCGTATTGATACTCTCCTCCTTTGCATCATTGATGAAGCCACAAGTGTTCACCACAACTATTTCACCTTGCGGGTCTTCACTATCGTGTGTACAATGATAGCCGTTGGCCTCGAAGAGTCCCATCAGCGTTTCCGAATCAACCAGATTCTTCGAACACCCCATTGTAATGATATCAACCGTTTTCTTCATTCCGGTAACTTCCCACTATTCACTTTGAAAAAGCGAATCTACGAACTGTCGCTTGTTAAACAATTGCAGATCTTCCATTCCCTCGCCAAGGCCAATGTACTTTACAGGCACCTTCAACTGGTCGGAGATACCAATCACCACACCACCTTTTGCCGTTCCATCAAGCTTGGTAATAGCCAGACTCGTAATCTGAGTGACAGCAGCAAACTGCTTGGCCTGTTCAAAGGCATTCTGACCAGTAGAACCGTCGAGTACGAGCATCACTTCATCAGGAGCTTCAGGCAGGACCTTCTTCATCACCTCTTTGATTTTCTTCAACTCGTTCATCAGGCCCACCTTATTATGTAATCTGCCTGCCGTATCTATCAAAACCACATCAGCACCATTAGCCTTCGCACTTGAAAGTGTGTCAAACGCCACACTGGCAGGATCACTACCCATCTGCTGCTTAATCACAGGTACGCCTACCCTCTCGCCCCATATACAGAGCTGTTCAACAGCGGCAGCACGGAAGGTGTCAGCGGCACCTAGGTATACTTTCTTACCTGCCTGTTTAAACTGCCAGGCCAACTTGCCTATAGTTGTAGTCTTGCCTACGCCATTCACGCCAACAACGAGGATAACATAAGGCTTGTGATCGCTGGGCAGATCCCAATTATCATTGTCTTCAGTATTGTTTTCAGCCAACAGTTCTGCTATTTCATCTCGAAGGATTGCGTTCAATTCCGACGTGCTGACATACTTGTCTCTTGCCACGCGTTCCTCAATACGTTCAATAATCTTCAGCGTTGTGTCAACACCCACATCACTTGTAATCAGAACCTCTTCCAAATTGTCAAGCACGTCATCGTCGACCTTCGACTTTCCTGCCACCGCACGCGTCAGTTTATCAAACACACTTGTCTTTGTCTTCTCCAGCCCCTTGTCAAGTGTTTCTTTCTTATTCTTATTAAAAAGACCAAAAATTCCCATATTGCAATATATTACGAGTGCAAAGATACAAAAAAAACGATGAAACCGCAAAAAAAGAGGCCGCAAATTAACTTGCGACCTCTTATTTTTATCTAAATAATAGGAATTAGTTCTTAAAAAAGTCCTTAACGGCCTCGTTGGGAACCATCTGCTCATCAAAGATGTAAGCACCAGTCTTAGGGCTCTTAACCATCTTGATTACCTTTGTGTAAGCGCGACCATCCTTTGAGCCTTCATGGAGGGTTGCGACGGTTTTCTTTGCCATACTTCAGTCGTATTATTTAATTTCCTTGTGAAGAGTCATCTTCTTCAGGATGGGGTTATACTTCATCAGTTCCATACGCTCAGGCGTATTCTTGCGGTTCTTTGTAGTCACGTAACGGCTTGTACCAGGCATGCCACTGTTCTTGTGCTCAGTGCACTCCAGGATCACCTGAACGCGATTACCTTTTGCTTTCTTACTTGCCATCTCTTAATCTCCTATCACTTTAATATCCTTCCAGTCCACATAACCCTTGGCAACAGCCTGCTTCAGGGCAGCGTCCAGACCTACCTTGTTAATCATGCGAAGACCAGCTGCGCTAATCTTCAACTGAATCCAGCAACCTTCCTCTACATAGTAGAACTTCTTGCTGAAGAGGTTTACGTCAAAGCTTCTCTTTGTATGGTGCTTTGAGTGAGACACATTGCAACCTATCTGTGCCTTCTTTCCTGTAATTTGACAAATCTTAGACATTTCTATCTACTTTTTACTTGTGATTTACACTTACTTATTCCAAACAGGGTGCAAAGGTACGCATTTTAATTGAAATTCAATGATTTGCGTAAAACTAAAGACTAAGAATTAGCATTTTTTAACCTTCACGTACGGGACGGGGCTCATTTTCTTCCTTCAAGAAGTTCAAAAACAAGTCCATAACCGTATTGGTTGCAATGGCCAGATTGATGTCGCGACCATGATCTTCTTCCACCTTCAGAGTCACAACCCTATCCAGACTACCGCATGCCAGCCATATAGTACCAACAGGGATATCTTTCGTACCACCGGTAGGACCTGCAAAGCCCGTTGCGGCAATGGCGTAATTTGTATTCAGAGCCTTGCATGCCCCTTTTACCATAGCCACCGCAACTTCCTCACATACAGCGGTTTTCTCTTCGAGCAGCAGATGATCCACACCTAGCAAACTCTCCTTGATTTCGTCTACATACGAGACGATACCACCCTTGAAATACTTCGAGGCACCAGGCACGGAGATAATTGCCTCGGCAATACGACCGCCAGTACAACTTTCTGCAGTACCGACCGTCTTTTCAGTATCCCAAAGAATCTCACTGATTTCCCTACTCGTTATCTTACTTTCAAAATCCATATCTAGTTATTTAAATGTTACCTTTGAAAAAGCCGGAGCGTCAATAGCACAGAACTCCCCGTCCAAATACTTATAATGCCCCACAATGCCAATCATAGCTGCATTATCAGTGGTATAGCTGAACTTCGGAATATAAATGGTCCATCCATAGCGCTTTTCTGCGTCATAGAAAGCATTACGAAGTCCGTTGTTAGCACTCACGCCACCAGCAACAGCCACATGCTTGATACCCGTCTGCTTGACGGCTTTCTTCAGTTTCTTCATCAGAATGTCCACTATCGTCCACTCCAACGAGGCAGCAATATCCTCCTTGTGATGTTCGATAAAGTCTGGATCATCTTTCACCCATTTCTGCATAGAATAGAGAAATGACGTCTTCAATCCGGAAAAGCTATAGTCGAGATTGGGAATATTAGGCTCAGCAAACTGATAAGCTTTCGGATTACCCTGACGCGCCAGACGGTCGATAATCGGGCCTCCAGGATATCCCAGCCCCATCACTTTCGAGCATTTATCGATAGCCTCGCCAGCTGCGTCATCAATCGTCTGTCCCAAAACCTCCATATCATTATAGGCATTCACTTTCACTATCTGTGAATTACCTCCGCTTACCAACAGACACAGGAACGGTAACGGCGGTTGATGCATGTCGTCTTCCGATTCCTTGATAAAGTGCGCCATCACGTGCCCCTGCAGATGATTTACGTCAATCAGAGGAATTCCCAGCGATCTGGCAAAGCCCTTTGCGAAACTAACACCCACCAACAGTGAGCCCATTAGTCCAGGACCACGTGTGAAAGCAACAGCCGTCAGTTGTTCTTTCGTAATGCCAGCCTTCTTGATGGCCTGGTCCACCACAGGCACCACATTCTGCTGGTGCGCCCGCGATGCCAGTTCGGGCACAACGCCGCCATAGGCCTCATGCACAGCCTGAGAAGCCGTGACGTTCGACAGCAGCACACCATTCTTCAGAACAGCAGCCGACGTATCGTCGCAACTCGACTCTATACCTAATATATATATATCAGACATTTTACCTCTTCACCTTTTTAATACGTCAATATCTCTACGCCATGTTCTGTCATCACCAGCGTGTGCTCCCATTGAGCGCTCGGTTTCTCGTCTTCAGTGATAACCTCCCATCCATACGGATCGTCAGCGTCGATAAACACTCTCCAAGTACCCATATTGATCATCGGCTCAATGGTAAACACCATACCAGGCACAAGCAGCATACCCGTACCACGATGACCATAATGGTTCACATCGGGCTCCTCATGGAATTTCAGTCCGACCCCATGACCAGCCAGATCTCTCACGATGCCATAACCGTATTTCTTACAGTGTTTCTCTATCGCATGACCAATATCGCCTACAAACCCATACGGCTTAGCGGCCTCCATACCTATCTCCAGGCACTCTTTTGCCACACGAACCAGCTGTTCCTTCTCTGGTGTCGTCTTGCCGATAATAAACATACGGCTGGCATCAGCATAATAGCCGTCGAGAATCGTCGTAAAGTCAACATTGATGATATCACCCTCTTCAAGCACATCTTCTTCCTTAGGGATACCATGACACACCACCTCGTTGATCGAAGTGCATACCGACATCGGGAATCCTTCATAGTTCAGACAGGCGGGAACTGCTCCGTGTTCTTCGCAGTATGTTCTGCATATCTGGTCAATCTCCAGTGTCGACATGCCAGCATGAATCTGCTTGGCCACTTCATCGAGCACCCCTGTATTAATGACACCCGCCTTACGGATGCCCTCTATCTGTTCAGGAGTCTTTATCAGGTCGCGAGTCGGCACCAACTTACCTTTATTCTCCCAATACATAATGGTCTTGTCCATCTCCGTGGGTTCCAGTCCCGACAGACAATGCCATCTTCTTTTCTTACTAAACGCGTTCATTTACTTTAAAATATATATACCAAAGCAGCGGACTCCTTTCGAAATCCGCTGCAAAGTTACGATTAATCAAGCTAAAAACCAAATTTATTTTGCATTTCTTATAATTCTCTTGGGCTTCTCAACCGTCGTTGTGCTGTCAACTCCTGCTCCGCGAGTGCGGCTCCAGTAGTAATCATAATCCCAACTGTCGTAACCCCAGCGATAGTTGTCATAGTACGGACGACTTACGTTGTAGAGCTCAAAGTCTACGTTCGTGCCGTTGTCGTAGATATAACCACTGAAGCGGTCTGCGTTCAGACGGTAGTCACGTATTTCCATTGAGGTTCCCTCTTCTACGAAGTAAATATAGATGGTCCCGAAGTCAACGCGCCAGTCGATATGATTAGCCACATAGTCCCAAGGGGCTTTGCTATAGTAGTCAACCCAATAGCCAGAACCGCTAGAATAAGTACGTGGATCCTTCAAGAATGTAATCTCTGAATAGGTAGCGTCGTAATATCTGCCATCCCACTCTGAAGAGATATACATATTTCCCTTCCAAGTACCCTCAAGGGTGTAAGCGATAGCCTCGTCCTCTTCGCAAGAGGTCAGCGACATTGTCATAAGTCCCATCATCGCCATCATCAGCATTGTGTACATCTTCTTCATAACTTTACCCTTTCCTATCTTTAAGTTAAACTTCATGTTGTTTTTTATTTATTATTTCTGCTGCAAAGGTAAGGCTATCCCGAATATTCTGCAAGTGAAAAATCCTAAACAATGATGGGGATTTCCCTAAACGTGTTGGAGAAATCCCCATCCATTGTTCGTCAATCGTAAGGAAACTATGGGTTTCATTACGACAAACCTAGAGTTTCATTACGACAAACCTAGAGTTTCATTACGACAAACTTAAGGTTTCATTACGACAAACTTAAGGTCTTTTCAGATTATAGGAAAAGCCGCCCTGCAACAACAGAGCGGCTTAACTTTTGCTGACATATAGTCTCTTTTATTTCTTTTCCTCTACAGGTACTTTGTATTTGTCGCCTGTCAGCTTGAGAAGTTCCTTGGCATAGGACTCTGGGTAGCCAGGACGCTTCACACGGGCACCGTTGCCATAGGGCGAACGCTCGAAGGTACCGTTCTTATCGGTGGGTTTCACGGCCATGTCGTTGTACTTCACAATCAGGAAGAAAGCCAACTGGCGCCAACGACTGATCATCTCGTCACCTTTCTGACAGCTATAGTCGGTGAGCAGTTTGATACGCTCGTCGGCAGTAGCGAGAGCCTTTGCCTTAGCTTCAATCTCGGGCTGAAGACGGTCGTATGAGGCATCGAGCGAGTCGCGAACCTCCTTCAGCGACGGGAACATCATGGAGTAACGAGGATAGATCATGTTACTAACCCAGTTGCACACCCAGAAAGCATTATCGATAGAGAATGTCACATCGTCGGCTCCTTCACCAGAGAAACATTTAGGCACTGTGGTGATACATGAATACATAGGCGTATAGGCTACCATGTTACCATCGTCGTTGCCAAACCAGAAGCAGCCACCGATCTCACGGGGCAACCATGAACGCATCTGAGAGATGAACGACCAGGCGGTCTGCTGGGTAGAGATGGGGCGTTCGTTGAAAACCTCAACGCCATCTACCTTATAAGAAAGAGGTGACGGACGGTAAGGCATCTCATAGATACCACCACCGATGTTGGTGTCGAGTGCAAACGGAGTGCCCTCATAGTGGTCGCGCATAGCATCGCGCAGATCCTGCATTCCGACTTTCTTGTTAGGGATAATCCAGAGGGGCATCTCTTTTGCCCCCTTCTCGATACCGGCGGCATAAGGCACGTAGGCAGAGAAATCGTCGCTGAAACGATTGAAGAAGCTCCATACGCGAGCCTCGCAGTAACGACGGCCAGAGAAATCGGGTTCGGCATAGGCTGCGTTATAGCTGAAGTCGGCATCCTTGCCATCGAACCAGCCCATGGTACGGGCGTAACTTACCACATTATCAGAGCATACCATCAGGTTGGGCACAGCCTTCTTACCATTCACAGGATATTTTTTCTGAAGATCCTTGATCTTGACCTGTACGTAACGGCCATCGAGAAATTTCGTGATACGGCTCTGGTTGGCATGAGCTGCGATAGCATCGTCTGGAATACGGACAGCTACCCACACGGTACGTTCCTTTGACTTCTCACGGTCAGGACCGCAGCCCATCATCTCGAGCATCCATGCCTCGTCCTTATCGGCTACAGAGAAGGTCTCACCCTCGGAGTAATATCCGTACTGCTCTACCAGCGATGTCATGATCTGAAGAGCCTCACGAGCTGTCTTAGCACGCTGCAGGGTAATATAGATGAGTGATCCATAGTCGACGATACCTGTTGAGTCGGCCATCTCATGACGCCCGCCAAAAGTAGTCTCACCAATCGTTACCTGCCACTCGTTGGAGTTGCCTATCACATTCCATGTCTCAGGCGCTTCTGCTATCTCGCCCAAATATTTATTGGTGTCCCACTCATACACCTTACGCATGTCACCAGCCTGATGCTTGGCGGCAGTATAGTGATAAAGTGGCATAAAAGCGCCATAGGAGTCGGCATTATAGGTTACAAACACTGAACCGTCAACACTGGCTTTCTTACCTACGATAAAATTAGTACAAGCAGCTGCACCGGCGCTCACCAGCACCAGGCCTGCCATCAGTAAAATCTTCTTCATATTTATGTTCAACAAGCTTTAAATGACATATCAAGACCCTTCACAGAGTGTGTCAGGGCTCCAACAGAGATAAAGTCGACACCCTGCTCAGCATAATCGCGGATGGTGTCGAAGGTAATACCACCACTCGACTCGGTCTCATAACGACCATTGATGATATCGACGGCTTTCTTCGTATCAGGTACACTGAAGTTGTCGAGCATGATACGGTCGACGCCACCATGATCGAGCACCTGCTGCAGCTCGTCGAACGAACGCACCTCAATCTCAATCTTCAGGTCGAGCCCTTTTTCCTTAAGATACTGATGACAGCGGTCAATAGCATTGACGATTCCCCCAGCGAAGTCGACATGGTTATCTTTGAGCAGAATCATATCGAAGAGTCCGATACGGTGATTACAACCACCACCGATCTTCACAGCCTGCTTCTCAAGCATACGCATGCCTGGCGTTGTCTTACGGGTGTCGAGCACACGGGTCTTAGTGCCCTTCAGATGCTGCACATACTTATCAGTCATCGTGGCGATGCCACTCATGCGCTGCATGATGTTGAGCATGAGTCGCTCTGTCTGGAGCAATGAGCGGACCTTACCTGTCACGATCATTGCGATGTCGCCTTTCTTCACACGTGTGCCATCTTGCATCAATACCTCAACTTTCATCTCGGGGTCAAAGCGACGGAACACTTCCTTAGCAATCTCTACGCCCGCCAGAATACCATCCTCCTTGATGAGCAGGTGACTCTTGCCCATCGCGTCTTCCGGAATACAGCAGAGCGTGGTATGGTCGCCATCACCGATATCTTCAGCAAATGACAGATCAATCAGTCTGTCTACCAATTCTTCTACACTTAACATATATCTTATTTATATTTTAAAAATACAATCCAAATCCGAGGCGGATACCGAAACCTGAATTATCGCTATTATCTGTACTGTACTCATAATACACTTCAGGTTCAAGCGTCAGTTTGCCTGTAAGGAAATAAGCATAACCCACATTCAGTTCAGGACGGAAGTCGTTCCAGTCGTCCCAGTGAAGATAGTTACCTGAAACACCAGCATAAATGCCACAACTCTCAAAATAATAACGAAGGCCTGCTCCTATTTTAAAGAAACTGGGCACATCAGTCTGAGCCTGCCAACCCAGCTGACCTGTTACCATCCAGTCGTCAATGAACAGATAACCGGCCTTTGCCTGCAAGTCGAACGTCCAGTCGGTATACTTATGCCAGCTGAGGTCGAAGCCTGATACAGAAGCACCCACATACCACTTGTCCTGAGAGAACACATTCTTATTATCGTTCAGATACTGTGCATTAGCACTTATTGCCATCATGAGGCCGATGGCCGCCATCATTAGTTTTCTCATATACATTTAATATTAATTAGTTAATATTATTAGTTGTTTCCTTTCTATACCACAGACAAAACCACACGAGTGCAATCACCAGACAAGCGGCACCTATCGTATAAGCCACATTGGCTGGCAAGCCAAACGCCTGCTTCGAGATGAAAAGATAGGTTGAGCACACGGTGGTCATGAAAAGTGCGGGAATCAGTGTAATCCAGTAGGGTTTCTTGTGGCGCACCAGATAGACGGTAATGGTCCAAAGCGTGAATACGCTGAGCGTCTGGTTGCTCCATCCGAAGTATTGCCAGATGGTATTGAAACCGTCAGGATTCTCAATCTGCCATACTAGCATGGCGATAGAGGCAGCGAACATGGGCACACAGATATACAAACGCTTCGGGATGGGACGCTGATCGAGTTTCAACCACTCAGCCACGATGAGTCGACCAGAACGGAAAGCCGTATCACCCGACGTGATGGGCGCTGCCACAACACCAAGCATGGCCAGCACAGCACCTGCCACGCCCAGCCAGTCGTTGCAAACCAGATTCACCACAGCAGGAGCAGATGTATGGAAACCTGCCGTAGCGCTTTCTATCAGCTGGTAGCCGGGAGCAGGCTCTCCATAGAAGAACCAGGCAGCTACCGTAGCCCAGATAAGGGCTACCACGCCCTCAGTAATCATCGCACCATAGAAAATAGGCCGACCCATTTTCTCACTTTTCACGCAACGAGCCATCAGCGGACTCTGCGTGCCATGGAAACCGGATATGGCACCACAGGCAATGGTGATGAAGAGAGCTGGGAATATGTTATCTTTCCATGTCTCGGGCTCTGTAACCGCTCCCATATTATAGAAGTTATTCCAGAGCTCAGGCAATGTGGGCCAATGCAAGAACAGCCATACCATCAGCGCACCAGCCATGAACAGCAGGGAGAAGGCGAAAAGCGGATAAACCTTGCCGATGATCTTGTCAATAGGCAACATCGTTGCGATGATGTAATAACCGAAAATAATGATAATCCACATCATCGTATCGCCACCGATACTATGCAGGATTTCTGCCGGTGAATAGACAAACACGGTGCCAACCATCACAAGCAGCAGTACGGTGAACACCAGCATCAGGTTCTTCGTGGTCTTACCCAGATACTGGCCAATCATCTCGGGCAGGCCTGCGCCACCATGACGCATCGACAACATACCTGAGAAATAGTCGTGCATAGCACCTGCGAAGATGCAGCCAAAGACGATCCACAGATAGGCCACAGGACCGAACTTGGCACCCATGATAGCACCGAAGATCGGGCCAGTACCCGCGATATTCAGGAATTGAATCATGAAGATCTTCCAATTAGGCAGCACAATAAAGTCTACACCGTCGGCCTTTGTCAAGGCAGGTGTAGCACGATTGTCAGGACCAAACACATGCTCAACAAAGCGCCCATACAGCAGATAACCCAATACAAGAGCCAAAAGACTCAGCAAAAAAGAAATCATCTTTATCTAAGTTTTTTAATTATTTTGTTGCAAAAGTAGTGTTTTTATTTGAGATAATGAAAAAAATAAGCTAACTTTGCAGCAAATTTTAATAAAATAGCATCATTTTGAAAACAATTATACGAATTTTACTCTTATTAGCATTGACGCTGAACGTTTCAGCACAGATTCCAAAACACGAAGTCAGAGCTGTATGGCTCACTACTATCGGGGGAATAGACTGGCCCCGCTCTCACTCCGCATATCAACAGAAACAGGAGTTGACCGCCATTCTCGATCAGTTGCAACAAGCCAATATCAACACCGTATTCTTCCAGACCCGCGTCAGGGCCTCTACGGTGTTTCCCTGCGCTGAAGAACCTTGGGACGTCTGTCTCACAGGTATACCAGGTCTGTCACCGGGTTACGACCCCTTACAGTTCTGTATTGACGAGTGCCACAAGCGCGGCATGCAGCTTCATGCATGGATTGTAACAATACCAGTAGGGAAATGGAACACCAACGGATGTAAACTGATACGTCAGAAATACCCCAGTCTGATTCGCAAAATCGGTGACGAGGGATATATGGACCCAGAGAAACCGCAAACGGGTGATTATCTGGCACGGTTCTGCGCAGAAGTGACACGCCGCTACGACATCGACGGCATCCACCTCGATTATATCCGCTATCCTGAAACCTGGAAATTAAAAGTAAGTCGTCAGCAAGGCAGACAGAACATCACGGATATTGTCCGCAAAATTAATTATTCGGTAAAGGCTCTCAAACCTTGGGTGATGCTGTCGTGTTCACCAATCGGCAAGTATGACGACCTGGCCCGTTATAAGAGTTCCGGATGGAATGCCAATACCACGGTTTGTCAGGATGCTCAAGGATGGTTGCGTAGTGGACTGATGGACGCCCTTTTCCCCATGATGTATTTTCAAGGCAACAACTTCTACCCCTTTGCCGTCGATTGGAAGCAGCATAGCTACGGCCGCATCGTTGCTCCAGGACTGGCGGTTTACATGCTTCATCCACGTGAGAAGAACTGGGGGCTCGACGTCATTACCCGTGAAATGAATGTGCTTCGCGAGTTGGGAATGGGCTATACTTTCTTCCGTTCTAAGTTCTTCACTGACAATACAAAAGGTATATACACCTTCACGAAAGACTTTAATCTCTATCCTGCACTTTTGCCACCCATGAAATGGTTCAACAAGACAGCTCCTTCATCTGCTCGCGCGCTAACAGTAAAGCGCGGTATGAGTAGCGACTTCCTATCGTGGAGCGGCGCACGCGACAATTCTGGCGCCAACTATCTAATATATAATGTGTATGCTTCTGAGCGTTTCCCCGTCGACATCAGCGACGCGCGCAACCTCATTGCCACACGTTATATGAACCAGTCAATCAGCATCCCCCATAAGGGACGCCTGTTGCATTATGCCATCACAGCAACAGACCGCTATGGCAACGAGAGTGCCCCCACTTTCAGTTCTCATCATGCAGGTAAGCCCTCTAGGCCTCTTGATTTCCGCGAGCTCATTATGGGGCATTCGCTAAAAAAGTACAAATAGACAAACTTTTGAGTAGAAAAGACAAACTGGTATGAGTTAAAATTGCTACCTTTGCAGCAGAAATCTACAAAATAAAACAAAATATATGGAAAGAACATGGAGATGGTTCGGTAAGAAAGATAAGATCACCCTTGCCCAACTGAAACAAATTGGTGTCGAAGGCATTGTTACAGCCCTTCACGACGTACCCCTTGGCGAAGTGTGGACCCGCGAGAAGATTCGCGACCTGCGTGAGTACATTGAGAGTTATGGCATGCGCTGGAGCGTTGTTGAATCGCTCCCCGTTGTAGAAACAATTAAGTACGGAGGCCCTGACCGCGATTACCAGATTGAGGTTTATAAAGAGTCACTGCGCAACCTCTCGGCAGAGGGCATTCACTGCATCTGCTACAATTTCATGCCTGTGCTCGACTGGGCCCGTACCGATTTGGAGCACGACAATCCAAACGGTGCCACCAACCTCTACTTCAACTATGCCGAGTTCGCTTATTTCGACATTTATATTTTGAAGCGCGAAGGAGCCCGCGAGGAGTGGGCAAAGTTCAAGTTCCCTGAGGGTGTAGGTGAAGGCCGTAACGTACTTGCCGAATGCGACGAGCTCGCCAAGACCATGACCCCAGAAAAGGATCACAAACTGGTTGAAACCATCATCATCAAGACACAGGGCTTTGTGTCGGGTAATTTCAGTGAAAACGACGAAGCTCCTATCCAGAAATTCCGCGACTTCCTCAACCTCTATAAGGGTATCGACAAAGCACAGTTACGTGCCAACATGAAATACTTCCTCGAGGCTATCATGCCTACCTGCGAGGAATATGGCATGAACATGTGTGTTCACCCCGACGATCCCCCTATCGAAGTGCTCGGCTTGCCACGCATAGTTCGCACCGAGGAGGATATCCAGTGGTTCCTCGACGCTGTGCCCAACAAGCACAATGGTCTGACTTTCTGTGCAGGTTCGCTTTCAGCAGGTGCATATAACAATGTGGTAGATTTGGCCAAGAAGTTTGCATCGCGTACACACTTCGTACACCTGCGCTCTTGCCACATTTTCCCCAACGGCGATTTCACCGAGGCCAGCCACCTAGGCGGTCGTGCCGACCTCATCGAACTCTGCCGTATCTTCGAGAAGGAAAACCCCGAACTGCCGATGCGCGTTGACCATGGAATGACATTCACCGACGAGCCTGGTGGTATCTTCGACGAGAGCAGTCATGGCCATAATGCAGGTTATACGCTTCTGGGCCGTATGTTTGCCCTCGGACAGGTACAGGGTATCCTCGCCACTGTCGACCGTGAGTTGGGCATCGAGTATAAGCAACCAGGATTCTTTGATTAAATTATATTAGGCACGGATTAACACCGCTTTTATAAAAAAAACACGGCTAGTTGCGCAACAAAGCAGTGTATCTCTTAAAGAGAGCCGTGTTAATCCGTGCCAAATAAAAACACAACGTTATGAAGTTAAATGATATTTTTAGTGGTAACTATGATGCCGCAGAGTGGGAAGCAAAAGGCTATGAACTTCCAAAGTTTGATATCAAAGCTATACGTGAGAAAACTGCCAAGGAACCTACATGGGTTCACTTCGGAGGCGGTAATATCTTCCGCGCCTTCCCCGCAGCCATTCTCAACGATGCGCTGAACACAGGTAAGTACGATCGCGGTGTGATTGTAGCTGAGACCTTCGACTTCGAGGTCATTGATAAGGCTTATGCCCCCTATAACAACCTTTCGCTCTGCGTGAACCTCTGCTCAGATGGTTCTATCGAAAAGAAGGTGATCGCATCAGTGACTGAGGCCCTAAAGGCAGATCCTCAGTTTGAGGACTGGAACCGACTCGTGGAAATATTTAAGAACCCGAGTCTGCAGATGATTTCGTTCACCATCACCGAGAAAGGCTACAGCTATAACGATGCCGACCTGGCCCGCGGCCTGAAGCCTGTCTTTGCCATGGGTAAGGTCTGCGCCCTGCTGCTTGAGCGTTTCAATGCCGGACAGCTGCCTCTCACCGTTCAGAGCATGGACAACTGCTCGCACAACGGCGATAAGGTAAAGGCTGGCGTATTTGCTTATGCAGAGCGTTGGGTTGCCGACGGACTTGTTCCCACAGCCTTCCTCGACTACTTGAAAGATGAGAAAAAAATAACCTTCCCTTGGTCTATGATCGACAAAATCACACCGCGCCCACACGAGAAGGTAAAGGAAATGCTGGCTGCCGACGGTTTCGAGGACAACAACTACATTGAGACTGAGAAGCACACCTTCACTGCTCCGTTCGTGAACGCTGAGGAGGTGCAGTATCTTGTCATCGAGGACAACTACACCAATGGTCGTCCACCACTCGATCTGGGCGGTGCTCTCTATACCACCCGTGAAACCGTAGACAAGGTTGAAACCATGAAGGTGACTACCTGTCTGAACCCGCTCCACACAGCTATGTCTATTTATGGCTGCATGCTGGACTATACGCTGATCTCTGCTGAGATGGCCGACGAAGATCTGCGTCCGTTCATCCAGAAGATCGGTTACATAGAGGCGATGCCCGTTGTCACAGACCCTGGTGTGCTGAACCCATACGAGTTCATCGGCGCCGTCATCAACCGCCGTCTGCCCAACCCGTTCATGCCAGACGCACCCCAGCGCATCGCTTGTGACACATCACAGAAACTCCCTATCCGCTTCGGTGAGACCATCAAGAAATACATTGCCCGCAACCTCGACATGGAGAACCTCGTTTTGATTCCCCTCACCCTTGCTGGCTATGCCCGCTACTTGAAGGGACTCAAGGACGATCTCACGCCGTTCGAGCCGTCGCCCGACCCAATGCTCGCAGAGTTGCAGGCCATCGTCGCCCCGCTTGAGATAGGTAAGCCCGACCAAGACTGGAGTCCACTGCGTCAGCTCTACAGCCGCAAGGACGTGTTTGGTCTTGACCTTTACGAAGCTGGCCTCGGCGAACAGATTGAAGGCTACGTCCGTGAGCTCTATGCCGGCCCTGGTGCCGTGCGACAGACGCTCCACAAATATGTCAGCGCAAGATAACCTGATAAACATACGAAATCCCTGCCCTAACCGGCAGGGATTTATATTTCAAAAGTTGCCACTTTCCGAACGCAAAGGTTTTCGTAGATTTTTAACGTTATATGACACGAAAGATTTGGTGGTATCACTGAAAAACACTAACTTTGCAGTCGTAAACAAAGAACAACAAAACAACTTTTGAAAATGAAACCACTAAACAAACAATTTGCTCCTAAGAGCGTGATGCCTGAAAAGGTGATTCAGTTCGGTGAAGGAAACTTCCTCCGTGCATTCGTTGATTGGATTATCTGGAACATGGACCAGAAGACCGATTTCAATGGCTCCGTTGTCGTTGTACAACCTATCGAGAAAGGTATGGTCGACTGGCTCAACGCTCAGGACTGTCTGTATCATGTAAACCTGCAGGGCCGCGAGAACGGCAAGCCTGTCAACACACTCGAGCGTATCGACGTCATCAGCCGCGCGCTGAACCCCTATACACAGAACGCCGCCTTCATGGCACTGGCCGACCAGCCAGAGATTCGTTTCGTTATCTCAAACACCACCGAGGCGGGTATCGCGTTCGACCCCACATGTAAACTTGAGGATGCGCCTGCTTCTTCATACCCTGGTAAACTAGTGCAGCTGCTGTATCGTCGCTATCAGACGTTCAACGGCGACAAGACAAAGGGTCTGATCATCTTCCCTTGTGAGCTGATTTTCCTGAACGGTCACGTGCTGAAGGAATGCATCTATAAGTACATCGACCTGTGGAAGCTGGGCGAGGACTTCAAGAAGTGGTTCGAGGAGGCTTGTGGTGTATATGCTACGCTTGTTGACCGTATCGTTCCAGGTTTTCCCCGCAAAGAGATTGCCGAGATACAGGAGAAAATCAGCTACCGCGACAACTTGGTGGTACAGGCAGAAAACTTTCATCTCTGGGTAATCGAAGCCCCAAGAGAAGTGGCCAAGGAGTTCCCCGCCGACAAGGCAGGTCTGCACGTGCTGTTTGTTCCTTCTGAAGAGCCTTACCACAAGCGTAAGGTAACGCTCCTGAACGGCCCCCACACCGTATTGAGCCCGGTAGCATTCCTGAGCGGTGTGAACATCGTGCGCGACGCCTGCAATCATGAAGTAATAGGAAAATATATCCATAAGGTACAGTTTGAAGAGCTGATGCAGACACTCGATCTGCCAATGGACGAGCTCGAGAAGTTTGCCGGCGACGTATTAGAGCGTTTCGACAACCCATACGTAGACCATCAGGTGACAAGCATCATGCTGAATTCATTCCCGAAGTTCCAGGCCCGCGACCTTCCCGGCGTAAAAACATTCCTAGAGCGCAAAGGCGAACTGCCTAAGGGCTTGGTGTTCGGTCTGGCAGCTATTATCACCTACTATAAAGGTGGTAAGCGTGAGGACGGCACAGAAATCATTCCAAACGACGACCAGCGAATCATGGATTTGCTGAAAGAGCTCTGGACTAGCGGCGACACACAGAAGGTGACCGACGGCGTGCTCGGTGCAGAGTTCATCTGGCAGGAGGATCTGAACAAGATTCCAGGTCTGAACACGATGGTGAAGCAGGATCTCGACCTCATCCAGAGTGTCGGCATGCTCGAAGCCGTCAAGAGTATTCTTTAATGAGCGATTGCATAGAAATAAAAGGGGCGAGAGTTAATAACCTGAAGAGTATTGACGTTAAGATACCCCGAAACCAATTCGTAGTGATTGCCGGAGTCAGCGGCTCCGGCAAATCATCATTGGCCTTCGACACTTTGTATGCCGAAGGCCAACGGCGTTATGTGGAGAGTTTGTCGAGCTATGCCCGTCAGTTCCTTGGCAGGATGAACAAGCCCGAGTGTGATTTCATACGCGGCATACCGCCAGCCATAGCCATTGAGCAAAAGGTCATATCGAGAAACCCTCGCAGTACGGTGGGCACTTCGACGGAGATTTATGAATATCTCCGTTTGCTTTACGCGCGCATAGGCCGCACGTATTCACCCGTGAGTGGCGAAGAAGTGAAGAAACACTCTACAGAAGACATCGTGAAGAAGATGCTGGAGTACTCAAAGGGTACACGCTTCGTTGTAATGGCACCAATCCATCTGCACGAAGGACGTACCATGGAACAGCAGCTGAAGACTTATCAGTTAGAGGGCTACGCCAGAATCTACGTAAAGAACGATTTCCAGCGCATAGACGACTACTTGGCTGGTGGCGACTGTAATGACGAAGAGATTTTCCTTGTCATCGACCGCATGAGCGTTGATGACACAAAGGACGTGATAGCACGTCTGGTCGACTCTGCCGAGACAGCTTTCTTTGAGGGACATGGTGAGATGAGACTGCTCTTCCCGCCAACCATCTTCTACGATTTCTCAATGAAGTTCGAGGCCGATGGCATGACTTTCGAGGAACCAACCGATCAGATGTTCTCGTTCAACTCACCCGCAGGAGCATGTCCTGAGTGCCAAGGTTTTGGCAAGATTATGGGTATCGACGAAAAACTGGTCATCCCCAACACAACACTGAGTGTATACGACGGTTGCGTGGTATGCTGGCATGGCGAGAAGATGAAAGAGTGGAAAGACTGGTTCTGCCGTCATGCGGCTAACGACGACTTCCCCATCTTTGAGCCATACATGAATCTGACACAGAAGCAGAAAGACTGGCTGTGGCATGGGCTACCCTCGGACAAGGGCGCTAAAGAAAAGCCTTGTATTGACAGTTTCTTCGATATGGTAAAGGAGAACCAGTATAAGATACAATATCGCGTTATGCTGGCCCGCTACAGAGGCAAGACTACGTGCCCTGTATGTCACGGGACACGCCTGAAACCCGAAGCAGAATATGTGAAGATAGGCGGACGAAGTATTACTGATCTGGTACAAATGCCTATCATCAGACTAAAAGAGTGGTTCGACCGCTTAGAACTTGAGCCTCAGGAAGCAGAGATTGGCAAACGCCTGTTAACTGAGATTACAAGCCGACTTCAGTTCCTGCTTGACGTGGGACTGGGATATCTCACACTGAACCGTCTTTCAAACACATTGTCAGGCGGTGAGAGTCAGCGAATCAACCTCTGTACAAGTCTTGGCAGTTCACTAGTAGGTTCGCTCTATATTCTCGACGAGCCCAGCATAGGTCTGCACTCACGCGATACGGACAGATTGATTCATGTTTTGAAAGAACTGCAGTCACTGGGTAACACGGTGGTTGTGGTAGAGCATGACGAAGAGATTATGCGTGCCGCCGACCACCTGATAGACATAGGGCCCGACGCAGGACGTCTGGGCGGCGAAGTGGTATTCGACGGTGACGCAAAAGATATCGTAAAAGATTCGCTCAAGAAGTATCCAAAGAGCTACACAGTGAAGTACTTGTTGCACGAAGAAGATATTCCCGTACCTAAGAGCCGTCGCCCTTGGAATCGCCATATCGACATCAAGGGCGCACGCATGAACAACCTCAGAGGAATTGACGTACAGATACCACTCAACGTGATGACGGTAGTTACCGGTGTTTCCGGCTCAGGAAAGTCTAGCCTGATAAAGGGTATCCTCTACCCGGCACTGAAACGCCGTCTGGGCGATGTATGTGATGCTCCTGGCGAGTTTCTGGCACTTGAAGGCGATATCGATGCCATTAAACATGTGGAGTTTGTCGATCAGAATCCTATAGGTAAGAGCACACGTTCCAACCCTGCCACCTACGTGAAGGCTTATGACGCTATCCGCGACTTGTTTGCAGAACAGCCGCTAGCACAGCAGATGGGTTTCACCTCACAGTATTTCTCATTCAATACTGACGGCGGCCGTTGCGAAGAGTGTAAAGGTGCAGGCGTGATAACAGTAGAGATGCAGTTTATGGCCGACATCGTACTGGAGTGCGAAGCTTGTCACGGACACCGCTTCAAACATGACATTCTCGACGTGAGATTTGAGGGTAAGAATATCGACGATGTGCTTAACATGACCATCAATGAGGCGGTAGAGTTCTTCTCGAAATACAAACAAGATACGATTGTAAAACGATTGAAGACACTGCAGGATGTTGGGCTTGGATATATCAAACTGGGGCAGAACTCTTCGACCCTCTCTGGCGGTGAGAACCAACGTGTAAAACTGGCCTACTTCATCGGACAGGAGAAGCAAGAGCCCACGCTCTTCATCTTCGACGAACCAACGACAGGACTCCATTTCCACGACATACATAAACTGCTGGAGTCGTTTAACGCACTCATTGAGCGAGGACACACGATTCTGATCATTGAGCATAACATGGAGATTGTGAAAACGGCCGACCACGTGATAGATTTAGGTCCTGATGGCGGCGACAAGGGCGGTGCGCTCGTCGTGGCTGGAACACCAGAAACGGTAGCGAAATGTAAAGAGAGTCTGACAGGTCAGTACCTGAAAGAGAAATTAGAATAAGACATTGATACGCAGTCAACTATTCATCAAGCCGTTACTATTGTTGGGCATGCTGCTAAGTGTGCCAGTTTATGGTTTTGCAAAAGAGAAGACTGAGGGGCTGATACTGAATCGGATCTACGCTTATCAGAAGGCACTCAACCCGATGATCGACTCACTTCAGGACAATATCTATGCTAAGATTCACTTCAACGTAGAGAAACGTAACTTTATACTGAAGTTCATCCCCACGATGCACTCTCTGTCTAAAGACCCAAGGAAGTATATCCGCGAGTCATACGCAAAAGTGCTATTCCAAGATTCACATCACTTCGACATCAACAGTCAGGTATTGTCGAGCACCATCCCTAAGGATCACAGGGTGTTGTCACCCCTCCTCAATTTCATGACACCAAACATCTATGATGTTGCCCTCTACGAAGGCCACATGCTATCGCCTTTCAACAGACATAACAGGCACTTCTACCGCTTCACGCAAAAGCAGCTCAACGACTCTACGACATGGTTGGAATTCAAACCAAAGTTCTATAATACACAACTGCTCAACGGCTATGCGCTAGTTGAGACATCTACGGGCCGTGTTATCATGGCAATGCTAAACGGAGAGTTTGATATGATATCATTCCGCACACATATAGAACAAGGCGACGAAGGAGCTCGCTCGCTGATGCCGAAGAGATGTTCTATGGTGGGCTCTTTCCGCTTCATGGGCAATCACATATCTGCACTATTCGATGCCAGTTACAACTGCCCCATAACGCTACCAGACAGCATTACCAAAGTATCGAGTCGCAAACTGATGGACTCTATCCGTCCAATCCCCTTATCAGAAGCCGACAAAGAGATTTATGATGAATACAATAAACGGATTCGGCAGGATTCCATCAACAGGCAGCAGGAAGACTCTACTGCTACAAACAAGCAACTGCTGAAGAAGATTATCTGGGACACGATAGGCGATAACCTCGTGACACCGATTTCAGCAGAATCGGAAGACTCCTATTTCAAGTTGTCACCCATCATCAATCCTTTATATCTGAGCTATAGCGGCAACCGCGGTTGGCGCTATAAGATGAAGCTGCGCACACGCTACACATTCTCACCACACAGATATCTGACGTTGAACCCAACCTTCGGTTATAACTTCAAGCAGCGGCAGTTCTACTTCACTGCACCACTCAGAATGACCTATAACCCAAAACGCAACGGATACACAGAGATTGTATGGGGTAACGGCAATCCTATCAGCAACAGCTGTGTGACAGAGAAGATAAAAGAACTGTATCCCGACAGCATTATCAATTTCGACAATACCAATATGCATAAGTTCAAGGACACTTACCTTAAGGTGTTCAACAATATTATGCTCTTCAATTGGTTCGATATTGAGGCTGGACTCATCTACCATGTTCGCTCTGCCCTCGACAAGCAGATGATGCTAACTTACGGAATGCCTATACACTATAAGAGTTTTGCGCCCATGATAGGCCTGAAGTTCCAACCTTGGCTGAACAATGGCCCAACTCTCTCCATTGATTATGAACGAGCCATCAAAGGTGTGATGAACAGCGACCTTGAATATGAACGTTGGGAGTTCGACGCTCAGTGGAAGAAGAAAATTCCAGGGCTGCGAGTACTCAACCTCAGGGCTGGAGGAGGTTTTTTCACAAAATCAGGCAATTACTTTGTCGACTACGTGAACTTCCGCGATGAAAACCTGCCCGGAGGCTGGGACGATAACTGGAGCGGTGACGTTCAGTTACTTCGAAGTCGCGAGTACAACCGCTCTGACTATTACATCCGCAGTAACGTATCATATGAAACACCGATGATGTTCGCGACATGGATTCCTTATCTCGGCAAATATATCGAGAAGGAGCGTTTCTACTTGAGTAATGTATTACTCGAACACTCTCGTCCCTATTATGAACTCGGCTATGGATTCACTAACCGTTATATTTCGGTGGGCGCCTTTGCCAGTTTCCGAAACACCACTTTCGACCGTGCAGGTGTCGAAGTAGAAATAGAATTGTTTAGAAGATGGTAAAACCCCTTTCAGTCTATAAAGCAAGTGCTGGCAGTGGAAAGACCTTTACGCTTGCCACCGAATACATCCGCCTGCTTGTGGAAGACCCACAAAGCTATCGCAACATCCTGGCTGTGACCTTTACCAACAAGGCCACAGAGGAGATGAAGATGCGCATATTGAGTCAACTCTATGGTATCGCACATCAGCTGCCCGACTCAGAGAATTACTTGAAAGCCATCCAAGAGAAGACTGGTTTCGAAGCCCGATTCATCAGTGAACGCGCAGGTATGGCACTGACAAATCTGCTTCATAACTACAACTATTTCCGCGTTGAGACCATCGACACTTTCTTCCAGAGTGTGCTGCGTAACATGGCACGCGAACTCGATCTCACTACCAATCTGCGTATCGGACTGAATGACTATCAGGTAGAGGAACTGGCTGTTGATCAGCTGATAGCCGATTTAAGCACTACCGACTTACTGCTTCAGTGGATCCTAAAATACATCATGGAGAATATTTCCGACGATAAGTCATGGAACGTCATCTCACAAATAAAATCGTTCGGGCGCACTATCTTCAGCGACAGCTATAAGGCTGTAAGGGATGAGATGGAGAAGAAGATGGGAGAAAAAGGTTTCTTTGAAGACTACACCCGTAGGTTGCGCGAGATACGCCAGCTAGCCGAAGACCGAATGAAGGAGATTGGCGAGAGTTTCTTCGATGCCCTTGAAAGTGAAGGATTGACGATTGACGATCTCGCCTACGGAAAGACCGGATTGTGCGGTTTCTTCCAGAAACTCCGTCAGGGTATCTTCGATGAAAGTATCGTCGGTAAGCGTGTGACCGACAGTATAGGGAATCCTACAAAATGGTATAAGAAGACGCACCCGCGACGGGAACTCATCCACTCACTGGCAGACTCTATACTTGGCGACATTCTACGCTATGCGGTTGAAGAGCGGCCAAAGCAGTGGAAACTCTACAAGAGTGCCGACCTCACATTACGACATCTGAATCAACTGCGACTATTGGGTAACATTGAGCGCAAAGTACATGAGCTGAACGAGAGTGCGAACCGCTTTTTGCTCAGTGACACCCAACAACTGCTCCATTCACTGATTGGTGAGAGCGACTCGCCGTTTATCTTCGAGAAGATTGGAACGCAGTTGGAACATGTCATGATTGACGAATTCCAGGACACCTCGACCGTACAATGGCAGAACTTCCGTGTGCTATTGGCAGAGGCGATGAGTCATGAGAACACCTCAAACCTGATAGTCGGCGACGTAAAGCAGAGTATCTATCGTTGGCGTTCAGGTGACTGGCGCTTGCTTAACGATATTGAGAGTCAGTTCTCGCCCCAACAAGTAGAGACGCATCCGCTGACGGTAAACCGCCGTTCTGAACGTCGTATTATCGAGTTCAATAATGCATTTTTCCATCATGCGGCCCAACTAGAATATCAGACCCAAGCAGAACTCAGTCCCGCAGAAGCAGACCAACTGCGAAAGGCTTATGCAGACGTAGAACAGCAAATACCCGAGAATAAAACAGAAGAAGGTTTTGTCGACATCACCTTGCTGCCCGCTGAAGAGTATCAGGAGCAGGTGCTTAGTCACATGGCTGACATCATTGGGGAGCTGATATCACAAGGAATCGAGCAACATAACATCGCCATCCTTGTACGTACGAACGCACTAATACCCATTATTGCCAACTATTTCCAACAGCAAATGCCAGAGGTGAGCATTGTCTCCGACGAGGCCTTCCGCCTCGATGCATCCAGCACCGTGTGCTTGCTCATCAACGCCCTGCAACTACTCACCCATCCCGACGATCAACTCACAAAAGCAGCTATCGTCAAGACATGGCAATACGATATATTGCGTAATTCCACTACCGACAACGAACTTCTCTTAGCCAATCGTAATCTCGACGTGTTGTTACCCGAGGAGTTTATTGGGCATTTCGCAGAACTGCTCTCATTGCCTTTCTACGAACTGGTTGAGCGTCTTTATAGCATCTTCCGTCTGAATACCATCAAAGGACAGGGCGCCTATCTCTGTGCGTTCTACGATCAACTTACTGACTTTGTCAACGAGAACACAACGGACATCAACACGTTCCTCTCCGAGTGGGACGAGAACATCTCCTCAAAGACCATACAGAGCGATGAGACTAATGGTATACGCCTCATCTCCATCCACAAATCGAAGGGACTTGAGTTTGAACATGTGATTTGTCCTTTCTGCGACTGGCAGTTAGAGAAAACGGGTAACGTGCTCTGGTGCCAACCCTCTGAAGTACCATTCAGTGATCTACCGATAGCACCAATAGACTATAGTCAGAAACAGATGATGGGTACCATCTATGAGGCCGACTATCTGCATGAACATCTACAGAACACCGTGGATAATCTGAATTTGCTCTATGTGGCGTTCACCCGTGCCTGTAGGAGTCTTTATGTCATCGGCAAGCGTGGCACGAAAAACTCTCGTTCAACACTCATCGAACAGTGTCTGCCACTTATCAGCAACGACCTGTCCTCTTCCACTCTCGAAGGAATCGAAGATGAGAAAACGGAACTTCATTTCATTTACGGTACCTCTACTTTCAAAGCTCCTCAGCAAGACCTCTTCAGTCAGCCGTCTATCAATCCTTTCCTCCAGCCGTCTGCCCCTGTCAACGTCGAGGTTGAGACCTTCGGACGTAAGGTAGACTTCCGCCAGAGTAATCGCAGTAAGGTTTTTGCAGAGGGCGATGACGAAGAGAATCTGCAACGAAGGAACTACATCCAGACGGGTAGTATCCTACACGAAGTATTCTCTACTATCCGCACTGCAAGCGACATTCCCGACGCATTGCAACGCCTACAATTTGAGGGTGTACTCTACGACGAGCACATCACCGCAGAGCGCATCACGACGATGCTCAAGAAACGTTTGGAGGACGAGCGTGTACGTAATTGGTTCTCACCACATTGGGAACTCTTCAACGAGTGTACGATTCTATCCATCGAAAACGGAGAAATGAAAGAGCGTCGCCCTGATCGTGTGATGACCGATGGTCAGGAATGGATTGTCGTTGACTTCAAGTTTGGAGCCCCAAAACCTGAATATCACGATCAGGTACATGAGTACATGCAGCTTCTGGCATCTATGGGACATCAGAACATCAAAGGTTACCTCTGGTATGTATATAGCAACAAAATCGAAGAAGTATGAAGTCTTTTCTTGAACATGTAGCAGCCGACCTACTCTCCCGATATGGAACAAACCTCTCACGCATAGCCGTAGTGTTCCCCAATAAGCGTGCCTCGCTATTTCTCAACGACTGCTTGGCACATCTGGCAGGTAAGCCCATCTGGAGCCCTGCCTACATCACCATCAGTGATTTGTTCCGCAGTCATTCCACTCTCAAAGTGGCAGACCCCATCATGTTGGTCTGTGAACTGCACAAGTGCTTCACACAGTGTACAGGTCTTGACGAGACGCTTGATCATTTTTACGGTTGGGGACAGCTGTTGCTCTCCGACTTCGATGACCTCGACAAGAATATGGCACCTGCTGATAAGGTGTTTGCAAACTTGCGTGACATCCACGAACTCGACGACGTATCGTATCTCACTGATGAACAGCGTGAGATGATACGGCGATTCTTCAGCAACTTTTCCGAAGACCATAATACAGAACTCAAGGAACGCTTCCTGCGCTTATGGAGTCACATTGGCGACATCTACAGAACGTTCAATGAGAGCCTTGCCAGTCAGCAACTGGCTTACGAAGGTGCACTATATCGCCAGGTAGCTACCGACGAGGATCTGCAGTTCGACTATGATGCCTATTGCTTTGTAGGCTTCAATCTCATGCAGCAAGTAGAACAAGTGCTGTTCCACCGACTGGAACGCGAAGGCAAAGCCGTTTTCTATCAGGATACCGAGGAACAGCCTCCACGGCAACTGACTTATATCTCGGCATCAACCGAGAATATTCAGGCCCGTTACGTCAGTCAGTGGCTCACTCCTGAACGCATTGCCGCTGGGCGACGTACCGCCATTGTGCTCTGTAATGAAGGACTCTTACAAGCAGTTGTTCACTGTCTGCCTGACAGTGTTGAGAAGGTGAACGTCACAACTGGCTTTCCCCTACTTCAGACATCAGTAGCGTCGCTCGTCACGCAACTCATTAATCTTCAGGTAAACGGTTTCTCGCAGAAAACAGGTGCATTCCGCCATCGTTGGCTCGACATAGTCAGTCGTCACCCTTTTGCCAGTCTGCTACCTAATGACTATGCCGCAGTCCATCACACAGATAATGCCGATATGCTGCACTGGCTTCTGAACATAGTACGTACAATCGCTACAACAGCAGACTTTTCATCCCTTGACACTGAGAGTATATTTCGGATCTATACCTTACTGAATCGTGTCAGCGGTCTGGTAGACAGTGGTGTGCTCAGTGTCGATACCATTACCCTGCAACGACTTGTACAGCAACTTATTCAGCAGGCATCCATTCCTTTCCACGGAGAACCTGCAGAGGGTATTCAGGTGATGGGGGTGCTCGAAACGCGAAACCTTGACTTCGACCACGTGCTGTTGCTCTCGTGTAACGAAGGTAATATGCCCCGAGGCGTCAACGACACATCCTTCATTCCATATGCCATCCGTAAAGCCTATGGTCTCACCACCGTCGATCATAAGGTCGCCATCTATCAGCACTATTTCCACCGGTTACTGCAACGTGCAAGTGATGTCACCATCGTCTACAACAATTCAACAAACGATGGTCAGACAGGTGAGATGTCGCGATTCATGCTCCAGTTAATGGTCGAGACTGATATTCCCATAACCTTCCAGACGTTACGTGCCGGACAACAGCCACAATTGCATCAACCCCAATCCATTGAAAAGACTCACGAAGTCATCACAACCCTCACGAGGCGTTTCTCGAAAGAGATGGGCGGCATCAGTCCTACGGCCATCAGCAATTACCTACGATGTCAGCTCAGGTTCTTCTATCGTTACGTCAGCAACCTTCAGGAACCTGATGATAACGAAGAGGATATGATTGATAATCGCATCTTCGGAAATATCTTCCATCATGCTGCCCAGACCCTATATGAGCAGTTCGGCCAGCAGCGCATTACAACGTCCGACCTCGATGCCCTGTTAAAGAGCGGCGTAGAAATTGAGCGTGCAGTCGATCAAGCTATTAAAGAAGAGCTTTTCCTCATTAAAGACCCTATGCACCCCATGCCTCCCCTTGACGGTTTGCAACTCATCAATCGGGAGGTTATTATCAAATACATACGTCAGTTAGTTGAGATCGACCGCCGCCTTACACCTTTCACTATTTTAGGGCTTGAGAAGCAAGTCAAGATGCCATGGGGGGATACAGAGATTGGCGGTTACATCGACCGTCTTGACATGGTCACTGATCCAGACACCGGCGAGGAGCGCATCCGTGTCATCGACTACAAGACTGGTTCACACGAGCCAAAGGGGTTACCCGATGTTGATGCCATCTTCGATCCAGCTTATATCCGAGAACATAGCGACTATTTCCTACAAGCTTTCCTTTATAGCCATATTGTGTCGCGCAGACAGAACAAGCCCGTCTCTCCCAGCCTGCTGTTCATCCAACACGCAGGTACCGACGGCTACGACCCCACACTGAAGATTGGCAAGGCCCCCATACACGACATCAAGGCTGTAGAAACTCGCTACACCGAACTTCTCGGGCAAAAAATAAGCGAGATCTTCAATCAAGACCTCGCTTTCACTCCAACCAACGACGCTAACAGCTGTCGCACATGTCCCTACGCAGCCCTCTGTCGCCGCTAATAGTTTTTTAGTTGCGTAACGGGGAAAGTAAAGTATGTGTCGGGGAAGGGCTCGTCCTTCAACGTAAAATGCCACCACTCAGAATCGAGAGGTTTGAAACCATGACGCAACATTGCCTGACGCAGAATCATACGATTTTTGAACTGCTCAGCGGTAATGCTGCGTCCTATAGGACTCTTACTGCCATCGCCCGTGTACTCGCCTGTATCGGGATTACCACAGAAGTCAGGATGACTCTCAGGTCCGAACCAGTCGAACGTCCCTCCCATATCAAGTTCTTTCTCGGTATTCATATCAAACAGCGTCAGGTCGACAGTAGAACCGCGGGTATGACCACTTTTCTCATAGATATACTCCTGTTCGAAAAGCACGCTCTTATCGAGATCGGGATAGAAATAGGCTTTCATACGGGTATCACTGACATTCTCAGCCCAGCGCACGAAATGGTCGACACCTTTCTGCGGACGATATGCATCGTAGATCTTAAGACGATAGCCCAATGCTTTCACATCATCGCTCACAGCACGCAGACTATCGGCAGCCACACGGGTCATGAGAGCCGTCGGTTCCAGATAACCGTCAATACGCTCGCCTACAAAATTGTAGGTACCAAAGTAGCGTATTTCAAGAATTGCATCAGGCACAGCATCAGTCAACGTAACGAACTGACTCGAATCCTCTGTAGGAGAAAGCACCTTTTCATCGTCACCCGAATGACAGATGACAGCCATCCAACCGCAAAATACGACAAAGATTGCGGCCAGAATCCATAATTGTCTTTTCTTCATGGTTAATATGATTATGCGAGTTTCTACAAGAAACTATCAGAGGTCGTTATAGTTCTGAATGCTAAAAGTAGAAGTACGCATATCGCCCGTCTGATAACCACGCTTCAGCCAACGTTTACGCTGGTCACTAGTACCATGGGTGAATGATTCAGGTGTAGCACGTCCCTGAGCTTTCTTCTGCAGCCAGTCATCACCGATGGCCTTGGCAAGCTCAAGTCCTTTTTCAAGATCACCATACTCCATTGAACGATTCATTGCGTCTTCATAATGTGCCCATACACCTGCATAATAATCAGCAAGAAGTTCAAGACGGACACTAATCTGATTGGCCTGCACTTTGTCTGTCTGACTCATCGCCTGATGAGCTTTACCTAAAGTACCAGTAAGGTTCTCGACATGATGACCTATCTCATGAGCAATCACATAGGCATAAGCAAAGGTATTGCCCTCTACCCCAAGCTGGCGTTTCATCTGCGTGAAGAAGGAGAGGTCGATGTAAAGCTTCTGATCACCAGAGCAATAGAATGGACCGACAGCGGCTGTTGCAGAGCCGCAAGCGGAATTAACCTGATTAGAGAAAAGTACGAGCGTAGGAGGCGTATAAGTACCACCCATCTCTTCGAAGACCTTACCCCAGACATCCTCGGTTGATGCAAGAATCTTCTTACAGTCAGAGGCAAGCGCCTGTTCTTCCTCGGTAAAATTCTCCTCACCAACGGTCTCGGTCTGAGCCGTCATCTGCTGCTGGGCAGCCTGAAGACCGGCCGAAAGAGGGTCGCCTCCGCTCATCCATGCAAACAAGGCTGCGATAATCACTGCACCGATACCACCGATACCAGCTACTTTACCACCACTCAATCCGCGACGATCCTCAACGTTTGAGCTTTCTCTTCTTCCGTCTAATTTCATAATGTTTAAAGTTTTAAAGTTATTGTCAATCAATATATTCCTAACTACCTGACAGTCATATGAAAGCATCCCTGTTTTACCTCATATTTTATATAGCATCTTCCCTGTTCTCGCATATCGCGAAGAACCTCGGAAAGGACCCATTTCAACGTATCGTTGCGCACTTGACGACGAGCAGGGCCAGCGGGATCCTCAACTGTTTTATAACGGTTATAACAGATGTCAAACGTGGTGCCGTAGAGATGA
This sequence comes from Prevotella sp. FD3004, assembly GCF_000746155.1. Classification (NCBI taxonomy): domain Bacteria; kingdom Pseudomonadati; phylum Bacteroidota; class Bacteroidia; order Bacteroidales; family Prevotellaceae; genus Prevotella; species Prevotella sp. FD3004. The sequence goes on along the minus strand of NZ_KN050819.1, from coordinate 125,121 downwards.
CAAGAATTCTCGGTAGCATTACCATTGCGACGGCGAAGTTTCAGCACATCCTCCTGTGAACGCAAAACACTGGTAACAATGAGCTTATGGAAAGGAACCCCTTTGACATAAAGGCTGTCAAAAAAAGCCTGACCGATGTCTTGCAGCAATACGGCGGCATGGGGCACCAAATATGGGATACTGGAATAAAGCGGATCAACGTGATAATAAGGATTTGATCCTATATAGACTAATTCACGCTTTCGGGCCTCTGCATCCTCACGGTTCTTAACAGGACTCACTCCCCATTTGCGAGCTGCCGTAAGTTGCACAGCATTGGTATCAGGGAAAGCCTCAGCGTAATGAGGAACAGAAAGAATACGATGAGGGTGCTCAACGTTATATTGATAAATACAGGTAATCTCTTTATTAAGAGGCGTTTGTCCATCTGTAATCTGCATTTCTGTATCAACCGAACACGCTTCAGCGACCTGAGGAAAGAGCCATCTGACAACAGCAAGAAGCAGAACAACAGCAATAAAAGTCTCTAAATATCTTTTTTTTGATAGTTTCATTTAAAAAATTTATTTTGCGTTGCAAAGATACAAATATTTTTCGTAACTTTGCAACCAAATTTAAATTTTTATATCATTTGATAGAGAAACATATTGTTTTAGAAGACATTGACCCCGTGATATTCTATGGGGTTGGCAACGGGCATTTACAGATGATACGCTCGCTTTTCCCAAAGTTGCGCGTCATGGCCCGAGACAATGTCGTACGCGTATTGGGCGATGAAGAACAGATGGCTGCGTTTGAAGAGAGTGTAGAGAAGTTACGCAATCATGTGATGCAGTTCAATTCACTGAAAGAGGAAGATATTCTTGATATCGTAAAAGGGCGGCGCTCAAACGACCGACTACCCGATGACGTGGTGGTATACTCAATGTCAGGCCGTCCCATCAAAGCCCGTACCGCAAACCAACAGAAACTGATTGAAGCTTACACACACAATGATATGGTATTTGCCGTAGGTCCTGCCGGTACGGGTAAGACTTACCTGTCGATAGCATTGGCGGTGAAAGCCCTGAAGGAAAAGACTGCAAAGAAAATCATACTCTCACGTCCAGCTGTAGAGGCTGGCGAAAAGTTAGGATTTCTGCCTGGCGACATGAGAGATAAGATCGACCCTTATCTGCAACCACTGTACGACGCATTAGAAGATATGCTACCTCAGGTAAAGTTGCAAGACATGATGGAAAAGAATATCATACAGATAGCGCCATTGGCTTTTATGCGAGGGCGCACACTGAGTGATGCTGTGGTCATACTCGACGAGGCACAGAACACAACGCCCGCACAGATACGCATGTTTTTGACCCGAATGGGCTGGAACACGAAAATGATTATTACCGGCGACATGACACAGATAGACCTGCCCCACTCACAGAAGAGCGGACTGATTGAAGCCCTGCATATATTAAATAATGTAGAGGGCATAGGCATTGTAAACCTTGATCGATCTGACATTGTACGCCATAAGCTGGTAACACGTATTGTCAACGCTTATGAAGCGTTCGACAAAGAAATGAGAGAATAAGATTAATGATTAGTTAAGTATAGATTAGTGATGAAAGCATTAACAAAGACGGACTTCAATTTTGAGGGACAAAAGAGTGTTTATCACGGTAAAGTCCGTGACGTTTACAACATCAATGACGATTTGATGGTGATGGTGGCAACAGACCGTATCTCGGCCTTTGACGTGGTTCTGCCTAAAGGTATTCCTTTCAAAGGACAGGTATTGAACCAGATTGCAGCCAAGTTCCTGGACGCTACCACCGACATCTGTCCGAACTGGAAACTGGCGACACCAGACCCCATGGTAACTATAGGTCTGAAATGTGAGGGTTTTCGCGTAGAAATGATTATCCGCTCTATCCTGACAGGTAGTGCATGGAGAGAGTACAAGAACGGATGTCGCGAATTGTGTGGCGTACGTCTGCCCGATGGCATGAAGGAGAATGAACGTTTCCCCGAACCAATCATCACTCCGACAACTAAGGCCGATGAGGGGCACGATATGAATATTTCTAAAGAAGAAATCATTGCCCAAGGCATTGTTTCTGCCGAAGACTATGCCATCATGGAAGACTATACTCGCAAGATCTTCCAGCGTGGACAGGAAATCGCCGCTAAACGCGGACTGATTCTCGTAGATACAAAATACGAGTTTGGTAAACGCGATGGAAAGGTGTACCTGATTGACGAGATACACACCCCTGATAGCAGTCGCTACTTCTATGCAGACGGCTATGAAGAAAAACTGGCCAAGGGCGAGCCTCAGAAGCAGCTTTCTAAAGAGTTCGTACGTCAGTGGCTCATTGAGCACAACTTTATGAACGAACCAGGACAGGTGATGCCTGAGATTACCGACGAGTATGCCGAAAGCGTATCAGACCGTTACATTGAACTCTACGAGAACATTGTAGGCGAACGTTTTGAGCGTGAAATCGATAATGAGGATATTGCCGCTCGTATTGAAAAGAATGTAAGCAGCTGGCTGAACGCCTTCAAGAGCAAATAAAACGACGATGGGCTACGAACAGGAGGTGATAAAGCCTTACGACCAGAAGGCTGGTAAGACAAATCAAGTAGAGGACATGTTCGACAACATTGCCCCTACATATGATAAGTTGAATCACCGCCTGTCGTGGGACATCGACAAGGGGTGGCGAAGGAAAGCCATCAAGCAGCTCCTACCTCACAAGCCCAGAAAGGTGCTCGATATTGCCACAGGCACAGGCGACTTCGCCATACTTGCGGCCAAAATGCTCAAGCCTGAGAAGCTGATTGGTGCCGATATCAGCGAAGGCATGATGGAGATAGGAAGAAAGAAAGTAAAAGCTGAAGGGCTTGATGACATCGTTAGTTTCGAAAAAGAGAATTGCATGAGTCTCTCATACGATAATGAGACGTTCGATGCCATAACAGCCGCCTTTGGTATCAGAAACTTTGCCGATTTGGATCGTGGACTGAAAGAAATGTATCGCGTGCTGAAGAAAGGTGGATGTCTCAGTATCGTGGAACTGACTACACCGGTAAGATTCCCCATGAGACAACTCTTTCATATCTACTCTCACACGGTGTTACCAGTATATGGGCGCCTTATCTCTAAAGACACCAGCGCCTATAGCTATCTGACAAAGACTATCGAAGCATTCCCTCAGGGGGAACTGATGGTTGACATCTTGAAAAAGGCAGGATATGCCGAGGCTTCGTTCAAGCGACTGACCTTTGGCATCTGCACGATGTATTTTGCGACAAAATAGTTTTGAATTATTATGGACAAGTACGGACTTATAGGTTATCCCTTGGGACATTCGTTCTCCATCAGTTACTTCAATCAGAAGTTTGCTGACGAGGGTATCAATGCCAAGTATGAGAACTATGAGATTGCCAGTATCGATGAACTAACGGAGATACTCGACAAGACGCCAGAGTTGAGAGGACTGAATGTTACAATCCCATATAAGGAGAAAGTAATACCTTTCCTAGATAGCATATCGCCTGAGGCAAGAGCCATTGGGGCAGTAAACGTGATCCGTGTGACTCATGAGAAGAACAATACACGACTGAAAGGATTCAATAGCGACGTGATAGGATTCACTCAAAGCATTGAGCCAATGATTGACAAAAAGTGGCACAAGAAAGCCCTGATTCTGGGTACAGGAGGCGCATCGAAGGCAATCAACTATGGTTTGAAGTCACTGGGTATCGAACCGATATTCGTGAGCCGCTACGAACGTCCTGACACAATACAATATGAGAGCATCACGCCAGAAGTCATCAAGGAATACAATGTCATTGTGAATTGTACACCCGTTGGTATGTATCCCAACACAGACGAGTGCCCCAAGTTGCCATATGAGGCGATGGATAATCACACCATACTCTACGATTTGATTTACAACCCTGATCAGACACTCTTCATGCGTAAGGGAGCAGAACATGGTGCAGAAGTGAAGAACGGACTGGAGATGCTGTTACTGCAAGCTTTCGCCAGTTGGGAATTCTGGAATGGAAAAGAGAAATAGTTTATATAAGGATATGACAGACAACAGATATATGATGCGTGGCGTATCAGCCGCAAAGGAAGACGTACACGCAGCCATTAAGAACATCGACAAGGGTATCTTCCCGCAGGCATTCTGCAAAATCATACCCGATATATTGGGGGGCGATCCCGAGTATTGTAACATCATGCATGCCGACGGAGCTGGAACAAAATCATCGCTGGCATATATGTATTGGAAGGAGACGGGAGATCTCAGCGTATGGAAAGGAATTGCTCAAGATGCCATTGTGATGAATACAGACGACCTTCTTTGTGTAGGTGCCGTCGACAACATCCTTGTATCGAGCACCATCGGACGTAACAAGATGCTGATACCAGGTGAAGTAATATCAGCCATCATCAATGGCACAGATGAATTGCTTGCAGAACTCCGCGAAATGGGTATCGGTATTTATCCTACAGGTGGCGAGACAGCCGACGTAGGCGATTTAGTACGCACCATTATCGTAGACTCTACCGTGACATGTCGCATGAAGCGCTCTGATGTTATCAACAATGCGAACATCCGTCCTGGCGACGTCATTGTTGGTCTGTCTTCAACAGGACAGGCTACCTATGAGAAGCGATACAACGGCGGTATGGGTTCTAACGGACTTACCTCAGCTCGTCATGATGTATTTGCCAAGTATCTGGCAGAAAACTATCCTGAGAGCTATGATCACGCTGTGCCCGATGAGTTGGTATACAGTGGTAAATACAAACTGACTGACAAGGTGGAAGGCGCTCCTGTAGATGCCGGGCAGTTGGTACTCTCTCCCACCCGCACATATGCTCCTGTTATCAAGAAGCTGCTTGACGAGATGCGCCCAGAGATCCATGGTATGGTTCACTGCACTGGTGGCGCCCAGACAAAGGTTCTGCATTTCGTAAACGATAACTGCAAAGTGGTGAAGGACAACATGTTCCCTGTTCCCCCACTTTTCAAGGCTATCCACGAATGCTCTTGTACCGACTGGAAGGAAATGTATCAAGTGTTCAACATGGGACATCGTATGGAAATCTACGTCCGTCCTGAGGTGGCCGAAAAGGTTATCGAGATCTCGAAGAGCTTTAACATCGATGCTCAGATAGTCGGACATATTGAAGAAGGCAAGAAGAGCCTCACTATCAAATCTGAATTTGGAGAATTCTATTATGGAGAATAACAGTATATTACAAAAGCTTGACGGTCTGGAGGCTCGCTTCGAGGAAGTGTCGACTCTGATCACTGACCCCGACGTGATTGCCGATCAGAACCGTTTTGTGAAACTGACGAAAGAATACAAGGATCTGGGTGACATCATGGATGCCCGCAAGCGTTACATCGCCTGTCTGAACGGCATCAAGGAGGCAAAGGACATCCTTGCCAACGAGACCGATCCCGAGATGAAGGAGATGGCCCGCGAGGAACTGGCTATGAACGAGGAACTGCAGCCGCAGCTGGAGGAAGAAATAAAGATAGCACTGATTCCAAAGGATCCTGAAGACGCTAAAAACGTGGAGATGGAGATACGTGCAGGAACAGGTGGCGACGAGGCTTGTCTGTTTGCCGGTGACCTGTTTAAGATGTACAAGAACTACTGCGAGTCGAAGGGCTGGCAGTTGTCTATCACCTACGTATCTGAGGGTGCCGTGGGCGGATTCAAGGAGATCGACTTCTCTGTATCGGGGGCCGATGTATATGGTACACTGAAGTATGAATCGGGTGTTCACCGTGTGCAGCGTGTGCCTGTGACCGAGTCGAACGGACGTATGCAGACAAGTGCTGCCACCGTGGCCGTACTGCCTGAAGCAGACAAGTTCGAGGTACATGTAAACGAAGGCGAAATCAAGTGGGATACTTTCAGAAGTTCAGGTGCCGGTGGGCAGAACGTAAACAAGGTGGAATCGGGTGTACGTCTGCGTTATATGTGGAAGAACCCCAACACTGGCGAGACGGAAGAGATACTTATTGAATGTACCGAGACCCGCGACCAGCCAAAGAACAAGGAGCGCGCACTGAGCCGTCTGTACACCTTTATCTACGACAAGGAGCACCAAAAGTATGTGGATGATATTGCCAGCCGCCGAAAGAGTTTGGTTTCTACCGGCGACCGTTCAGCTAAGATCCGTACGTATAACTTTCCACAAGGACGTGTGACCGATCATCGTATCGGCTATACTACACACGATCTGCAGGGATTCCTTGGTGGTGACATTCAGGCTATGATCGATGCACTGACTGTTGCCGAAAACGCAGAAAGAATGAAAGAGAACGAATTGTAAGATTATGAATAGAAAAGAATTAATCAATCAAATAAAAGAGAAACAGAGTTTTCTCTGTGTAGGATTGGATACCGACGCAAAAAAGATGCCTCAGTGCGTATTCGACCTTCACGACCCATTCTTTGAGTTTAACAAGGCAATTATCGATGCTACAGCCCCCTACTGTGTTGCATATAAGCCCAATCTCGCATTCTATGAAGCTTATGGCGTCAAGGGTATGATATCATTCGAGAAGACTATCAAGTACTTGAAAGAGAACTACCCCAACCACTTCATTATCGCCGATGCAAAGCGTGGCGACATCGGTAATACGTCGGCCATGTATGCACGTACCTTCTTCGAAGAGTACGATGTTGACTCGCTGACCGTTGCACCCTATATGGGTGAAGACTCCGTAACACCTTTCCTTGGTTACGAGGGCAAGTGGGTTATTCTATTGGCATTGACCAGTAATAAGGGAAGTCACGACTTCCAGTTGACTGAAGATGCACAGGGCGAACGTCTGTTTGAGAAGGTGCTGAAACAGAGTCAGCAGTGGGGAAACGACGAAAACATGATGTATGTCGTTGGTGCCACACAAGGTAAGATGTTTGAAGACATCCGCAAAGTGGCTCCCAATCATTTCCTCTTGGTACCAGGCGTTGGTGCTCAGGGTGGAAGTCTGCAGGAGGTATGCCAGTATGGCATGACAAAAGACTGTGGGCTACTAGTCAACTCTTCACGAGGTATCATCTATGCGTCTAACGGTGATGATTATGCCGAAGCTGCTGGAGAAGCAGCAAAGAAACTCCAACAGGAGATGGCAGAAGAATTAAAGAAAAAGGGGTTCTGAACAAACTTCAGAACCCCTTTTTCTTTTTTCCTTTCCTTTTCTTGCGCCCTTTTGGCAGCAAGCATCCTTTATGGCGATTTTTCTTTAAAATATTTAAAATACTTGTACGGTTCAAATATTCTTTGTAACTTCGCCGCCGACATATACCATAAAATCATTAAAACATTAATTATGAACAAGAAAAACATTATCACTATTCTGCTTGCCCTTCTCACATCAACAGGACTAGCACAGACAAAGACTGCAACAGTCACTGGTTATTCTCCCGCACTGAAAGACGGCACGCTGGTGCTTGCCGGTACAGGTACTTTTGGAAGTGTTGTAGACACTGTCAAAGCCGGACATTTCGCCTACACTCTACCCGTTGAAGAACTCACTGAAAGCTTTCTCTCTTTAATGGGCGAAGGCTGTCCTAATATGTCGATAACCATCTACCTGAAACCAGACCTGGCAGTGAAAGTAACAGGCAATGACTGTCTCTATCCCTTATGGAAGGTGGAGAGCCCGCTCCCCGAGCAACGGACAGAAGCTCGCATCACGGAGCACTGCCGTGACGTGCTGACGGAATATATGCAGAAGGTTCTGGCCAATAAGCCCAGGGCTGAGCTAGAACCCGTTACAATAAAGTTGGCGAAGAAGCAGATGGACATCCTACCCGCACTGCCTATGGATGCCGCCACCATCGGTAAGCTATTGAATGCATCCAGAATTGCAAAGGACATTAAGGACTTCCCCCACATGGAGCAGTTGAAGAAGATCGAGAAGTTCGTTGCAGACCGTGCACCTAAAGAATTTGAGGAGCAACTGGCAGAGATACACAACTATGTTTATCCGCCACGAGTCTTGCAGGTTGGCGACGAAGCCGAAGATGCTGAACTCGTAGATATGCAAGGGCAGAAGCATCATCTGTTTGAAGCCTTTGCCAATGGCAAATATGTATTGCTTGATTTCTGGGGTATCGGTTGTGGTCCTTGCATGATGTCTGAGCCTGAGATGAAAGAGGCCTATGAGAAAATGAAGGATAAGCTGGAAATCGTCGGTATCAATCAGAACAAGATCTCAGAGTGGCAGGAGCACGAATTCAGCAAGCGCATTGTCTGGACAAACTGGAACAACGCCATGCAGGATATTAGTATAAAATACTGCGATATGGGTGCCATTCCCTATTACATATTGATCTCACCCGACAAGCGCATCGTTTGGAAGGACATGGGTTATATTCCGGGATTGTTTATGGGCATGGCTGATGTTCTCAACGGCGTCAAGCACAAACAGGATAACAGCGCCAACTTCTCGCTGCTAATCCAGAAAGTCGATGCCAATGCCAGTAGCACTACAGTTAGCTTCCGCTATTACGGCCATAAGGATTATTGGTTCCGCATCGTCAAAGAGTCTTATCTTGAGGCAAACGGCAAAAAATACATGCTGACAGCAGCCGATGGTATCAAGCTTGACGAGGACAACTTTTCTCAGGTGAAAGCTACAGAGTCAACAGACGAGTTTCTTAGCAACCTCTGCTACACAGACTTCACGCTCACCTTTGAGCCGTTCGATACCATCCCAACGACTTTCAACTTCAAGGAGGGCGACGTCGAGCATGCATTTGTCATCCGAAATGTTTCTTTAGAATAGAAAGTTCCTATAGACAACGGTGTTTCCTCAGTCAGAAAACACTGTTTTCTCCGTTAGAAAGCAGTGTTTTCCATAAGGGGAAACAACGTTTTCTAACGGAGAAAAGACTGGAAAACACTATCCTAACGATATTTCTACCGAGAGGGACTCTCTCCTCTGGATGTTTTTAAAATCTAAGGGCTATCTTCTTAGTTTCGCAAGACGTTTGTATTCTTTCTTCGTCAGTCGGAGGAAAGAGCCATGCTGGGGGGCTTTCACGCCCTCGATGTTACGAGGCGAATGGAAATTCCGCATATTCTCATCGGCCAGACAGAGGCGGTAGTTGCGTGGATGGGAAGAATACTCAATATAGGCAATCACCCAACTTTTCTCGCCACTAAGCTGAAATGCCGAGACCCCTTCACATTTTTTGTTACCCTCAAAGTCAACATAATCATCCTCTACGGGTTCGCTCCAAGGACCAGTAAGCGTTGGGGCCGTAGCAGTAAACAAGCCAGGTTTCCCGCCTTCTTTCTTAATCATCATGTGCCAATTCTGATCCGTTTCCACCCAATTGATATCGGCATCGATAGTAGCATACCCCCAATCGAAGAGCAGACGTGGCTGTGTAAGGGTGGTAAAACTCTCATCGGCATAAGAATAATACATACGGTCATAAGCCTCTTCACCTCGATTCCACATAGAGTAATATACCATATAACCGCCTCTCTTTCCGTCAGGCCATACATAATCCTCATCCCATACGATCTGGGGTGCCCATACACGATTGATGGTGGCCCAGTTCTTATATACGCTCTCTGCATCCGGATCTGAGAAGATCGAGACGCCCTTTCGATAGTCGAAAGTAACTGATTCCCAGTGAATAAGATCGTTGCTCGTCAAGAGATCGATACCATAGTTATCCCACGTCTCTTTTTTACCAAGTCGCTCTTTTGCGCCAACATTCATATCCGTACACACCATCAGATAGCCCTTTCCGTCATGCTTACGACAGATATAGGCATCACGTGTGGCACCTTCGATACGGGCATGCTCGGCATCGCTGAAGATAGAGTCTCCCCCCAAAAGGTCTTCATAGTGAAAGCCGTCACGACTCAGTGCGTAAGCTGTCCATGCACGGCCGTGGTCGTTCATGTGGCAATATAGATAACCATAACCGCCTTTCTGCAGGTTTCCTTTCTGGGCATAAACACTCACGCACAATGTGGCTGCAAGAAGCAGCAAAGTTGAAAAACGCTTCATCATATTCTTTGTTTTAGTATTTTATTGTGCAAAGATAAGGCAATTTAAGCGAAAAAACAAATATATTTGGCTTTTATCTATATTTTTAGTACCTTTGCACCCATGAACGATGTCAAGATCATAAACGACCCCGTTTTCGGATTTATCAAAATCCCAAAAGGAATACTTTATGGCATTGTGGAACATCCTCTGTTCCAGCGCCTTAACCGTATCCATCAACTTGGGTTGGCTTCTGTGGTTTATCCTGGAGCACGACATACCCGATTCCAGCATTCACTTGGGGCTTTCCATCTGATGAGTGAGGCCATATTGAATCTTCAGCAAAAAGGCATCTTCATCTTTGAATCAGAAGCTGAAGCTGTTCAGGCTGCCATCCTGATGCACGACATCGGACATGGTCCATTCTCTCACGTATTAGAGAACACACTGATTCATGGTATTTCTCATGAAGAGATTTCACTGCTGATGATGGAAGAGATCAATCGTTCACTGAACGGACAGTTGAATCTTGCCATCAGTATTTTCAAAGGAGATTATCCGAAGAACTTTCTCCATCAGCTCATCTCGAGTCAGCTTGACATGGACCGTTTGGACTACTTACGCAGAGACTCCTTCTATACAGGTGTGACAGAAGGTAACATCGGCTCTGCACGAATCATCAAGATGCTAAATGTTGTCAACGACTCGTTAGTGGTAGAGCAGAAAGGCATCTACTCACTGGAAAACTATCTCACCACACGCCGCCTGATGTACTGGCAAGTATACCTGCATCGTACTTGCGTAGCCTATGAGAAGGTACTTGTCAACATGCTTACACGTGCGAAAGACCTTATACGTATGGGACAGGATGTGTTCGCCTCACCTGCCCTGCACTACTTCCTCAGCAATGACATCGATGCAGAGTGGTTTGCCACACATCCCGAGACTCTTACGAATTATGGCGAACTCGATGATTCAGACATCTGGAGCGCCATGAAGGCTTGGAAACATCACGATGATAAGATTCTTTCTACACTGGCAACCGACATGCTTGACAGAAAGATTTTCAAGGTCGAGGTTCACGAAGAGCCTGTATCACAGGAGAGAATCGACGAATTACAGGAGAATATCGCAAGAGAACTGGGTATCGAGAAGAGCGATGCCCACTACCTGATGAGTCTCAACACAATCCAAAAAGACATGTATAATGTTGACGATGATAGCATCGCAATACTTTACAAAAATGGAGAAATCAAGGACATATCCGAGGCTTCAGAATTGCTAAATGTTCAATTACTTTCTAAAAAAATAAGAAAATATTATCTGTGTTATCAGCGATTTGAATAATTTTCGCTATCTTTGCACGGTTTTATATAATAAATTAAGGCAAAAAATATGGAATTTACAGCCAAACAAATTGCAGAACTAATTCAAGGACGTGTTGAAGGCGATGAAAATGCATCAATAAACACCTTCGCAAAGATTGAGGAAGGTGTGCCAGGCGCTATCTCGTTCCTGTCGAATCCCAAATACACTCATTACATTTACGACACCAAGTCGAGTGTAGTACTAATCAACGAAGACGTCAAACTCGATAAACCCGTCAGTACCACACTTATCCGCGTAAAGAACGCTTATGAATGTGTAGCTAAGTTACTACAGTTCTATGAGTCAATGAAACCTGTTAAGAAGGGTATTGATTCACTCGCATACATTTCTCCTAAGGCCACCATTGGACAAGATGTCTATATAGGTGCATTCGCCTATATCGGTGATGGAGCCGTGATTGGCGATGGCACCATGGTTTATCCCCATACTGTCATTGGAGATGGCGTGCAGACTGGTTCAAAATGTGTGTTCTATCCCAACGTTACTATTTATCAGGGATGTAAAATCGGAAATAATGTAACAATCCATGCTGGCAGCGTAATCGGTGCCGATGGTTTTGGTTTTGCTCCCAATACTGAGGGTTATGATAAAATACCGCAGATTGGCATCGTCATCATCGAGGATAATGTGGAGATTGGCGCCAACACCTGCGTAGACCGTTCCACAATGGGACAGACTGTTATTCACAAGGGTGTGAAACTCGACAACCTGATTCAGGTGGCTCATAATTGTGAAGTTGGAGAAAACACCGTAATGTCGGCTCAGGTAGGTTTGGCAGGTTCAACTAAAGTTGGAGCTTGGTGTATGGTTGGTGGTCAGGCCGGTTTTGCCGGACATATTCAGATTGCCGACAAGACATTCATCGGTGCTCAGTCTGGTGTCATCAGCAACACGAAGGGAGACGGTGAGCAACTGATAGGTTCACCTGCCGTTAATCCCAAGATGTATTTCAAGGCGAGAGCTTTGGATGCCAAGCTTCCTGACATGTACCGTCAGATAGCACAATTGCAACGTGAAATAGAAGAATTAAAAAAGAAACTCTAAGAAATATGAAGCAGAAAACTTTGAAAGGCAGTTTCTCCCTGTTTGGTAAGGGACTGCATACGGGTTTGAACCTCACAGTAACATTCAATCCTGCCCCGGAAAACACGGGCTATAAAATTCAGCGTATTGACCTTGAAGGCGAGCCTGTGATTGATGCCATTGCAGAGAATGTCGTTGACACCCAGCGTGGTACGGTACTTGGTAAAGGCGATGCTCGTGTTTCTACTGTAGAGCATGGTCTATCTGCTCTCTACGCTTTAGGCATTGACAACTGTATGATTCAGGTAAATGGTCCTGAGTTTCCTATTCTCGATGGCTCTGCCATCCAGTATGTTGACAAGATCAATGAGGTAGGCATTGAGGAACAGAATGCGCCAAAAGACTATTATATCATTCGCAAGAAAATTGAAGTGAAGGACGAACAGACAGGTTCATGCATCACGATTCTTCCTGATGACTCTTTCTCAATCACAGCGATGTGCTCATTTGAATCAAAGTTCATCAGTTCACAGTTTGCGACACTTGACAATCCGCAAAACTATACCAAAGAAATAGCCAGTGCCCGTACGTTTGTTTTCGTACGCGACATCGAGCCTCTGCTTCAGGCAAACCTGATTAAGGGTGGCGACCTGGATAACGCAATTGTCATTTACGAGCGTCAGACCACTCAGGAACGTCTCGACATGTTGGCAGATATGCTGCACGTAGAGCATCGCGACGCTACAGATCTGGGCTACATCCAGCACAAGCCTCTGCAGTGGGACAATGAATGCACACGCCACAAGTTGCTCGACATCATTGGCGATATGGCCCTGATTGGTAAGCCTATCAAGGGTCGCATCGTTGCTACTCGTCCAGGACATACCATCAACAATAAATTTGCCCGTCAGATGCGAAAGGAAATTCGCAAGCACGAGATTCAGGCACCTATCTATGATCCAAACGAAGAGCCAGTCATGGACGTGAACCGCATCCGTGAACTTCTGCCCCACCGCTACCCCATGCAGTTGGTTGATAAGGTGGTTGAACTGGGAGCGACGACCATCGTTGGTATCAAGAACATCACGGCCAATGAACCATTCTTCCAAGGGCACTTCCCACAAGAGCCCGTGATGCCCGGTGTACTTCAGATTGAGGCTATGGCTCAGTGTGGTGGTCTGCTGGTACTCAATACTCTCGAAGAGCCTGAGCGCTGGAGCACCTATTTCATGAAGATCGACGATGTGAAGTTCCGTCAGAAGGTGGTTCCTGGCGATACCTTGATTTTCAAAGTAGAACTGATGGCTCCCGTACGCCATGGTATCTCTTCAATGAAAGGTTACATCTTTGTTGGCGACCATGTAGTGGCTGAGGCATCATTTACAGCACAAATCGTAAAGAACAAATAAGAAATTTATATGGCAAATCAGATACATCCTTTAGCAGTTGTTGACCCAGAGGCAAAACTGGGCGACAACAATATCATTGGCCCATTCTGTGTGATTGACAAAAACGTAGTCATGGGCAACAATAACAAGCTCTACAATGGTGTGACCCTCCATTTCGGAGCTCGCATTGGCAACAACAACGAATTCTTTCCCGGTGCATCCATCTCAACAAAGCCTCAGGATCTGAAGTTTGTTGGCGAGGAGACCACATGTGAAATTGGCGACAACAACTCCATCCGCGAGAATGTTACCATCAGTCGTGGTACCGCTTCAAAGGGTAAGACCGTAGTAGGCAATGGCAATCTGCTGATGGAGAATATGCATATTGGTCATGACTGCGAGATTGGTAATGGCTGTATCATTGGCAACTCTACGAAATTTGCCGGTGAAGTGATTGTCGACGACAATGCCATTATCTCGGCATGTTGCTTGTTCCACCAGTTCCTGCACGTTGGAGGCTATATTATGTTCCAAGGTGGTAGCCGTACGAGTCAGGACATTCCCCCTTACGTAATCGCAGGCAAGGAACCTGTTCGCTATGCAGGTGTGAATCTCATTGGTCTGCGTCGTAGAGGTTTTTCCAACGAGACCATCGAGGCTATCCATGACGCCTATCGTATCATCTACTCTAAGGGAGTCATGAAGGAGGGCGTGGCTGAGGCTCGCGCCAAATATCCCGACTCTAAAGAGGTTGAATACATTTGCTCATTCATCGAGAACTCTAAGAGAGGAGTCATCAGATAAACAATATTGAAAAAGACGCTGATAGTCATCACAGGCCCCACGGCCGTTGGTAAGACGGCCTTGTGCCTGAAGATTGCCAAGTATTTCGACATACCTATCATCAATGCCGATTCACGTCAGATATACAGCGAACTGAACATTGGTACAGCACGTCCCACTGACGAGCAGATGAAACAGGTCAGGCATTATTTCGTGGGCACTTTGGGGCTGGAAGACTATTACAGTGCATCGCTCTTTGAACAACAGACACTCGAGTTACTGGAACAACAATTCAGACATCGGGACTACGCCTTACTCTCTGGTGGCAGCATGATGTATATCGATGCCGTTTGCGATGGTATTGACGACATTCCCACCATCGATGAAGACACCCGTACGCTGATGAAACAGAGACTGGCAAACGAAGGACTCGAAACTCTCTGTCAGGAACTGAAGAAGCTCGATCCGGAATACTACGAAATAGTTGACAAGCAGAACCCACGACGGGTGGTACATGCACTCGAAATCTGCACGATGACAGGCAAGACCTACACATCGTTTCGCAAACGAGAAAAGAAAGAGCGATCTTTCAACATTATAAAAATCGCACTTAACCGACCGCGTGAGGAACTCTATGAGCGCATCAACCAGCGTGTTGACCAGATGATGGCCGACGGACTGCTCGAGGAAGTCAAAAGACTCTATCCTAAGCGTCATCTGAATGCGCTGAATACTGTGGGGTACAAAGAACTGTTCGATTACCTTGACGGACGATGGTCATTAGAAGAGGCAGTAGAACGCATCAAGGGTAATACCAGACGATACGCCCGCAAACAGTTAACTTGGTATAAGAAGGATGAACGTATCAAGTGGTTCCATCCTGATGAAACAGAAAAAATAATCAGTTATATATCTCAAGACTATGAGCAACGAAACGATTAACAAATACAAGGCTTGGCTGAATACAGCGATGCAGAAGGTGAAAGGCTTCTGGCCATGGTATAAAGGTCTTTATCAAGGGCGTCCTTGGTATATCAAGACTGGTCTTGGAATTGCCTCGCTCATTGTGGCTTTCTTCCTTTATCTGGGTGCAGTCGACATGAACTTCTTGTGGCTTTTCGGTAAGTCACCATCTATGTCGACCATCAAGAACAAACGACCTGCAGAGGCCTCCATGATCTACAGTGCTGATGGCAAGCTGATTGGTAAGTTCTTCAGTGAGAACCGTACACCTGTAACCTATGAGGAGGTGAACCCCGTATTTTGGAAAGCCCTCATCGATACAGAAGACGAGCGTTTCTTCCATCATCATGGCATCGACTATCAGGCCTTTGCAGCAGCATTGAAAGACTATGCCCTACACCACGACGCACGTGGCGCTTCCACCATCACCCAGCAGTTGGCAAAGAACCTGTTCCGAACCCGTTCTGAATATTCAACAGGATTGCTGGGATATATCCCTGGCATCAAAATGCTCATTCTGAAGAGCAAAGAATGGATTACGGCCTACAAACTGGAGTTCTTCTTCACCAAAAATGAGATTCTGACGCAGTATGCCAATACCGTTGATTTTGGTTCGAATGCGTTTGGTATCAAGACGGCTTGTAAAACCTACTTCAACTGTAAGCCTCAGGATTTGACAACTGAGAATGCAGCCATCTTGGTAGGTATGCTTAAGGCCACCACATATTATAATCCCCTGATCAATCCGGAAAACTCGCTCAAGCGTCGTAATACCGTACTCGACCTGATGTGCCAGCATCGCGACTTGACCAAGGAAGAGTGTGATTCACTGAAAAAGTTAGAAATCAAACTCGACTACAGCGTTGAGAGTGCCTATGACGGCGATGCCAACTACTTCCGTGAGGCGGTTGCCGACTATCTGAAGGGTTGGTGCGAGGAATATTTTGACAATCGTAATGCCCTGTATACTGAGGGACTGAAGATATACACCACCCTCGATTCGCGTATGCAGAAGTATGCCGAGGAGGCAGCCTTTAAGCAAATGAAACAGGTGCAGCAAACGTTCAATGCTCACTGGGGAAGCACCAATCCCTGGCAAGACGAGAACCACGTGGAAATAAAAAACTTTATTGAGGATATCGCCAAGCGACAGCCTGTGTACAAATATCTCTCAAAGAAATTCGATGGCAATGAGGATTCCATCAACTACTACCTCAATAAGCCCCACACCGTGAAGGTGTTCGACTATGAGAAGGGACAGATCGAGAAGGAACTTTCAACGATGGACTCTATCCGCTACATGGTGCGCTTCATGCATTGCGGTTTTGTGGCTATGGAGCCCCAGACGGGTCATGTAAAAGCATGGGTGGGCGATATAGACTTCAAGTCATGGAAGTACGACAAGGTAACAGCAATGCGCCAGCCTGGTTCAACCTTCAAACTCTTCGTATATACAGAAGCCATGAATCAGGGCATCACCCCTTGCGACACCCGCAAGGATGAGTTCTTCTCTATGAAGGTGATGGATCATGGCAAAGAAGTAACATGGGCACCAACGAATGCCGACGGCCGTTTCTCTGGCGCAGACATCACCCTGAAGCAGGCTTTTGCCATGAGTATCAACTCTGTAGCTGTTCGCTTGGGTCAAGAGTGTGGCATCGACAACATCGTGAAGACTGCACACGACATGGGTATCAAGTCTAAACTCGACGCAACCCCCTCGCTCACATTGGGTTCAAGCGATGTAAACTTGCTTGAGATGGTCAATGCCTATTGTACACCTGTGAATGATGGCGGACACATGGAACCTGTGCTGGTGGCAAAGATTGAAGACCGTGACGGCAAGGTGATTTACGAAGCGCCTACTGAGGCTACGCAAGCTATCCCTTATCGTTCTGCCTTCCTGGTACAGCAGTTGCTGAAAGGTGGTATGAGTGGTACGAGCTCACGCCTGATGGGTTTTGTAGGCTATGACAAGGCTGCTGATACAGACTTTGGCGGAAAAACGGGTACGTCCAACAATCACTCCGACGCTTGGTTCATAGGTACTACACCTAAGCTGGTGGTTGGCGCATGGGTTGGCGGCGAATACCGAAGCATCCACTTCCGAACAGGCATGCTAGGACAAGGCAACCGTACAGCTCTGCCTATCTGTGGTTACTTCCTCGGCTCTGTGCTTAATGACCCCGCTTTCAAGAAATATCGCGCAAAGTTCAGCGCACCTCGTAATATCGACCTTGCCAGTGCCATGTATGATTGCGGTGGCTACTTCCAGGCTCCAGCCGACTCCGACTCGCTGAGCACAGACTCGCTCTCACTTGATGCAGACGACACTGATGCTATATTCCTCGATGAGCACGGCAATCCGTTACAGCGCCCTCAGAAGGATCCAGAGCCCGACGATACCAAGCAGCAGACGGCACCTCAGACCAATGGTGAGGGAACGAAAGACGAAGACTAACCCGATAAGTTACTGATATCGTTGGAACTAGATCTTGAAAACAAGGAGTGGCAGGACGCGCTCCAGATCGTGAACTATACCCGTCGTTCGCTTTTCCTCACAGGAAAGGCGGGGACGGGTAAAAGTACGTTCCTGCGCTACGTGTCGAAAAACACCAAGAAGAAGCACGTCATTTTAGCCCCAACGGGTATTGCGGCTATCAATGCAGGAGGGAGCACGCTTCACAGCTTCTTCCGTCTGCCTTTCCACCCCTTGCTGCCCAATGATTCACGCTACAACTACCGCCACCTGAAAGAGACACTGAAATATACAGGTGCCCAACGCAAGCTGATTCGTGAAGTAGAGCTGATTATCATAGATGAGATTTCTATGGTCCGTGCCGACATCATCGACTTTATTGACAAGGTGTTGCGCATATACACACGCAATCCAGAACCCTTTGGTGGAAAACAACTCCTACTAGTGGGTGACATCTACCAGCTGGAACCGGTACTAAAAGACGAGGAGCGTCAATTACTTCAGCCCTTCTACCCCTCGGCCTATTTCTTTAATGCCAAGGTGTGGCAGACGATGCCCATCGTATCGATTGAACTCCGCAAGGTGTATCGCCAGACAGATGATCGTTTCATCTCCATCCTCGACCGTATTCGCAACAACACGGCTACAACTGCAGATCTGGAAACCCTCAACACCCGGGTATCTGCTTCCAATCAAACCGTAAATAACAGAAGCCTCACCATCACGCTCGCTGCCCGTCGCGACACCGTAGATTATACTAATGAGCAGCGTCTGGCAGAGATTAAGGGCAATCCATCGGTTTTTCGCGGTACCATCAAGGGCGACTTTCCCGAGAGCTCGCTCCCTACGCCCATGGAACTTCAGCTGAAACCTGGTGCTCAGGTTATATTCGTAAAGAACGACAAGGAGAAGCGTTGGGTGAACGGTACGCTGGGCACTGTGAGTTATATTGCCGAGGAAGAGGGTGTAATCGGCATCATCGACGAGCAAGGTGTGGAACACGATGTGGAGCGCGAGGTGTGGGAGAACATGCGCTATACCTTCAACGAGAAGGAACAGAAAATAGAAGAAGAACTTTTGGGTACCTATACCCAATTTCCCGTTCGACTAGCGTGGGCCATCACCGTACACAAGAGTCAGGGACTCACATTCTCACAAGTGTCGATTGACTTCGCTGGCGGAGGCGCTTTTGCTGGTGGGCAAACATATGTAGCGCTCTCCCGATGCACCTCGCTCGAAGGACTCACGCTGAAAGCTCCTCTGCGACAGAGCGACATCTTCGTACGAGCAGAGGTGGTGCAGTTTGCCAATCACTACAACGACCAGACACTGATTTCAAAGGCACTTGAGGAGGGCAAGGCCGACCGCGAGTATCGCGATGCCATCCGTTCCTTCGACACACTCGACTTCGCAGGTTTCCTCGACCACTTTTTCACGGCTATCCATCTACGCTACGACATCGAGAAGCCACACATACGCCGTTTCATACGCAGGAAACTTGAAATCATCAGTCGCCAGAAACGTGAGATTGAGCGTATGAAAGCAGAGCATGCCTCTGAGATGGATGCCCTGAAAGCAGAAATCAAGTCGAAAAATGAACTCTTGAAGCGATTGGCAGCTGAGTATACCATCTTAGGACGCGAGTGCGAGCACGAACACATGATCGATGCCGCCATCCGCAACTATGAGAAGGCGCTCGAACTCTATCCCGATGCCGGTGATGCCCGTCGCCGTCTCAAAAAACTACAAGGAAAAAAGTGACAAATGTCATTTGTCACTTTAGTCACCCATACATTTGATTCTTAGGATTTCACTTCTTTAGCGTGAGCCAGCTTAAGCCTCTCGTTCAGCATATTAAGCAAGTCGTGTGGCTTAATGTCCATATGATTGATAGGAATCTCATAGACAGCCCCAGGCGCATCAGGATTGCGCAGGCGCTCTTTGCGTCCCTCCTCAATCTCGTCGAGTGATTTCCAGTTCTCATGCTCCTTCTTATATTGGATACCTATCAGCTTCAGAGTCTTGTATTTTGTTAGGTAGAACGCATCGACATCACGAAAGCAGACTGTCCACTTGAACTTGTTATTCACTTCGAGATACTCGTCGGTGATGGTCATGCAAAGCCTTTGTTTGTAAAAATCATGAAGATACTTAATAAAATAGAACGCAAAAATGCAGACTGGAGTACCTAGCAGATTCCACCACATCTCTTCACGGCTGCTGAAATAGAGTCTCGTCAATATATAGACTACAAGACTAGTTAGCATCAAGGCAACAAAAGCCACGACCTTTTTTTTCGAAAAATAGATTTTAACCTCTTTCATATTCCAGAAACAACTTAAAAGATGAAGGCTGCTGCATTGAGCGCCAACGTAATGAGTGTGATAAAGAAAATAGCAATGATCATAATTGTACTGATTTATTCTGAGTTTACGATTGATTAATTTGGTTTTCTAACTTCCGATGGTGCAAAGATAGGCATTCTGCCGTGAATTCACTTACACACTTCGTTCTTTTATTTGTTTATTTGTATCATTTAACTAATTCAGAAGCTTATTCATCCCTGTATTCAAGAATATCGCCAGGCTGACAACCCAGTTCACGACAAATTGCTTCAAGCGTCGTAAAGCGCACCGCCTTGGCCTTGCCCGTCTTCAGAATCGAGAGGTTAGCCAGCGTAAGCCCCACCCGATCAGCAAGTTCACTGAGCGACATCTTGCGCTTAGCCAACTCCACATCGAGGTTTACGATAATCTGTCCCATACGCCATCAGATGGTTAAGTCCTGCTCCTCTTTCAGCTTCATGGTGTCCTTAAGGAACTTAGGCACGAAGAAATAAAAGATAATCATACAGAAGAAGGGGCCCTGATACAGAGTACCTGCCAACTTGAGCACATTTTTCGGGCTTTCGCCAGCCAGGCTGTTACTTACGCCATAGTCCAGCATATATCCTGCTATCGCACAATAGACCAGACACGAGGCGGCCATGATGTAGTAAAGCCACACGCACCAGCGCGTATACTGCTTATTAATATAAATAAGGTACGCGAGAAGCAAGTATAGCAAGAAGAAATACGTGCGAGCCAGGTTGTCGGTGAGATAGCAGAGATTCTGCCAATAGTCATACGGCGTTTCGGCATTATTCATACGATAGATATCGCCGTTTATCATACAGCCCATGAGGATAGCCATAAACAGAAGACAGATTACGGATATCGGATTCTTGGTGCAGCAATTGCGAAGGAAATTACTTATACGCTTATACATTATTTTAAGTTTTTATTGTTAATAACTTAGTCGTTTATTTTATTGATTTACTTAATAAGTTTATCGTTATCGATTATATATTTATCGATTTTCGATATGCAAAAGTAGAAACTTTTCCCTTTTCCACCAAACTTTTCCCCAAAAACTTTATCGTTTTTCGATAAATTTAACGATTCAGGATATACGGGGCACTTGGTCTGAACTGCTTTAATGGGCATTTTACTCCGAGTAAAGTCAAGGTTTAGTCCGAGTAAAATCAGACTTTCCACTAAGGAAAGTAGCTAACAAGTTTGTGATGTTACGATGATGTATATACCCATCACCAACATTAAAAAGTGTGAACCTTTATAAAAAGAAAATAGCAAATTATAGATTTTTGGGCGTTTTTTATCGACGAAAGCAATCGATTACATGGTTTTTTATGTTAAATTTCGAAAATATTAGCGCTTGTGCGGGTACACAATAATTTTTCCTAAAAAAAGTTGAAGAAATATTTGGAGAAGTAAAAAAAAGGCATTACCTTTGCAACCGTTATCCTGAAAACAATCTTTTTACCTTAGAAAACTAATACCTATTGAAGATATGGAGCGATCGCTTGCGAAAGTCGTCGCTTTATTTTTTGCCCATACGTACAGATTTGTTAAACTTTCATAAATCTACATCTAAATCTCGATACACCAGTCTCAATTACTAATAAAATTAGTACCTTTGCACCCCGTTAGAGTCCGTTGGGGCAGAGTGAAGTGTGTACGAACGTATGCCGCCTCGCGGAAAAAACCCTTTATACAATAAAATAAATAATGTACGCAATTGTAGAAATTCAGGGTCAGCAGTTCAAGGCCGAGCAGGGCAAGAAGCTCTTCGTGCACCACATTAAGGATGCCGAGGCCGGTAAGACTGTTGAATTTGACAAGGTGCTGCTCGTAGATGCTGACGGTGCAGTGAAGGTAGGTGCTCCCACCGTAGACGGAGCAAAAGTAGTGTGTGAAGTAGTGAACCCGCTGGTTAAGGGTGACAAGGTCATCGTTTTCAAGATGAAGCGTCGCAAGGACTCTCGCAAGCGCAACGGTCATCGTGAGCAGTTCACTGAAGTAGAAATCAAGTCTGTAATCGCTTAAAACGTAGGAGGAACAACATTATGGCACATAAGAAAGGTGTAGGTAGTTCTAAGAACGGTCGTGAGAGCGCAGCTCAGCGACTTGGCATCAAAATCTTCGGTGGTCAGCAGTGTGTAGCTGGTAACATTATCGTTCGCCAGCGTGGTACAAAGCACAACCCGGGTAACAACGTGGCTATTGGTAAGGACGACACTCTCTACGCTCTCGTAGACGGTACTGTAAACTTCCACAAGGGAAAGTACAACAAGAGTGTTGTTTCAGTAATTCCAAATGCTGAAGCTTAATTAAAAAGAAACAACTTATTCCAAACAAACAACAGAATCCCGCGCTCCGTAAGGAGTTGCGGGATTTCTGCATTTTTATACTTTATAGTATAAAATCAAAAGAATGTTTGGGTTTTTCAGCGGAAATGATTACCTTTGCACCTTAGAAATCAGAAATCAACAAATAAATACGTATTTAACATGTTAACACTCAAACTTATCAATGAGGAAACCGAACGCGTGATTCGTGGCTTGGAGAAAAAACACTTTGCAGGTGCAAAGGAAGCCATCGATGGCGTGCTCGCAGTAGACAAGAAGCGCCGCGAGGCACAACAGGAGCTCGACAAGTGTCTGAACGAGCAGAAACAGCTTTCCGGCCAGATTGGCAAGTTCATGAAGGAAGGCAAGAAAGACGAAGCCGATCAGATTAAGCAGCAGGTGGCTCTGCTGAAGGAGAAATCAAAGGAGCTCGACGAAACCATGGCCAAGGCTCAGGAAGAGATGACAACCCTGCTTTGTCAGATTCCAAACATCCCATACGACGAGGTACCCGAAGGCAAGGCTGCAGAAGACAACCACGTTGTGAAGAGCAATCTGAAGGAGTGTAGCGACAGCGACACCGTGGGCAACTGGGACGTAAACCCCAAGCTGGGTATTGAGAATCCCCTGCCCCACTGGGAACTCGCCAAGAAATACAATCTCATCGACTTCGACCTGGGTGTGAAAATCACAGGTGCCGGTTTCCCCGTCTATATCGGTAAGGGAGCACGTTTGCAGCGTGCGCTCATCAACTTCTTCCTCGACGAGGCTCGCAAGGCTGGCTATACAGAGATCATGCCTCCGACGGTAGTAAACCAGGCTTCAGGCTACGGTACAGGTCAGCTGCCCGACAAAGAGGGACAGATGTATCACTGCGAGGTAGACGACTTCTATCTCATCCCCACAGCAGAGGTTCCTGTGACGAATATCTATCGTGACGTCATTCTCGACGAGAAGGACCTGCCCATCAAGAACTGCGCCTACACCCAGTGCTTCCGTCGCGAGGCAGGAAGCTATGGTAAAGACGTTCGCGGTCTGAACCGTCTGCACGAGTTCTCAAAGATTGAGATTGTACGCATCGACAAGCCCGAGCACTCAAAAGAGAGCCACAAGGAGATGCTGGCTCATGTAGAAGGTCTGCTGAAGAAGTTGGAACTGCCCTATCGCATCCTGCTGCTTTGCGGTGGCGATCAGAGTTTCACCTCAGCCATCTGCTACGACTTCGAGGTTTACTCAGAGGCTCAGGGACGCTGGCTCGAGGTTTCGAGTGTATCAAACTTCGACACCTATCAGGCCAACCGTCTGAAATGCCGCTATCGCCGTGAGGACACAAAGAAGCCCGAGCTCTGCCACACGCTCAACGGTTCGGCTCTGGCTCTGCCCCGCATCGTAGCCGCCCTGCTGGAGAACAACCAGACAGAGAACGGCATCAAGGTGCCCGCAGCCCTCGTGCCCTACATGGGATGCGACATCATCGACTAAAATCAACAATAAACAAATACCTATGAACAAGATCGTAAGAAAAGAACAATTCTCTGAGAAGGTCTTCCTTTTCGAGATTGAAGCGCCGCTGATAGCCAAGAGCCGTAAGGCAGGCAACTTCGTCATCGTGCGCGTAGGAAAGAAAGGCGAGCGAATGCCCCTGACCATCGCTGGCGCCGACATCGCTAAAGGCACTATCACGCTGGTAGTACAGAAGGTAGGTCTTTCATCGATGAAGCTCTGTGAGCTGGGCGTTGGCGATTATGTGACAGATGTGGTCGGTCCGCTTGGCAATCCTACGAAGATTGAGAACTACGGCACCGTGGTTTGTGCTGGTGGTGGCTTAGGCGTGGCTCCTATGCTGCCCATTATCCAGGCACTCAAGGCTGCAGGCAACCGTATTCTCTCCGTGATGGCAGGTCGCTCAAAAGATCTCATCATCCTTGAAGACAAGGTGCGCGAGAGTTCTGACGAGGTAATCATCATGACCGATGACGGCTCGTATGGCGAAAAGGGCGTGGTAACCGTTGGTATCGAGAAGTTCATCGAGCAGGAGCACGTTGACAAAGTGTTTGCCATCGGCCCTCCAA
This sequence comes from Prevotella sp. FD3004, assembly GCF_000746155.1. Taxonomy (NCBI): domain Bacteria; kingdom Pseudomonadati; phylum Bacteroidota; class Bacteroidia; order Bacteroidales; family Prevotellaceae; genus Prevotella; species Prevotella sp. FD3004. The sequence continues at coordinate 100,291 of NZ_KN050819.1, read as the reverse complement.
TCATGATGAAATTCTCAAACCTCACTGCTCAGAAGCATAACATCCCCTGTGAAGTAAGCCTGAACACCATCATGGTAGATGGAACGGGTATGTGTGGTGCCTGTCGACTCACCATTGGCGGTAAGACCAAGTTCGTGTGCATCGATGGTCCTGAGTTTGATGGCGCCCTCGTAGACTGGGACGAGATGTTCAAGCGCATGGGTACCTTCAAGCGTGCAGAGCAAGAAGAGGTAGAGCACTATCAGGAACACCTCGACAGCATCTCTGACGAGAAAGTTGAAAAGGCTTCGAAGGGTACTGATATCGTGATGGACGACGATCCTACCAACGATACCATCGAAATTCTTACTGATCGTAATGCTGCATGGCGTAAGGAGCTCCAACAGAGCATGAAGCCCAAGGAGCGTACTCAGATAGAGCGTGTGAAAATGCCTGAGCTCGACCCTGTATATCGTGCTACCACTCGCACAGAGGAAGTAAACATCGGACTGACCAAGGAAATGGCTATGACAGAGGCCAAGCGCTGTCTCGACTGTGCTAAGCCCAGCTGTGTTGAGGGCTGTCCCGTCAACATCAATATCCCGTCGTTCATCAAGAACATCGAGCGCGGTCAGTTCCTGGCTGCTGCCAAGGTGCTCAAGAACACCTCCGCCCTCCCCGCTGTCTGTGGCCGTGTATGTCCGCAGGAGAAGCAGTGCGAGAGCAAGTGTATCCACCTGAAGATGAACGAGCCAGCCGTAGCCATCGGCTATCTGGAGCGTTTCGCAGCCGACTTTGAGCGCGAGAGTGGCAACATCTCTCTGCCCGAGATTGCACCTTCTAACGGCATCAAGATTGCTGTGGTTGGTTCTGGTCCTGCAGGACTTTCGTTCGCTGGCGACATGGTAAAGAAGGGTTACGACGTTTATGTGTTCGAGGCCCTGCACGAAATCGGTGGTGTACTGAAGTACGGTATCCCCGAGTTCCGTCTGCCCAACAAGATTGTTGACGTTGAGATTGAGAACCTCGCCAAGATGGGCGTTCACTTCCAGACTGACGTGATTGTTGGCAAGACCATCAGCGTTGAGCAACTTGAGGCACAAGGTTTCAAGGGTATCTTCGTAGGCTCTGGCGCTGGTCTGCCTAACTTCATGAATATCCCTGGCGAGAACAGCATCAATATCATGTCGTCTAACGAGTATCTGACCCGCGTGAACCTGATGGATGCAGCCAACCCAACCACTGATACCCCATTGAATCCCGCTAAGAGCGTGCTCGTTGTGGGTGGTGGTAACACGGCTATGGACTCTTGTCGTACAGCCAAGCGTCTGGGTGCCGAGGTAACACTCGTTTACCGTCGTTCTGAGGTAGAGATGCCCGCCCGTCTCGAAGAGGTGAAACACGCCAAGGAAGAAGGTATCAACTTCCTGACGCTGCACAACCCCATCGAGTATATTGCAGACGAGCAGGGAGCTGTGAAGCAGGCCATCCTCCAGGTGATGGAACTTGGCGAGCCCGATGCATCAGGCCGTCGCAGTCCTGTGCCTGTTGAGGGCAAGACCGTCACACTCGATGTCGATCAGGTAATTGTGGCTGTTGGTGTATCGCCCAACCCACTCGTACCGAAGTCTATCCAAGGCCTCGAACTGGGACGTAAGAACACGATAGCTGTCAACGACGAAATGCAGTCATCAAGGGCTGAGATCTTCGCTGGTGGTGACATCGTGCGTGGTGGTGCTACGGTTATTCTCGCCATGGGCGATGGCCGTCGTGCTGCATTGAACATGGATAAGCATCTTCGTGGAGAAGCTTAATCAGAATAAAGAGAGCCATCGCCTCTGGCATCGTTTGAATGAACGTTTTGTCAAGGCGATGGCTACTTATCATCTGATAGAAGATGATGACCACATACTCGTGGGGCTTTCTGGCGGCAAGGACTCACTCCTGCTGCTCGAGCTCTTAGCTAAGCGAGCCAAGATTCAGCACCCGCGATTCAAGGTAGAAGCATTGCACGTGAGGATGGAGAACATCCACTACGAGACAGACACCAGCTATCTGCAGCAGTTCTGCGAGAATCTGGGTGTAACGCTCCACGTGAGAACTACAAGGTTCGAGGTGGAACAGACAGAGACGTCACAGCAACCTACAGACGCTGCCCGCCGTCGCAAACAGAAACAGCCATGTTTCCTCTGTTCGTGGAATCGTCGCAAGGAAATGTTCAATCTCGCTCAGGAACTGGGATGCAACAAGATTGCCCTGGGCCATCATCAGGACGACATCATCCATACGGCATTGCTCAACCTCACCTATCAGGCTCACTTTGCCACCATGCCCGTAAGCCTGAAGATGCGCAAGATGCCCCTCACGCTCATCCGTCCGTTGTGCCTTATTCAAGAGGCTGACATCAAGACATGGGCCGCGACACAAGGATATCAGAAACAGCAGAAGCTCTGTCCCTACGAGACCAACTCTCATCGAACAGACATTAAACGTCTATACGAATCACTCGAACAACTGAACCCAGAGGTACGCTATAACATTTGGGGAGCGCTCGAAGCAGACAACAAACTCATTGAAGAATAAACAGAAAGAATATGAATCTCAAGACGGTTACCATCATTGCATTGTCCATACTTCTGCCACTCACTCTGAGTGCACAGAAACGTAAGAAGCGTGTAGTGAAGAAAGAGCCCGTTGTAGAGGTTCCGCAAGAAGATCCACGCATCACCAACATGCGTGAGATGACCCAGCAGATTGTTTTCGTCGATAGCATCGTCATGGACAAGAACCAGTTTCTGAGCGCTTTCCGCCTCTCTTCCGAGACAGGTACTGTCACCACTTGCCAGGAGTTTTTCGGCAAACCCGCAGAAGGCTATCTTTTCCGCAATGAGATGGGCAATAAGATCTACTTCTCCATGCCTGACGACAGCCTTCGTCAGCAACTCTTCACAAGCGACAAGTTGGGCGAAGAATGGAGCAAAGCCCAGCCCCTTCAGGGCATCAGCGAAGGCATCAGCGAAGCCTCCTACCCCTTCATGCTTGCCGATGGCATCACGTTCTACTTTGCCGGTAAGGGCGAGGAAAGCATCGGAGGCTATGATATATTCCTCACTCGCTACGACTCTCGCAGCGGCAGTTTCCTGAAGCCCGAGAACATCGGAATGCCTTTCAATTCAGAGGCTAACGACTACATGTTTGCCATCGACGAACTCAATCAGATAGGCTACTTCGTCAGCGACCGCCGCCAGCCCGAAGGTCAGGTATGCGTTTATATCTTTATCCCCTCCGATAGTCGTAAGACATACGACTCTTCTATGTATACCGAGCAGCAAATCCGCGACTTTGCAGACATAACCCGTATTGCCGACACCTGGGGCGATGGCCAGTTGCGCAAGAATGCGCTCATGCGTTTAGAGGCAATAAACGACCAGAAGCCAACTGCAGAAGTTCAGCAGACAACAGATAACCAACAGGTTATTATTATCAACGACCATCTCACCTACTCCAAAGCCAGCGACTTCCGTTCACAAAAAGCCGCCATGCTCTACAAGCAGCTCATCTCTGCCCGCAAACAACTCGACATGCTCGAAAGCGAACTTAGTAAATCGCGCGATTACTTTGCCAAGGCATCGGATAGCGAACGAACATCCCTGCGCAAAGAGATACTCAGCGCAGAGAAAGAACTCCTGCAACTCAACCGCCAGATAAAAACGCTTGAGAAGCAGACACGTAACGAAGAAAATTCCGTATTAAACTAAAATAAACAAGTCTATGAGTAAGAAACATTTTCCAGAATCAGAACTGATTATTAATGCCGACGGCTCATGCTTCCATCTGCATCTGAAACCAGAGCAGTTGGCCGACAAGATCATCCTTGTGGGCGATCCCGCCCGAGTAGATACAGTTGCTGCCCACTTCGACACCAAGGAGTGCGACGTTAGCAGCCGCGAGTTTCATACAATCACCGGTACATATAAAGGTAAGCGAATCACAGTACAGAGTCATGGCATCGGATGCGATAACATCGACATTGTAGCCAACGAGCTCGACACACTCGCCAATATCGATTACAATACTCGCGAAGAGAAGGCCAATCATCGCACATTGACGATGGTTCGTATCGGCACATGTGGTGGTCTTCAGCCCAACACCCCTACTGGTTGCTTCGTTGCCAGCGTCAAGAGCATCGGTTTCGACGGACTGTTAAACTACTATGCTGGCCGTAACGAGGTGTGCGACCTGCAGCTTGAAGAGGCTTTCAAGAAACACATGAAGTGGAATCCCATTAAAGGTTCTCCATACGTATCCGTAGCAGATAAAGAGCTTATCGATCAGATTGCCCAGGATGATATGGTACGTGGTTACACCATCTCATGTGGCGGATTCTATGGTCCTCAGGGCCGTGTGCTTCGTGCCAATCTGGAAGACCCGAAGCAGAACGAGAAAATCGAGAGCTTTGAGTATGAAGGTATGAAGATCTGTAATTTCGAGATGGAGTCATCGGCCCTTGCAGGTATGGCTTCTTTGCTCGGACATCGCGCCATGACATGTTGCATGGTCATCGCCAACCGCTACACCACAGAGATGAATACCGAATACAAGAATAGTATAGACACACTTATCGAGAAAGTTCTCGACAGAATATGATCGACACTATCTGCGCGCTTGCAACGGCTCCTGGCGGAGCACTCGGAATCATAAGAATCTCAGGCCCTCAGGCGCTTGAGATTCTATCTCATGTCTTCACCAAGTCACTCACCAATGCCCAACCCAACACCATTCACTATGGCCACATCAAAGACGGGGATAGCATTGTCGATGAGGTGCTGGTAAGCGTATTCCGCTCTCCCCACAGCTATACAGGCGAAGAATCTGCAGAAATATCATGCCATGGTTCACGCTATATATTAAATAAGGTTCTCGAACTGCTCATTCAGCATGGTTGTCGGATGGCAGGACCAGGCGAGTTTACCCAGCGTGCCTACCTCAACGGTAAGATGGATCTCTCACAGGCCGAAGCCGTAGCCGACTTGATAGCCTCATCCAACAAAGCCAGCCACGACATTGCGTTGAATCAGCTGCGAGGCTATTTCTCATCAGAGCTTTCACGTCTACGTGAACAACTGCTCAAACTAACATCGCTCCTCGAGCTCGAGCTCGATTTCTCAGACCACGAAGACCTTGAGTTTGCCGACCGAAGCGAATTACTTGAGCTCACCAAAACTATTGACAGTCACATTCTCAGACTCGCCAAGAGTTTCGAGACAGGACAAGCACTCAAGAACGGCATTCCCGTAGCCATTGTCGGCAAGACAAACGTTGGAAAATCAACGCTTCTCAATCGTCTGCTGAGAGACGATCGTGCTATTGTTTCCGACGTACATGGTACGACAAGAGACACCATTGAGGATACGATAGACATCCAGGGTATCACCTTCCGATTCATAGATACAGCAGGCATCCGCCAGACCACAGACGAGGTAGAGCTGATAGGCATCACTCGCACCTATTCCACCATCGAGAAAGCGCGCATTGTGCTTTGGCTTCTCGATGTAGCGCCAAGCGCTTCAGAACTTGAAGACATGCAAGAACGATGCAATGATAAATCATTGATTATCATACAGAATAAGATTGACAAGAATGCACCTCTTAAAATCGGAGCATCCCCTGACTCAAGTCAAGATTCTGTCAAGCAACTGCAGATTTCCGCCAAGCAAGGACAGGGCATCGATGCCCTTGAACAAGCCATCTATGAAGCCGCTCATATCCCCGAGCTCACAGAGAGTGACATTATCGTAACCTCTGCCCGCCAATATCAGTCACTCATCCACGCCCACGACAACCTTACCCGTGTCATCGCAGGCTTGGAGACCGGCCTCAGCGGAGACCTCATCTCTGAAGACTTGAACCTCGTCTTAGACGATCTCTCAGACATCACAGGCCAAGGCCGCATTGTCCCCAACGAAGTACTCGGAAATATCTTTAAAAACTTCTGCGTGGGCAAGTAGATTCTGCGTGGGTAAATAGATTAACTATTCTTTTTATAGCTCTGTACGGCCCAACAACCCATCAACGTACCGATGCCAGCAAGGGCTAAGACCTGATGGGCAGTTTCGTGCAGCCCACCACCACGGATGAAGACGGTGCGGATGGCATCAATGAAGTAGTGCATGGGGTTGATATAGGTGGTAAGATACGCCCACTGGGGCATGGATCGCGTAGGGGTGAAAAGTCCCGACAGCAACATGATGCTCACCACAAAGAACCACATCACGAACATGGCCTGCTGCATGGTGTCGGAGTAGTTGGACACGATGAGTCCGAAAGAAGAGAAGAACAGCGCCAGCAGCATAGCAAGCACGTAGATGAGCCACACGGAACCGGCTGGTGTGATGCCATAGACGAGCCACGCCAATAGCAGGCATACGGTGATGACAAACAGCGCGATGAGCCAGTAAGGGATGAGTTTGGCGAGGATGAACGACCACTTGGAAACGGGCGTAACGTTGATCTGTTCGATGGTGCCAGCCTCTTTCTCGCCAACGATGTTGAGTGTGGGCAGGAAGCCCGTCATTAGCATCATCACAATGGCAAAGAGGGCGGGAATCATGTAGAGCTTGTAGTTCTGACCTTTGTTGTATAAGGTGAGAGGCGTGATGTTTGATGTGTGATGTTTGAAGTTTGAGGTGAGGGTTGTGACGTTTGAGGTGACTATCTGCGAGAGATAGGCGCTGCCCATTGAGCCCTTGGTGCCGTTGACGGCATTGGCTGCAATGAGATACTTGCCACCGCGAATCTCGAGGATGACATCGGCCCTACCCTTCTCAATGTCCTTCATCGCTTCAGCGTAGGTGGCCTTCTGTCCACCGAAGATGAAATAATTAGAGGCAGCAATCTGCTGTACCAACCGCTGCGACTCCACGGTGTGGTCTATGTCAACCACATCTACCACGATGTTCTTCACTTCCATCTGCATCACCCACGGCATCACGCACATGATGACAATCGGGAACATGACAATGAGTTTGGGCAGAAACGCATTACGACGTATCTGCAGGAACTCTTTTTGTATGAGATATTTCAATGTCATATCAGTTACTCCAATCTTACATTAAACTTCTTCAGCGCTATGGCCAGCAGCACCACCGTTATACCAGCCAGCACAGCTACCTCGCGAGCCACTTCGCCAATGCCCACACCCATAATCATCAGCTTGCGCATGGCCTCGATATAGTAGCGTGGCGGAACCACAGCAGCCAGCCATTGCAGCACTTGCGGCATCGACTCTACCGGAAACAGCATGCCCGACAACATGACCACAGGCATGAGTAACACCATAGCTGATAGCAGCAGGGCCACAAGTTGCGTCTGTGCCATGTTAGAGATGAGCAGTCCCAACGAGAGCGCCAGCAGGATATAGAGGGTGCTCACAGCCAGAATCCAGAACAGCGAACCAGCCAAGGGTACTCCCAACACGAAACGTGCCATCAACAAGATGGTAATAAGGATGCCGAAGGCTAGTACCAGATAAGGCACTGCCTTAGCGATAATCACCATCAAGGGGCGCACGGGCGATACCAACAGCACCTCCATAGTACCTTTCTCTTTCTCGCGCACGATGGATATCGAGGTCATCATGGCACAGATGAGCATCAACAACATACCCATGATGGCAGGCACGAAATTATAAGCCGACTTCATCTGGGGGTTGTATAACAGTTGAGAGTGAATCGTGGAAAGTGAAGAGTTGGCAATAGTCTGTCGGGCGTAGGTGGTCCATTGCTGCGCCATATTAGGGTCGCTGCCGTCAACCATCATCTGCACGCCACGACCCTGTGCAAACACCAGTGCCATATCGGCCTTTTGGCTGCGGATGAGCTGTTCGGCATCCTGCGGGGTATTCACCATCTGAGTGATAACGAAGTATTCCGATTGTGCCAGTCGTTCTACGGCCTGCTGCGTACGGGGCGACATCTCTGACGTGACCACCACCGTGCGCACATTCTTCACATCAGTGGTGATGGCGAAGCCGAAGAGCAGCATCATCACTACGGGCATACCAAAGAGTATCAGCATCGTGCGCTTGTCACGCAGAATATGTTTGGTTTCCTTGATTACAAATGCTATAAACTGTTTCATACACTTAATCGCTTGAACGGGTGGCCTGACGGGCCAGATAGGTAAACACATGGTCCATATCAGGTTGGTGGAAACGCTGTTTCAGTTCGTCGGGTGTACCTAGTGCGCTTATTTTGCCGTCCACCATGATAGAGATGCGGTCACAATAATCTGCCTCGTCCATATAGTGAGTGGTCACAAAGACCGTGATGCCACGATGGGCAGCGTCGTAGATGAGCTCCCAGAACTGGCGGCGCGTAGCGGGATCAACACCACCCGTGGGTTCGTCAAGGAACACCACACCTGGGTCGTGGAATATCGAGACGGAGAAGGCCAGTTTCTGCTTCCAGCCCAATGGTAAAGAACCTACTAAATCATCGCGATGGTCTTCAAACTTCAACTGCCGCAGCACCTCGTCCATCTTACACTTCACCTCATAGGGTTTCATGCCGTAGATGCCAGCAAAGAGACGGATATTCTCGGCAACGGTCAAGTCTTCGTAGAGCGAGAACCGCTGCGACATATAGCCTATATGCTTCTTAATTTGTTCATATTCCGTACGGATGTCGAAACCTACCACCCTACCCGTTCCACTGGTGGGCTGGTTCAGTCCTGTCAGCATGTGCATCGCCGTCGTCTTACCTGCACCGTTGGCACCCAGGAATCCGAATATCTCGCCCCTTTTTACACTGAACGAGATGTCGTCAACTGCATGGAAATCGCCAAAGGCTTTTACCAGATGTTCTACTTCAATGACATTCTCCGACTCTTCACTCTTATCTTTTAACTCTTCACTCTTATCTATGCCTGGCGGATTGAAGATACTGGCAAACTGAGAGAGAATATCATCGGGAGTGCCAATGCCGCGCACCTGCCCCTGATCCAGAAAAGCGACGCGTTCACAGCAACGAACTTCATCAAGATAAGGCGTTGAAGCCAAGATCGTTATTCCTTGTTCCTTCAACATAAGCAACATCTCCCACAACTCCTTACGACTCACGGGATCAACACCCGTGGTGGGCTCGTCGAGGAAGAGTACACTGGGGTGGTGTACCAATGCACACGAGAGCGCCAGCTTCTGCTTCATACCGCCCGAGAGTGCTCCTGCCTTGCGGTCTTTGAAGCGTTCTATCTGCGAGTATATGGCTTTGATACTATCGTAACCTTCATCAACAGTCGTTCCGAAAAGCGTGGCAAAGAAGTTCAGGTTCTCCTCGATGGTGAGGTCTTGGTAGAGCGAGAACTTGCCCGGCATATAGCCCACTCGGGAGCGCACCTCGCGCATCTGTTTCACCACATCGTAGCCATCTACAGTCGCCGTGCCTGCATCGGGCAGCAACAGCGAACAGAGGATGCGAAACATCGATGTCTTTCCGGCACCATCAGGGCCAATCAGTCCAAAGACCTCACCCTTGCCGACAGCAAACGACACATCGCAAAGTGCCTGCACCCGTCCGTACGACTTACTGATATTCTTTACTTCAATGGCATTCATAATTGTCAATTATCAATTATCAATTGTCAATTAGAATTTCACCTCGCCGTACATACCAATCTTCACAAATCCATCATTTTTGATAGCCACCTTGACGGCATACACCAGATCGGCACGCTCATCGTCTGTGAGGATGGTCTTGGGTGTAAACTCCGAGCGCGACGATATCCAGCTGATAGTGCCAGCATACTCCTTGCGCTGGTTGTCGCCATAGTCGGCAAACACCTTCACCTGCTGACCTATCTTGATGTGCTGCAGCTGGGCTGAAGTGACGTAGGCACGCAGGTGCATCGACTCGGTATCAGCTATCTTGAACAACGGCTTGCCCACACTTACAAACTCGCCACGCTCCACATATTTCTCGAGAATGGTTCCCTTGGTGGGAGTCATGATGTGACACTTGCGCAGCATATCCTGCAACTGTGCTTTCTGAACCTCAGCAGTCGAAAGTTGAGAGTTGAGAGTTGAGAGTTGAGTGTTGAGCGATGATATCTGCGCATCCAACTGTTTCTGCAACACTTTTACCTGGCTCGTAGCGTCGTCGAGCATCTTCGAGGGGGCAGCCCCGTCGGCCACCAGTTCGCGGTAGCGCTGCTCGTCCTGCTGGGCCTTAGCCAACTGCTGGCGTGTGGCAGCTATCTGGCGTTCCATATCGGGTTTCTGACTCTGATACACCGCTTTGGTAGCGTCCATCTGCTGAATCTTCAACCACGTCTGCGTGGTGTCAATGAGTCCCACCTCTCGGGCTGCCTCCATCTTGTCGCCCTCGTTCACGTCAAACGACAGCAATGCCCCACTCTGTTCGGCAAACACGGTCGTCTCGGTAGCCTCGAACGTGCCCGTTGCATCGTATTCTTTCTCGTTGCTTCCGCAGGCTGTCATCATCAGGGCCACACCTGCCAATACATATATTTTTTTCATATACTTATTGATTTGTCGTGTATTTGTTGTCGTATATCTCTTTCAGCATTTCTATCTCGTGTACCGACTGTTGCACACAGGCAGCATGCTCCTGATTGATCTCGCGCACCAGGTCATTCACGTCGATGATGCCGTGTGCCAGCTTCGATTCTGCCGCTTTTCTCACAGCCTGTCGCAGCGCGATAATCTCGCCGTCTTGGACCATCAGTTTCTGGTAGCGTGCGATGTTCTCGTGCTGCTGAATCTGTTCCAAGTTGTTATTAAAGAGGAACACCTCACGATTGTTATCCGTCATATCACGCTGCAACTGCAGTTTTGCCTTGTCGTTCTTGCGGGTATAGAGGGCACCGATGTTCCACGTTACCCGTGCACCGACGATGCCGTTCAGGCTCCATTTATGGTGCATCATGTCCTCAAACATATTCAGACCTGGATAACCATAGAATCCCTGAGCAAACAAACCCACTTTCGGCATCAGCGCGGCGTTGAGTGCCTTCTCCTGAGCTTTCAGCACACTGATCTGTGCATCCATCGCCTTCAGTTCCGGACGACGGTTTTCAGCCATCATACCTCCGCCATCAGCCTTCACCAGTGGTTTCCGTACCTCCGTCACCTCCATCCCACAGAATGTACTCAGCAGGCGCTGTAACATCTGCTTCTGCGATGCCAGTTCGGTGGCTTTCTGTACTGCGTTGAGTCGCTCCGCTTTCACATTCTGCAGGTCGCTCTCGGCTGCTGTTCCCCGCCTGGTCATCGCCTCCAGTTTGCGTTCGTTGCCTGCCAGCAGTGTCTGCAAGTCGGTGTTCAACTTGATCTGTTCGTCAATCAGCAACAAACTGAAATACATCTCATTCACGCGCTTGCGAACATTATAAATATTGACTTCGTTCTGAGCTGCCTGCACCTTGCCTTGTTCATGAGCTATACGTTTCTGACTGCCGATGATGCCACCGTCATAGATGGTCTGCTGCACATCGATACCCACGCGATACTGGTCCTTCGTCAGCCCCTTCATGTCGATGCCCATACCGCTCATCATCGTTTTCATTTCATCGGGCCACGCCGTCACATCACTCTGGTAGGTGGCTTGTGCGGTTGCCGACACTTGCGGTAGCCATCCCTTCTGGATATTGGCTACCGTCAGCTGGGTGGTCTTCTCGACAAGTCCATACTGCTGTATCAGCGGATAATTCTTCTCTGCTGCCTGCTGACACTCTTCCAGCGTCTGCCCCTGTACCAGCATGGGCAACATCGTCAAAGCTAAAAACAATTTCTTCATATCATCTTTTGTCATTGAATTCCGGATGCAAAAGTACGATGTTTTTTTCATCGTGGTGTTATCTGTAAGAATGGGGAAATGTTCTTTTTGTTCGATTTATACATAAACAGAGCATTGTTTCGCGGAAAATGATTATCTTTGCCAACAAAAAAGGACGTATTATGAACAGACAACCGCAACTGATGGATGCCACACGAATGCGCGACATTCTCACACCACACCTCTCGCAAATGCGCGAGCATATATTCATGAATAGCGAACTGGCAATGGTTCGCGGCGACAGCACGGTGTTCAGTCTGCTGATGCGCCAAAAGCCACCTTTTACCATCAATGATCACCGTTTGGGCATCATCATGAACGGCGAGGCTGAAATTACCATCAACCTGCAAGACCGCCACCTTACGAGCGGCACACTCGTCTATATCGGTCCTGGTACCATCATCCATCCCAAGCGTCTGTCGCCTGACCTCCGCATCTTCGGAATGGGACTTTTTTTAAACTTCCCCATGCCCTTTGCACAGGGACAGATGCCGTCGGCCTTCAACGGGCAGGTGCGCGACTTCCAGTTACTTGTCAGCGAAGAGAATATCGCTACTGCCACACATATTATGGACGCCATCTGGCAAACGATTCATGCCACTGACGACTATCATCGTCCCACCGTCACAGCCCTCGTAGCTGCCCAGATGCACCACTACAACCAGCTGTTCCAGCAGCAGATCGACCAACAGGCCAGCAGTCGTTCGCGCGAGCAGACCATCTTCGATCGCTTCCTCCAACTGGTTACCCAACACTGTGCCGAACATCATCAGATAGGATACTATGCCGACCGCATGTGTCTAACTGAGCGCTACCTGAACACCATTATCCGCCAAACAAGCAGCGTCACAGCCAAAGACTGGATTGACCGTGCCCTCATCACGCGTATAAAAATAGAACTGCGCCACACGGATAAACCTGCAGCACAGATTGCCGATGAGATGCATTTTGCCAATCCCTCATTCTTCTCAAAATACTTCCGTCGCCTCACCGGCATGACTCCCGGCGAGTATAAGAAGAACTAAGTGGTTTTACCTCGGCTGCAGGCTCAGACGGTATTCGCTAGGCGACTGACCAAGATGCTTGGTGCAGTAACGACTAAAATAAGAAAGAGTAGTAAAATTCATAAGTTCTGCTATCTGAGTGAGGGACAGGCGTTCATCATTCAGATATTCTTTCAGTATAGGTATGGTATGGCGGTCAATGTACGATGTGACACTATGCCCTGTCACACGCTTGATGGTGGCTGAGAGATACTTTGGCGATACATTCAGCCGTTCGGCATAATAACTCACTTCGCGTTCCGTTCGGCTGATGCCAGTAGCCAGCAGTGCCATCAGCTGTTTTACAATATAGGCCGTACGATCGGTGTGTAAATCGGAGGCATCACGCTGGGCATGGGCTTCAAAAATGTCATACATCATCGTCAAGCAGAGACTGCCCATCAATTCACGATAGAACTGTAAGTGACTATCGTTCATGCGGTCGCGCAGACGCTGGAAGTCATCCAACAGATGCTCTACTTGTTCATCTGTCAGTTTGATGACTGGGTCTTGGTTCAGCGAGATACTGCCACCTATGCTGTAATTGTTCGATGGCAACAGGTTCTGCAGGAACTTATAGTCGGCAGCAAACCACTCCACCTGTAAATCGGCATGTCCCGCAAGGTTCTTTACTCTATCGGGCATCGGAATCACTACCAGGTCGTTTTTGACTATGTGGTAACAATGCTCGTTGAACACGAAACTGCCCTCCCCTGCCAAGCATAGCAAATGCATGCAGGTGTGGCTCAACTCATTGGAATTCATCCCATTGAAGTCTGTAGAATACTGAAAATCCACCTCCATATCGTTGTCTTTTGGGTGCGAAGATACACATTAATTATGATACAAACAAACGATTTCTGCAAAAAGTAAAAATCGTGACGTAATTTGTGAAACAATCGTATCAAAAAAACGTCGTATCTTTGCAGCGTGATTGGAAATCACGCCGCGAGTGAAGGCTGCGGCTCAGCATAGTTCGAGTAAAATCGACTCTGCGTTCGCCTTGCACTTCACTTGCATCCAGTTTTAAAAAAAACGATTATGAATATCAGGAGTATCATCACAGTCGTCATCGGTCTGCTCGTATCCACAGCATGCAGTGGTGGCGCAAAACAGGAGAAAGTTATGAAGAAGGATTCAAAGGCAATAGTAGTGTTCTTCTCGCATGCGGGAGACAACTACGCAGTGGGAAACATCGAGGTGGGCAACACAAAGATTGTGGCCGACTGTATCACGGAGTTGACTGGTGCTGAGCAGTTTGAAATCGTGACACATAAGTACGATGGCATGGCTTACAATCCGCTCATTAAGTTGGCACAGGAAGAAACCAAGAACGGCGAACTGCCTGAGTATGAAGGCGATATTGATTTGAGTAGTTACGACACCATCTTCATCGGAGGTCCTGTATGGTGGGGAACCTATCCGCAGGTGATGTTCACCTTTTTCAAGAAGCACGCTAACGACTTGAAGGGCAAAACCGTCATTCCATTCACTACCCATGAGGGCTCAGGTCTGGCCAACTGTGTAGACGACGTGAAGGTAGCATTCCCTGGTGCAAACGTCACAAAAGGCTTTAGCATCTACGGACACGAGGTGCGTACAGAGAAGGCGAAAGTAGAGAAATGGATTAATGGATTGAAATAATATGAAGTACATAAAACTATACAACGGCGTAGAAATGCCGACCTTGGGCTACGGTGTGTTTCTCGTAAGCCCTGACGAATGTGAGAGATGCGTGACGGATGCCTTAGAGGTGGGCTATCGATTGATAGACACGGCGCAGGCCTACCAGAATGAGGAAGGCGTCGGCAATGCCTGGCGCAAGAGTGGACTGAAGCGTGAGGATCTATTCCTCGTGACGAAGGTATGGATATCGAACAATGGCGAGGAAAAGGCAGCGAAGAGCATCGACGAGAGCCTGCGCAAGTTGCAGACGGAATATATCGACCTGCTGCTCATCCATCAGGCTTACGGTGACGTGTTTGGCACGTGGCGGGCAATGGAGAAGGCCTACCGTTCTGGCAAAGTACGAGCCATCGGTGTCAGCAACTTCCAGGCGGGTCGCTTCTTCGACTTTGCCCACTATGTGGAGGTGAAGCCAATGGTGAACCAGCTGCAGTGTAACACGCTCATCCAGCAGACGGGCATCGAGCCGATTCATGCTGAATTTGGAACAATGGTAATGGCCTGGGGACCGCTTGGCGGACAGGGAGTCGACGGCATCGTGAAAAGTGAGACGCTGACAGCCATCGGAGCCAAGTATGACAAGAGCGCTGCACAGGTCGCCCTCCGCTGGCTCACTCAGCGTGGCATCGTAGCTATTCCCAAGTCGAGCCATAAAGAACGTATGGCACAGAACTTTGACGTATTCGACTTCACACTTAGTGACTACGATATGGCACAGATCGCCCAGATGAACCAACACGACACGGGCACCATCAACTTCGGCGACCCACTGTTTGTGAAGTACTTGATACAGAATTACGGATAAAAAAAACAGAATACAACTATGTTTGGAAACTTTTCTTATTACAACCCCACCAAACTGTATTTTGGTGACGAGTCCCTGAACTTCCTCAAGGACGAACTGAAGAACTACGGCCCAGTGGTACTGCTCAACTATGGTAGCGGCAGTGTGAAACGCAACGGCATCTACGACCAGGTGGTGGCCATCCTGAAGGAGGCCGGCAAAACGATCGTGGAGAATTCTGGTGTGATGACCAATCCCACGCTTGAGAAACTGAACGAGGGCGTGAAGATTGCCCGCGAGAACGAGGTGGACCTGATTCTAGCCCTTGGCGGCGGCAGCGTGTGCGACTATTCAAAGGCGGTGGCGGCATCAGTCTATTACGAAGGTGACTATTGGGATCAGTTCTGGCAGAAACAGCAGAATCCCGCCGAAGGCCAGCGATTATTACCCGTAGGCTGCATCTTGACGATGGCTGGCACAGGCTCGGAGATGAATGCTGGCACGGTGATTACCGATGCCAAGCACACTTTCAAGGTGGGGCATGTGTTCGACTCTCGTCTGATGCCTAAGTTCTCTATCCTCAACCCGAAGTTCACGATGACCGTACCCGAGAACCAGATGAAGGCGGGTATCTACGACATCATGAACCACATCATGGAGCAGTACTTCAGCGATTTCGATGACAACACCAGCGACTACCTCTCAGAGGGACTGATGCGCTCCGTCATCCACAGCAGCCGCATCGCTGTGAGAAATCCGCAGGACTACGAGGCACGCTCCAACATCATGTGGACGGCCACATGGGCACTGAACACCCTCATCGGACTGGGCAAGAAGGAGGATTGGATGGTACACATGATTGGCCACAGTGTGGGTGCCTGGACACACGCCCCTCACGGCTATGCACTGGCCTCCGTCTCGATGGCCTACTATCGCCGCGCCATGAAGAATGGTCTACCTAAGTTTGTGCGCTTCGCCAAGAACGTGTGGAACATCAGTGGTGACGGCATGACCGACGAGCAGATAGCCAAAGCAGGCTTGCAGGCTCTAAGAGCCTGGATGCTAGAGATAGGTCTGCCACTAACCATCAGCGAAATTGGTGCCACTGAGGATATGATTGCAGGTATCACCGATACCACCGTCATCTATCCCGCTGGCTATTTGAATCTGTCAAAGGAGGACGTGGCAGAGATTCTGAAAGAAAGTTTATAATTGATAATTGACATTTGATAATTGAAAGCTAAAGCATTATTGCTGGTTCTTATGATAGCAGCAAACGGTTTCGCTCAGGGCGTGATAGATAAACATTTGATTGTCCGCATTGCTGAGATTGAGGTTTTTCCACAGTATTTGGAGGAATACTTGACCTTTGCCAACGAGGTGGACCGTCTGAGCATAGAGCGCGAGCCTGGTGTCATCTGTCTCTACCCCATGCAGAGTGCTGAGGACTCATGCCAGATTCGCATCCTCGAGATCTATGCCTCTGAGGAAGCTTATCAGCAGCACTTGAAGACCGACCACTTCCAAAAGTACAAGCAGGGCACGCTCCACATGGTGAAAGACCTCAAACTGCCCACCATGAAGCCCCTCGACCCAGAGACAATGAAACTGATATTCAAAAAACAGAGGTAACAATGAAAAGATTGATTTTAGTAATTTGCGCCATGCTCACATTACTAAGTACAAATACAACTGCAAAGACACTTGTGGTATACTATAGTTACACAGGCAATTGCCGAGAGATAGTAAACACACTGACTAGTCAGATTGAAACCGACGTGCTGGAGATTCTGCCTACTGAAAAAGAACTCCAGTACGAGGCTAACAACTATGCCTTGGGCACTCAGTTGCTGAATGCCATCAAGGCTAATCCAAATGACGCCAGCAGTTACCCTGCAATAGACCCTGTAACGAAATCACCGGCCGATTACCAGAACATCATCATTGTCACCCCACTTTGGTGGAGTCAGATGGCAGCTATCACGCAGACCTACCTGTTCCAGAATGCTTCGATGATGGCAGGGAAACACGTCGGAATGATTGTGTCGAGCCATTCGAGTGGCATCAGTGGTGTGGTAAGTGATGCCGAGAGGTTATTGCCTAATGTCACATGGATGGGCGAAGCCTTGTGGATTAACGCTAGCAACCACGGAAATCGTGCCTCACTTATAGAAAACTGGATCAAGACACTGAATTTCGATAATGAGAATACTACTATGGATAAAATGTATATCACCATCGATGGACAAACGCAAAGTGCGACACTCGTTGACAATACGGCTACACGCGAGTTGGTCGCTGCACTTCAGAACGCACCCATTACGGTCACTCTCAACGACAACCAGTTCGAGATATGGGGACCTCTGGGCAAATCGCTGACAACGGAAAACGAGCAGATGAATACCACAGCAGGAGACATCGTGCTCTATAATGGCAGCAACATCTGCATCTTCTATGCCAGCAACTCTTGGAGCTATACTCGCTTAGGCAAAATCGACGGACTGTCAGAGAGTGAGTTGCGCACATTCTTGAAAGCAGGAGAAAGCAACATCACCGTTATGCTGTCTCTGACTTCGGGCACGACAGCCATCAGGAGCGTCAATGGTAATCGTATGGAAGATGGAGCGTACTACTCGCTGAATGGTATGAAGGTAAGCAATCCTTCAAAAGGAATTTATATCCAGAATGGTAAAAAAGTAATATTATAATGCAAAGAATCATTTTATTTTTAATCGCAATAATGACTATGTCTACAATAGATGCACAGACGCTGACAGAGCGACATAAGGGATTGGCAGCATGTGCCTGCCTGATGGCACAGGGTGATATGGAACGTTTGGAGCCAGTCGTGCGTGTGGCGCTCGACAAGGGCGTAACCGTCAACGAACTGAAGGAGGCTTTCTCGCAGCTCTATGCCTACACGGGTTTCCCACGAAGCCTGAATGCACTTGGAGTACTGAGTAAGGTCTTAGAGAGCAGACAGCCTAACTGGCAGGAAGGCAAGCCTTGGAAGCGTCCTGCCGAGTGGGATGATGCCAAGAAGGCCTACGAACTGGGCACCAAAAACCAGACACAACTTTCAGGAAAGCCTTTCAACTATGAGTTCTGTCCGCAGGATGACTACTATCTGAAGTCTCACCTCTTTGGCGACATCTTTGCTGGCGACCAGCTCTCTGCTGCCGACCGCGAGATAGTTACCGTAGCAGCTCTGAGTGGTCTCGAAGGCGTTGCTCCACAACTCGCCGCCCACAAGCAGGGTGCCGTGAACATGGGCAATTCAAAGCAGTTGGTGGATGAACTCTGTGCTTGGCTCTGCAACGAGGGCTACACCCTAAGTACCAAGTGGCCCAAAGGCGAGCCTAATCCTTACGGCAAGTACTTCATTGGTCAGAGTTATCTGGCAGATGTCGGCGGTGGTGTTATGAATGTTACTTTCGAACCCCGTTGCCGTAATAACTGGCACATCCATCACAAGCAGGTGCAGGTGTTGATCTGCGTGGCTGGTCGTGGTTGGTATCAGGAATGGGGCAAGGCTCCTGTTGAACTGACTCCCGGCACCGTCATCGCCATCCCTGCTGAGGTGAAGCACTGGCATGGTGCACAGAAGGACTCATGGTTCCAGCACCTCACCTATCATAAAGATGTGCAGGAAGGAGCCTGCAACGAACTGAAGGAGCAGCGAGAGCAGAGCGATGCTCGCATCAGCTCTGCCGAGTCGCGACAGAAGTCGAGTGAAACTCAATGGTGTGAGCCTGTGGATGATGCCACCTATAATCTATTAACAAAATAGTCCTCAAATCAATGAAAAAGCTATTATTAGCCGCAGCGTTGGTGAGTGGAATGCTCACAGCCTGCACACAGAAGAGTAACAACAATCAAGACAACGAAAGTATGAATACAACACCAACATTGACGCAGGAGTGGGACAAGGTGTTCCCCCTGAGCGAGAAGGTAAATCACAAGAAAGTGACGTTTGAGACACAGTATGGCCTGACACTGGCTGCCGACCTCTATACACCTAAAGATGCCAAAGGCAAATTGGCAGCTATCGCCGTTAGCGGTCCTTTCGGAGCCGTGAAGGAGCAGTGCAGCGGACTCTATGCCATGAAGATGGCAGAGCGTGGTTTTGTGGCACTGGCCTTCGACCCTTCATACACGGGTGAGAGCAGCGGTGAACCGCGTCGCACAGCTTCGCCCGACATCAACACCGAGGATTTTATGGCAGCCGTAGATTTCCTGTCGAAGCAGGATAATGTAGATGCTGAGAAGATAGGCATCATCGGCATCTGCGGTTGGGGAGGCATTGCCCTGAACGCTGCCGCTGCCGACACTCGCATCAAGGCCACAGTAGCCTCAACGATGTATGATATGACACGCGTCAGTGGTAACGACTATAATGATGCTTTCGACGTAGAAGGAGCTCGCCATAAGAACCGTGAGAACCTTTCGAAGCAGCGTCTGGCCGACCCCAACGCAATGGCTGGCGGTGTATTGGATACCGTGCCTCCACAGGCCCCCAACTTCGTGCACGACTACTTCGACTACTACAAGACCACACGTGGTTATCACAAGCGCTCAGGCAACTCTAATGATGGTTGGCGCGTCATCGGCACACAGGCCTATGCCAACAGTCGTTTCCTCTACTACATCAACGAAATCCGCTCTGCCGTTCTCGTGATGCATGGCGCCGATGCTCACTCACGCTACTTTGGTGAGGCAGCCTATCACTATATGGTAGATGGTAAGGCCGAGGGCTACAAGTTTGTTGGCGAGCCCAATCCCAATCCCGAGAACAAGCAGCTGCTCATCATCCCCGGCGCCTCGCATTGCGACCTCTACGATGGCGGCTACGAGGAAAAAGCCGGCCGCTCGGCGACGCAAGGAGACGCTTGCCAGAGCAAGAAGGGACAACCCAAGAACATGATTCCTTGGGACAAACTGGAAGCTTTTTTCAAAAAGAATCTGAAATAAATGATATGTTGACAAATAATCGCCCATCTGTTTCTTATGCAGATGGGCGATTTCATTTATATTTTAAGACGTAGAATGGACCATATTTAACATTTGTTTGCCTTGCAACTCAATGATTATTTTGTTCTATTGCCAAGACAGGCTGCACCAAAAAACCAGAACTTTGTCAATAGCCCCACCACGTAACAAGAAAGGCTCTCTTACGTAAAATATTCCATAAAAAAGAGTGATTTTTCAGATTTTATTTGTACCTTTGCAATGTCATGTGCGATTTTGCTTGGCTTTTAATGCAGCACTAAGGTAAGTGAGAAATCTGACATGGCAAAACGTTGGGTAACTTTTTGTTGCTATGACACTTATAAACAAAGCTAAATTAAAGTGCTGCGGAATTTAGGTGTATGAAGACAGAACCCATCAACCGTAAGAATTATGAGAAACCAGCATTTGTGGTAATCAAGCTTTATATGAAGCCGATGATGCTGGTAGACAGCGATGAATATTATTACCAAGGAGCGCCAGACGATTAATTCGTCCTACTGACGTTGAGATCATCATAAAAGCTTCAGCATCTTCTCAGCCAAGGGCAAATACCAAGTGCGAACCTCTTCAGCCGTCGGCGTGTGCCCTCCGGGGAAGTGGAACGAATGGCTGTAATGTTCCAAGAAGAGCGGTTCAAAATGTGCCAACGTGTCCTGTTCGCCAAACACCCCCCAGATGCGGTCTTTGTAGCAGGGATTGCAGTCGTTGAACTGTATAGCCTCCAGTTCGGCAAACTCATCAATCATTGCTTCATTGATGGTGAAATCTTGCTTCCCGTCCTTTCGTGGCGACTTGTACTGATGATCACCAATACGCTGCTTCAGGAACTCCGTCATCCGGAAGTGAGGATTTCCAAGCAAGGCAGGGATGCCCATGGTAGAAGCCAGCAGCTGAGCATAGAACGAACCGCAGCTGTTACCCACCAGAAGGTCAGGTTTCTCACGTTCAATCAATTCACGAATAAAGCCTACGGCCTCTTTCGGGTGCATCGGCAGGTCTGGCGTAAGCACCTCGGCACGCCCCTCAAAGGAGTCACGCAACGCCAAAGCCGGTACACACTGGCCACTGGCATAGAAGCCGTGAAGGAACAATATCTTCTTCATACCCTTCTCCAAGTCATTTTAATGTGAGGAATGCCATCGAGCATGAAAGTCTCAGATGACTGTCTGAATCCCACGTTTTCATAGAATCCTTTAGCATATTCCTGTGCCTCAATATCAATGACAGTAGCTCCGAAATGTTCGATGGCAGCGTCAATGGCATGAAGCATAATCTGTTTGCCATAGCCCTTACCCCGTTCTGTGGTGATGACTCTGCCAATCGAGATTTCCTTCATGTGAGTACCTGCAGGGCACACACGAGCCAAAGCCACGACCCTATCAGCTTCGGTCAACCAGAGATGAATAGATTGCTGGTCGTCGCCGTCCATATCCTGATAGACGCAGTTCTGCTCAACCACGAAAACCTCGCTACGCACTCTCAGGAGTTCGTATAGCTCATCTGTGGTCAGTTCCTGGAACATTTTCTTATGTAGTTTCACCATTGCAACATCGTTATACAGATTCATGTTCATTTTCTGTGAACGAGTGCAAAGTTAGTTCTTTTTCCCTATTTCATGTTAGGTTAATGCGGAAAACATCCGCTTCACAAGACATTTTTAACAATTCAAGGTATAAGCCCTCCCCAACTTCAACAGCAAGCATCAGGACTATGGCTGACCTGTTGAAGATAATCATTATGTCTTACTAAGCACTATGCTCTATACAATCTTCGTTGTAATTCAAAATAGTGCTCACGGATATCGGCAACCGACATATTCAATCTTTCCTTTGCATCCCGCATGGAGTTAAACTTGATGTTAATAAAGGTCTTCAATTTATCCGAACCAAGTTCCTTAAAACCATTGCTGGCGTAGTATTCCAGAATCAGATTGTCAAACTCTCGCTGCTCCTTTTCCAAAGCATCTACATACTGCTGCTTCACTATTTCCACACGCATTGCTCTCTCGATAGGTGTCGAGTTATAGGCAATATACTCCAGCACATCGAGCAAGTCACATTTCTGCAGCTTTAGCATATTCCTCAACAGGTTCAGCTTATCTTCTGCAAAACCTGCCTCATCCAGCGTTTTCAACAGTTGCTCACGAGTTTCCGGATTCGACCATTTTTCTCTGAGGTCATCTGCGTCTGAGAAGAATTCCGGTATTCTTCCAAAGAGTTTCTTAACATATTCCTCTAGACTGATAAACTCGTCACCAAAGAATATCTTCTGCTCCCATGTTGTTTCAAGCGACAGCCTTCTGCCATCAGACAACTTGATATCTATCAGATTTGTTTGAGGCCTATCACAGGTACAAGGAAGATGACCACAAATAGGACAAGGGTCAGGTTGTGGTGGGAAAAGATCATCCTTGACACTATGGGAGCCTTCCTCTTCCTCGTCAAATTTCCTTTTATTACAAGTACAAGGCCAGTTGCCACAAACAGGACAGTGTGGATCACCATCCCAATCAGGGTCTTTAAACATATTGCAGGCTCCTACATAATCATAGATAGTGAAATAATATTTGCCATCAAACAGGCGCGTACCACGGCCTATAATCTGCTTAAACTCCACAATATTCTGAACAGGGCGCATCAATACGATGTTGCGCACATTACGGGCATCCACGCCAGTACTCAACTTATACGATGTGGTAAGTATCGTAGGCAACAGCTTTTCGTTGTCTTGGAAAGTTCTAAGCGTTGCTTCACCTACTTCTCCATCATCAGCAGTAACTCGCTCACAATAGTTGCTGGCAGGGCGCTTCTTGTGTTTGTTTACCATATCGCGCACTATCATAGCATGCTTTTGAGTGGCACAGAATATGATGGTCTTTTCGTCTGGATCAATCTTGTTCAGCAACTCTTGCACACGATGTTCGTCACGCTCCTTAATCTGTATTCTGCCATTATAGAAATCCGACTCCGAGTAAACCTTTTCATAGTCTATCTCTCCACTCTTCACAATGTCGCCCTCTTGATACTTATAGTCATCAATATTGCTCGTAGAGATGTCAACACGGAAAGGAACCAGGAATCCATCCTCGATACCTTGTTTCAGCGAATAAGTATATACAGGCTCACCGAAATAAGCATAGGTATTGGCATTATCTTTTCTTCTTGGTGTGGCTGTCATACCAAGCTGATAAGCGCTGTCGAAATACTCCATCAGTTTTCGCCACTCACTCTCATCATTAGCACCACCACGGTGACACTCGTCGATGATGATAAAGTCGAAGAAGTTGCGTTCATACTGCATATAGTAGGGCTGGTCATCTGAACCTTCAGGAATCTTAATGCCTTGTTCCTCAGCCTTTTGAGCATTAGGCGATGTCATCATCGTCTGGAAGATGGTGAAATAAAGATTGCGAGCCGTTGGCACCTTATAATTGTTCTTTTTCAGATCCTTTGGTGTTACTCGGCACATCGCATCCTCTGGGAACTGATCGAAGTCGTTGATAGCCTGATTGGCAAGGATGTTTCTATCCGAAATAAACAGGATTCTCGGCGCACGTTCTACACCCTTGGTATTCCACTTTGTCTGCGTCAACTTCCAACAAATCTGAAATGCCGTGTAGGTCTTTCCTGTACCTGTAGCCATTGTCAACAAGATACGATTTTTCTGCTTAGCAACAGCTTCAAGCACATTCTTAATGGCTATTTCCTGATAGTAACGAGGCGAACGACCGCCACTACGATTAAGCGCACACAAATTAAACTTATCTCGCCAAGGATTCTCCTCTGGGAAGGTCATCTGCCACAAGTCCTGTGGTGTTGGGAACTTGTCGATATCAAATTCCTTGCTGGGGATGATGTATTCTCCCTTGCTATCCTTGATACCCATGTCGATGAACCAAATCTCATCGCCATTGGTGCTATAGGTATAACGAATCTTCAGGGCATCAGCATAGAGCTTGGCCTGCCCTACACCTTCCGACACGTCTTTCTCATCGCTCTTAGCTTCAATTACAGCCAGTTTTATACCCTTGTATTCAAGGATATAATCAGCCTTTTTCGGATTCTTGTTACCAGTAGTTGTGATACGACCAGGTGCAATATAAGCACTTTGTTCCACCAGTATATGACTTCCTGGAACTATCCCCCAGCCTGCCTCTCTTAGCTTAGGGTCTATCTTGTTGAATCGTGTCTGCGCTTCGTTCATAATTGTAAATTTTGATACGAAATAATATATTTTCGGAATAGAAATAAGCCATTATACAAATCTTCTTTCTAAATAGATTTCCGATAAATCTCTTGCATTTTCTATGAATCTATCCATCATAGGAGTCCTATCGATGCCATTTAGACTATTCAATAATCTTGTGTCAGGATCTGGATGAGTGATATCATGCTCCTCTTTATTTCTAATAAACATTATCGCAATTTGAGCCACAATTATACCATAAGTGCCCAATTCAGATTCATTTTCATCAATATTTGAAATATCCTTAACGCAATCTGCTGCAAAAGAGTCTGCTTGTAATTCGTTACGTTTTAAAAGTTCAGGATCTCTCATTTTAAAATTATTATCCCTATAGCCAGGATGTTGATATACATGATGCCCAAGTTCATGACATAAAAGAAAGCTCATAGCATAAAGAAATATTGAATTCAAATCTTCATTATCCCATTCATGGAGATTCTTGCATGTCATATCTTCTGCATCTACAACTTTGTCTACTCTAATTAGTCTTTCAATGAAGTCATTTTCATTAAAACGATCTTCCTGACCACTCTTTATTAGAAACGCCAACCAAGCAATATACCATATCATTTGGCTAGATACATAAGAAAAAGATATTATGCCGTTACTATAATGAGCAACTCTTCCCAATCTTCTCTTATTTGGGTCTTCTTCTAATTGTCTAGGTATCGGAATAAATTCATCTTCATTAGTAATCTCTTTAATATCAAATTGGAATTCATTCTTATTTAAATATCTTGAAATTAAATCCAACTTTTTATTAAACTCATCTATCAATTCCAATAAGCGTATTTCCATTTCTTCCAAATTTTTATTCAAATACTTGTTTTAATATTGCTTGTTTTAATGCGTCGCACTCCAGAGAAAGCTATTATATCTTGTCGAACCTCATTCATATCTATTTTGCAAGTTTTGCAATATTTGAATATACATAATTCAATTTACTTACACATTCCTCAAATAAAGTTTTTCTCTCTGTAGAGCCCTTTATTTTAGAAAGCCACACTAACGATTCAAAGTCTTTTTTGATTCTGATGGTTTCTGTCCGATATTTACCTATTTCAGAAAGAAAAACTATTTTTCTTGGAGAATAAAAGGGGTTAGCATAATTACTTGGAATAATTTCGGAGTCTAACAATTGATTATCCAAGACGTCATATATAAAAGACATATTTTCCTTGCATTGAGTTGCTATTGATAATAGTTCCTTATATTTATCAAGAAACATCTGTCTTGTCAATCCATTGGAAGCTGAATAATGTTCTACTTCCTTGGCTTTCTTTTCAATGGCTTTATCAAGGCAATTAAGCATTGCCTCAATATCTAACTTATGATTCTTAATTTTATGTTTATCCATTGTTTCTATTATTTAAATACATGTCTTAATATAGATTGTTTCAATGCGTCGCACTCCAAAGGAATCTTTTTTCCCGTGTCTGCGCTTCGTTCATAGACTATTTAGATTTCATAAAAAAGTACTTAAAGCTATCCTTTATAAGCAAAACTCCTGCAATAGCCATCAAACCCAAGTAGATTGGAGCAGATGACATTGCTCCTGCAGCTGCAGAAAACCCACTATAAGGAGTACTTCTAAATGGTTTCAAACAAAATGACCATGTTGAAGACAAATTATCCAAAGTACAAAAATCATTTGAACCGTTGAATAAACATAACACAAACGCTACTACACCAATAAAAACAGGAACAAGTAATATTATTCCAATAATGCATTCTATTCTCTTTCCTATAATTTCAGCTTTTTCCATATATTTATTTTTTATTCAAATACTTGTCTTAATATAGCTTGTTTCAAAGCGTCGCACTCCTGAGAAATCTTGTCGTAGTTCTCTTGGAGGCGGTCTACCTTGGATTTGAGAGAGTCGAGAGTTTCGACGATGGATTGCTGCTTCTCCAATGAAATAGGCATATTGATAATAATGCTATTTAAAGCTTTCTGTGTTAACTTGGGTTGTGCAGCGCCAGTAATATACTCATCAAGTTTCATTTCTGAGAAGTAGTATTCAACAAACTTTTGAGTTATCTTACTTTTGAATCTCAAAACATGAGCATGATTGTTTACCCATACCTTTCCTGAGATAGGGAATGCGATAGGATATGTTCTCATCAAAAGGTTTGCACCATCTTCAGAAACACATAACAGATCTTCATCGAAAAGATAATCATCCACATAATCTACTATGCCAGAAGCACCATAATATGGATATATGCCAGCTGTTCTTTTATTCTTTGTAACGGGTTTGCGAATGCTGTCAAGATTTTCTGATATTTCAGGTAGAGTCTTCTCTTCCCACCCTTCTTTTGGTTCAAGCATTTCTTTGAGGGTTGCTTGGAAGAGGGATTTGGCTTCATTGAGGGCTTTTTCTGCATTAGTCTTCATCGTATCTATCTTAGCAAAAGCAGAGTCAAGATAATCAACGATGGATTGCTGCTCCGAGAGGGGTGGGACGGGGAGAACTAAATTTTTTATCTTCGGAATAGTTAATTGAGGAATAGAAGTTCCACTATCTCCAACTGATAGAGTCTTTAGGGCATAATAAAGATAGTCTATACTTAATAAGTCCCTTTTGGGGACAGCAGTAATTAACCGAATTGCAGGATAAAATGGTGTATATCGCCTAAAAGTTGCACCAATTGTGCCTCTTGCTGAAATTGTAACTGCAGGTTCATATACCCTTGCGTTATTTGTATATCCATATAAACCCTCATTTTCCGCGCCATTAGTGTAAATGGGAACTGTGAAATATTGAGTTTTATTTTTGGACACATCTGGTTTTGGTACATCACCACCAGCAAAGAGTTCTGTGCAGCATTCTTTTATTGTTTTATATGTCCACCCTTCCTTCATTTCACCATCTCCATTATTTCGTCAATAAGAGTCTGATTCTCCTGCCCAAGGGCATAGATGCTTTCTGCAATCTCGCTGGGTGTACGCTCGTCAACTTCCTCCACCTTATTAGGATTCTTCACACTAAGGTCGCAAGCATCATCAAGAGTGCTGACATCCAGCGTCCACGAATGTTCGCTTTCACCCTGTGTTTTCTGCAAGGTGAGGAACTCTTCCATATCAGCCTCGGTAAGGGGTTGCGTCTTGGTAAAGTGCTTGTCAACCTGGTAATACCAAATCTTCTCCGTTGGTTCACCCTTAGTGAAGAACAGAACAACCGTCTTCACACCTGCACCTGTGAACACACCAGAAGGCAAATCGAGGATGGTATGAAGGTTGCAATTCTCCAGGAGCATCTTTCGGATGGCACTTGCATCGCCATTGCTCAGGAAAGTGTTCTTGATAACGATACCTGCACGACCTCCAGCCTTCAGCATCTTAATGAAGTGCTGCATAAACATATAGGCTGTCTCAGAAGTGCGAATCTCGAAGTTCTGCAACACCTCGCCACGCTCATTGCCACCAAAGGGAGGATTTGCAAGAATAACGTTCTTACGATCGCTTTCCTGAATCTGACTGAGATTCATGGCAAGAGTGTTACCATGAGTGATATTAGGCGCTGATACACCGTGGAATATCATATTCATGGTAGCGATGATATAAGGCAGGCCTTTCTTCTCCTTGCCAAAGAAGGTATCTTTCTGCAAAGTTTCGTGGTCTTTCACACTCTTAATCTTATCCTTCATATAGAGAAATGCCTCACAGAGGAAACCTGCAGAGCCACAAGCTGGGTCATATACAGTTTCACCTATCTTGGGGTCAACCACCTTGATGATGCTACGAATTAATGGACGTGGTGTGTAATACTCACCACCATTACGACCAGCATTACCCATTCGCTGGATATTACTCTCATAAAGCACAGTCATTTCGTGCTTATCCTCGGCACTCTGGAAATGGAGTTCATCAATCATGTTGATAATCTCACGCATGTTGAATCCAGAGCGTATCTTATTATGCAGCTCGCCAAAGATTTCGCCTATCTTGTATTCAAGGCTATCCGTACTGGTAGCAGTATTCTGGAATTCTTTGAGGTATGGAAAGAGCTTCTGGTCAACAAACTCCACAAGGTCGTCGCCACTCATGGCATTGACGGTATCCAACACCATCTTACCCGTCTGTGGGTCTTTCTTCTTGGGTGTTGCCCACTGGCTCCAACGATAGAAGCCTGATACCAGTCGCTTGTAGGTCTTGCCTTCCAGTTCTGCTTCATCCTCTCGCTCCGTTTCAAGGTCATCAAGGTATTTCAGGAACAGCATCCACGATTTCTGTTCCAAGTAGTCTAACTCACTACCACAACCCTGTTCCTTCCAGAGTATTTGGTCTATTGCTTTAAATGTATTTTCGTATTTCATAATTTGACACTTTTGCTAATATTACTTGGTAGATAGAAATCCAAAGAACGACTTCTACTTCTATTAAAACCTGCTATATCAATATAACCTGCTAAAATTTCACAACGCCAGGCATAATTGGTATCTAATGATTCTACAATCTGTGCATTTATCGGTTCACCATAATACTCTTCAATTGATATATCTTTAACAATAGATTCCTCAACCTTATAATCAACTTTTACTCTTGTGCTACCGATATCAAAAATTTTTGAAGGCGGAGTTTTATTTATTAGAGCAAGCGGATATATTAGTTTTAAATAATCCTGTTTATTATATTTTGGATTAAGCCTTAAATCTTCATCAATATCAGCATAAGTCATACCCAACTCTGTCATATATATAAGTAACTTAAATATTGGCATTTGCATTGAAAGCTTTAGATTATGAGAAACAGCAAAAACGTCCTTATATAACCTTGTAGATAAATCCAGATCATATAATCTTACAATATCTCTTATAGACAAATTGTTAAAAATCTTATTCAGAATCGTAAAGGCATTTAAGAACTCCATTCGAATGCCAACCTCCCTTACAATTTTATCTTTTAACTTCATCAAAGCAGTTCCTGTAATACTATATCTGAACGGTTCCTCAGCAATGAATTTACTCATATAACCATTATATGAAGCATTCTTCCCATAGAAATGCTCAAAAATATGTTGAGTCGAATCATAATCCATAACTAAGACTATATTACTAAAACCAAATTTGTTCCCTACTTTATCTGGTTGAGTCGTATCGTCTATATGAGCACTAATCACGTTTAATATTCTAAAAAGATGAGCGGGATCTAATCTATCAAGATCTTCAATAATCAATACAGTTTTCTTCTCTATTACTTCGCCCTTATCATTCAAATATCCCACTTTATATAGATTAAGAGCCTCTTTTATCATCTGAGTGTAAGCATCATCCTCATAAAGGCCTCCCTTTTGAGCTTTAAACGCTCCAAAATATTTTTGGTAAGTAGCCTTCTCGTCATTATACTTCTTAGCTATGTCCATGCCCTTTTCTAGCATCTTTTTGATTATTGGGCCATAGGTTGGAATACAAGAGACTAGAAAAAACAAGACTTCTTTCAAATTCTCATAAGAGCCAACTGACGTAATAAGTTTCGTCAGATCAATTTTGTTCAGCATACCGAGTTTAACTAACTGAACTAGAATATCTCTCTTTATATACTCAAAAATGTCCTCATTCTGAGACACCACGTAATTTACTGGATACAACGTTATAAATTCGTATTCTGATTTTAATTTTTCGTCATTTCTAATTTTTTGAAGAAAAAATGATTTCCCATCACCAAATTTTGCAGAAAGAATCATTCTATCTGCATTTTTAAGATGACGTTCAAACTCTTCAATTTTATAATCTATATATTCTTCTGCGAAATATTCCATATAATATTCTATAAACTCACTGGCACTAAGCCATAATTGTCAATACCTCGTTATTACTTTGTTTCTTTTACAATTGGTTTAAAGAAGCAAATAGACTACTCTGTAACTCTCATATTCTTCCACAGGATTTGGTCTATTGCTTTAAATGTATTCTCGTATTGCATATTATTCTTTATTCCTCGAAAGGATATGTTTCATCATAAATATCACTCAGCAAGCGGTCTTTATATAACCAATGCGGAGTTGGCTGTATATGCTTAACCTTGTAACCTTTCAGCTTAGCTGATAATGCACTAATAGATGTTTCTTCTCCATCATAGCACACCTTACGATCAGACATGACGGTTACAGTTATCTGAGGGTCATCCTTCCACACAAGCACATCGCCTTTCTGCAACCCCATCTCGTAGAAGTTAAGTGCTGGGCGCTTGGCTTGTGCCTTTGAGCTGGCAGCCTTATCTTCGTCGGTAAGGTCATTCTGAATCTCCTCACTCACATCTTCGGTCACATCTGTGTGATGAAATAATTCAAGAATAGCCTTTGCCTGCTCGACATTAATTCGGAAGAACTCACGGTTCTTATTCACTCGTTGAGGTTCGAAAGCCGTATGAAGCGCACGCTCAATCTTGGCACAGTCCTTATTATTGACTCTACATGCAAACTGACATTCAAAAGCGACAGGAACACCAGTAGTATAGAGTTCTTTCATCCGCTTTTCTAAATCCTCTTGTTTTGTCATGCCTATCTTCACAAGACCAGGCATATAAGGATTGGTCAGTAAGTAAACTATTCCGTATTCCATATATCTTCTATTGGTATCGTCTTTAGTGGGTTTTAGTTTCTAATCTGCAAAGATAGGGGATTTTATCCACTCCACCAAACTTCTTGGTTAAAAAAGTTATTTCAAACTCACAAGAGACATAGCAGTTATCGCAGTCAATGATGCCGTACATGCGCTATTTCTTCCACTGTTTGATGGTATAGACCACCATACCCCACACCTTGAAGTTTTCATTCTCGTTAATGCGGGAAACATCCGCTTTACAAGACATTTTTAACAATTAAAAAGACATGTTATTTATGAAAGTTTTGTTTAGATTGCTTTGATGAGAAGAAAACATTTTCTATATTTGCAAACGGAAACATATCTTTTGTGTTGTTATGGTGGTAAAAGTAACTTTGCGCAAAACTATAAAATAATACGATGAAGAAGATTATATCTTTGGCTGTAACAGTGATAATGGCAATGATGATGCCGTTGTCATGCAACGTAAGGCAACATGGAGGTGCCTCAACAGAAATAAGTGAGGAGCAGTTAAAAGAACGGGCTGCCGAATTGTGCAAGTATATCCCCGACCACGAACTGCGGGAGGGTTCGCACGAGTATCTCACAAATGATTTCTACACCGTGCTCGACACGATATTCAATCACCTGCCTGAGCATGAGGCGATGGATCATGAGTGGCTGTACTACTTCGTAACAGGCAATGGCGGTACGATAGCCGACTATGAAGTGGTTGGCGTAGAGATAATCGATGACAATCATGCTACAGCCACCATCAAAGTAAGACAGAAATGGGAGGATGGCTCGTTCGATGAAACGACTGATATTGAGGAGCACCAGCTGACGATGGAACAAGTGGATGGCAAGTGGCTGTTAGCCGACTTTGACAATCACAAAGCAGACTGCATACGTCATATTGCCCAAAACCGCGACGAGCAGGCAAGGCGACAGGCCATTAGCGACTATCTGGCGAAGGAAATAGGACAGCACTATCGTCATGGGAAGATATGTATACCCACGCTGATGATGGTGGCCGAGGAGGGCGACAGCGTGTGGGGCGACTTCTGGGTGGATTGGTACAACATAGCCGGCGATACGCTCAAGACGGTATCGGGTGGCAACCACTCTGGACTCATACTGCTGAAAAAGCAAGGTACAGACTACTGCGTGACAGCTTTCGAACAAACTGTTGATGGGGCTGGCTATCTGCCAAGTGCCAAGCGCATCTTCGGCAGGCACTTTGATTTGTACCAGCAGATGCACTCTAATCAGAAGGTACGCGAAGCCGTCAGACGCGAACAGCTGAGCGAATATGTGAAGCGCAAGGGCTTAGCAGTGCGCTATTATCAGGACTATGGCTGGCCTGTTGTAGAGTTAGACAGATTCTAATAATAAAAGAAAAAAAAGACGTATCTATCACTTTTCAGCATAACCACATTATAATCAATAAGATAACTTGAGTGATAGATTATATTTATCTATCACTTTTTTAGAATTTGATGCAAAATTTATTGTAAAACGCTTGTATTTTACCAAAAAATTTTGTACCTTTGTAGCATCAAATTAATCAACATAAAAATGAAAATAACTATAATCAACACAAACAAAAAAGAAAAGAGTTTTACGCGTGAGGAATTCGATGAGTTTGTAGCTAATTTGAGGAATGGCACCTACCGCCAGCAGTATGTCCGCGACTTCAAGAAGGAGGTCTGTTTTGCAGCGGAATGGGTGAAACAGAACGGCGAGTTGAAGGTGAAAAATCACAACTGCCTGATGCTGCTATCTCTGGAGAACCTGCGTGACATGAGTACCGTAGAAGAGTATAAGCGCATGGCCGCCATGCAGCCCTATACCCTACTCTGCTTCATGGGGCACGACGGTCATTCGCTCCACATCGTATGTCCTTACACGGTTTCGGATGGCAATCCGTCGGAGACAGCATTGCTCAACGCCTTCCGCAAACTGCATTACATCTATTCGTCGCAGCTCGGCACACTACTTGCAGAGCATGAGCCCAGTTTCGCGACGGCATGCAAGGTCAGCTACGACCCGCAGCCATTCTACAGCCCATCGGCCATCGCCATCACCGTTTCGTCAGAACCTGAAACGACACCTGAGTTCCGCCCAATACAGGAGGACATCAGCGACTACAACTATCCGGAGGAGATTCCCGGGCTCAGTCTGCGCGACAGTCGGATGCGCCGATTCCACGACTGTCTGGATGCTGCCATCGAGAAATATTACGACTTGAAGGGTGATGAGCTTTTCGCCAGCGCCGTTCTCGAACAGTTGGCCGACGGTTGTCGCATCATGGGACTGCCCCAGGCATGGTGCGCCCGCGTAGCATCGTTCATCCCCCTACTCACCGACAGCCTCAGCCGAGAGGCCATCGAGAGCGTATTCAAGACAGCCTATCTCCGTAAAACCCTGAAGACCATCCCGATGAGGTTTACACGTCCATCAGCACTGCTGACTTTTAAGACCGAGGCCTATATGAAGGAGCACTACACCCTGCGCCTCAACGTGATGACGGGCACACCCGAATACCGCAAGAACGCCGTGGGCTACGGTTTCCAGCCGCTCGACCAGGCTGCCCGCAACACCATGGCCATCCAGGCACTGAAAGCGGGTGTTGAGTCGTGGGACAAGGATCTGAACCGCTATATCGACTCAAACCTCATACCCAGATACTACCCGATGGAGGATTATCTGCGCCACCTGCCTAAATGGAACGGCAAGCACGACTATGTAGGTGAGCTGGCCCGACGGGTGAAGACCGACAATAAACATTGGGAGAGCGACTTCCATACATGGATGCTCTCGATGGTGGCCCAGTGGCTGGGTAAGGACCGCCAGCACGGCAATGCCATCGTGCCCATGCTCATCGGTCCGCAGGGGTCTGGAAAGTCCACTTTCTGCAGACGCCTGCTGCCAGAATACTTGCAGATGTACTATAACGACCGTCTGTCGATGAAGAACGACAACGACATCTTCCTCGCCATGTCGGGCTACGCGCTCATCAACATCGACGAGTTCGATGCCATGTCGAAGTCGCAGCAGCCCATCCTGAAGTACCTTATCTCGAAGCACGACGTGAAGTTCCGTCCGCCGTATGGCAAGACGATGGAGGAGCGCCAGCGCTTCGCCTCGTTCATCGCCACCACCAACAACCGACGTCCGCTGACCGACCCTACTGGTTCGCGCCGTTTCATCTGCATCTATGCCGATGAGATTGACAACTCGGGCATTATCCCATACGACCAACTCTACGCCCAGCTTTATGCCGAGCTGCAGCAGGGGCGTCACTACTGGTTTGAGGACGAGGAGAATGCACATATCATGCAGCAGAACGAGCAGTTTCAGCAGGTAAACAACTACGAGCAGATGATAGCACTCACCTACCTGGCGCCCGAAGAGACGCCGGATGATGCGAAATATGTCTCACTCCAGGCGATGATGAAGCGACTTGAAAAGCTATTCCCTACTTTTACAATTACGAAAGGAACTGACGTCGAACTCGGAAGAAGGTTGACTAAAATGGGTTATCAGCATAAACGCTTAAACAAAGGGTCGGTCTTCAGAGTTGAAGAGATATAATCGCAAAAAGCAAAACAACTTGTTTTACTATGTCGCAGATAGCCTTTATAATGGTAAAAGACGGCACTTTAGAAAGTAAAACAACTTGTTTTACTGTGAGTGATAGTAGTGATAGATAACAAACATCTATCACCTCATATAAAGGACTGATATTAAACACATTAGAAACAAAAGTGATAGATAACTAAAAAAACAGATAAAAAAAATGGCAGTACACATTAAACTTATCAAGAACAATATTAAGAGCAGCAATTCTTATGGGAAATATTTTGCAAAAACTGTAAGTCAGGGCGAGGTAACGCTCGATGAGATAGCTGCTGAGGCTTGTCGTAACAGCGGTTTTTCCGAAGGTGCTGTTGTGGGCGTAGTAACCGAGCTACAGGACATCTTGAAACAGAGACTTACCGAGGGACAGACTGTTATTCTTCCTGGCATAGGTCGTTTCAGTCTGCGTGTAGAAAGCATCGGTGTGGATGATCCGAAGGATTTCAACATCCGCCGACACATCACCCGCATCGTCTGTGGTTTCCTCCCAGCAGGACGCCGCATCCAGGGCCGACATATCCTCTACGACTTCTGCGAGGGCGTCAAAGCCGTGTGGCAGACTGGTTATAAACCATAATCAAACTGCAATTCCTACAGATAACACAATCATTGCAACTGAGTTGCGAAACCTATGACGTACCTTTGCACCCAAAATTGAAACAAAGGTATGATCAACAGAATCATTTACTATTCTATTCACCACAAATTTGTGGTGCTGTTGCTGCTGGCGGCAATTGTGGGTGGCGGCCTGTACAGCATGAGGAATATCAACGTGGACTCGACACCTGACATCACCGACAATCAGGTGCAGGTGATTACGTCGGCGCCCAACCTATCGACGCTCGACATCGAGCAGTTTGTGACCTACCCCGTAGAACTGGCAATGGCCAACCTGCCGGGCGTGGAGGATATACGCTCGGTATCGCGATTCGGGCTGTCGGTGGTGACGGTGGTGTTTCGCGAGGACATGGGCACCTACCTGCCGAGACAGCTGGTGAAGGAGAAGCTGGACGAGGTGGAGGAACAGATTCCTGAGGGTTTCGGTAAGCCGGAGATGGGTCCTATCACGACGGGTCTGGGCGAGATTTTCCAATATACGCTGCAACCACGCGACACGTCGGGATATACGCCGCAGGAACTGCGCACGATGCAGGACTGGGTGGTGAAGCGACAGCTGTCGATGATACCCGGCGTGGTGGAGGTGAACTCCTTCGGCGGCAGCATCAAGCAGTATGAGATAGCGCTGAGCAGCGAGCAGCTGAACGCCCGCCGCGTGACGATGCAGGAGGTGTTTGACGCGCTGAGCAAGAACAACGTGAACACGGGCGGCGCCTATATCGAGAAGGACCATATGGCCAGTTTCATCCGTGGAGAGGGACTGGTGAAGAGTATCGACGACATCAAGCAGATAGTGGTGAAGCATGAGGGCGGTGTGCCTGTGCTCATCAGCGATGTTGCCGAGGACGTGCGCTTCGGCCATCAGGTGCGCTACGGAGCTTTTACGCAGGACGGCCATGAGGCCGTGGGCGGCATGATACTGATGCTGAAAGGTGCCAACTCTGACAAGGTGGTGACGGCTGTGAAGGAGCGCATGGAGGAGGTACAGAAAAGTCTGCCTGCCGACGTGCGCATAGTGCCGTTTCTGGACCGCAGCAACCTCATAGCCCGCACCACGGGCACGATAGCGCAGAACCTGATAGAGGGGGCGCTGATAGTCATCTTCGTACTGGTGCTGCTGATGGGCAGCATGCGCGGCGGCATCATCACGGCATCGGTCATACCCCTGGCCCTGCTCTTCGCCTTCATCATGATGCACCTCTTCAGTGTGTCGGCCAACCTGATGAGTCTGGGTGCCATAGACTTCGGCATCATCGTGGATGGCGCCGTGATTATCGTAGAGGGTATCGTGGCGAGGGTGGAACGGCTTCTCGACGAGAAACCCGACGGGCAGACGACAGCGGGCTCTATGGCCCATATCAGCTACGAGAGCGCCTCGACGATGATGGGGTCTGCCTTCTTCGGACAGCTGATTATCCTCATCGTCTTCACACCTATCTTATTCCTTACGGGCGTGAGCGGCAAGATGTTCCAGCCGATGGCCTACACCTTCGCCTTTGCCATACTAGGCGCACTGATACTCTGTCTGACCTACGTGCCTGTGGCCAGTGAACTGATGCTGCGCCCCATGAAAAGCGGGCAGAGTCTGCTGGCACGTATGGAGGCATGGCTGAAGGGACTCAGCGAACGCATCATGCAGCGCATACAGGGCTGGTACGCCCCACTGCTAGTCTATTCTCTCAGTCGTAAGCGACTGGTGCTCGGCATCGCCGTAGGCCTCTTCCTCATAGCAGGACTCATCTTCAGTCGTATGGGCGGTGAATTCATCCCGGAACTCGACGAGGGCGACATCGCCATGCAGACCTTCCTGCGACCGGGTTCGTCGCTGCAGGAGACCGTCAAACGCGAGCAGGAGGTGGAGCGTCTGCTGCTGCAGAACTTCCCCGACGAGATTAAGACCGTATGCGCCCGCATCGGTGTGGCCGACATCCCCACCGACCCCATGGGTTTCGACTATACCGACTCGTTCATCATTCTGGAGAAAGACAAGTCGAAGTGGAAGAAGGCCTCAACGAAGGAGGAACTCATTGAGCGTATGCTCGAAGTGCTGAACACGCTGCCAGGACTTAATTTCTCGTTCTCGCAGCCCGTGGCCCTGCGCTTCAACGAACTGCTGACGGGTGTACGCGAGGACATCGCCGTGAAGGTATATGGCGAAGATCTCGACACGCTGAATGTCATCGGCGAGAAGATGGCGGCCATTATCAGTCGCATAGACGGTGCCGAGGACGTGGCACTGGAGCGTACCGCCGGACTGCCGCAGATCACCGTGCGCTACGACCGCGAACGCATCGCCCGTTACGGCCTCGACATCCAGAAGCTGAACAGCTATGTATCGGCGGCTTTCGCCGGTGCCAAGGCGGGTGTCATCTTCGAGGGCGAGAAGCGCTTCGACATGGTGATACGTCTGGACCAGAAAGAGCGTCAGAGCATCGACGAC
Organism: Prevotella sp. FD3004; assembly: GCF_000746155.1. Classification (NCBI taxonomy): domain Bacteria; kingdom Pseudomonadati; phylum Bacteroidota; class Bacteroidia; order Bacteroidales; family Prevotellaceae; genus Prevotella; species Prevotella sp. FD3004. The sequence goes on along the minus strand of NZ_KN050819.1, from coordinate 62,446 downwards.
ATACAGAATCTCTATATCGACCTGCCCAACGGCGAACTCATCCCCCTGAAGGAGGTGGCCCGTGTGAGCTACGAGCCAGGACCGATGCAGATAAGTCGCGACCGTGCCTCGCGCCGTATCTATGTGGGTGTAAACGTGCGAGGCCGCGACGTGCAGTCACTGGTCGATGAGATACAGGAGCGCCTTGATGCACAGCTGCAGTTGCCTGTAGGCTATCACATCACCTATGGCGGCGAGTTCCAGAATCTGGAGGATGCACGACAGCGTCTCACCGTCGTGATGCCCATCGCCCTGCTGCTCATCTTCGTGCTGCTCTATTTCGCTCTGCGCTCCGTGCGACAGGCTCTCATGATCTATATAGCCGTGCCACTGGCCACCATCGGTGGTATTCTGGCATTGGCCCTGCGCGGCATGCCGTTCAGCATATCCGCAGGCGTGGGCTTCATCGTGCTCTTCGGCGTCGCCGTGCTCAACGGTCTGGTACTTATCAACCGCTTCAACACGTTGCAGGCCGAAGGCGTATCTGACCTCCGCAAACGCATCATGACGGGCACCCGCGAGCGTCTGCGCCCCATCCTACTCACCGCCACCGCTGCCATGCTCGGCTTCCTGCCCATGGCCATCAGCAGTTCAGCAGGTGCAGAGGTGCAGCGTCCGCTAGCTACCGTCGTCATCGGCGGCCTGTTCTCGGCCACCGTATTGACACTTATCGTAGTACCTATTTTATATGCATTGGAAGAAAAAACCATCAGAATGAAAATGAACAAGCATATCGCGACAGGCATTGCACTGGCCTGTCTGCTGGTGAGTCCTTCGACACTTAAGGCGCAGCAGACCATCAGTCTGGAGGAGGCGCAGCGGATGGCCGTCGACCGCTATCCGGCGATGCGCGCGGCAAGACTGAACACGCAGAGTGCAGAGGCGCTGAAGAAGTCGGCGCTGGACCTGGGCGAGACTGAGATATCGACAGGTGGCGAGGAGATAGGTCACGGCAACGAGGCCACCTACACGCTCATTGCCGTACGTCAGAACCTGGACATCCTGAGCATCGATGCCAGGAGGGGCTATCTGAGTCAGCAGGCACGAGTGGCCGAGGCGGAGGCACGGGTGGCTGAGCGCGAACTGAGGCGCGAGGTGGGCATCGACTATGCTGCGGCCATCGTGGCAAGGGAGCGCACACGGGTATATCAGCATCTGGACTCCATCTATCGCGATTTTGAGCGCGCGGCCCAGTTGCGCTACGAAACGGAGACCACCGCGAAACTGGAGTATATCAGCGCCCAACAGCAGGCGCGACAGACGCAGCTGGCCCTGAGCGAGGCGCAACTGGACGAGCGCATCGCCCTGCAGGACCTGAACCGCTGGCTGGGCGAAGGTGCCGACTATCGGCCAGAGAATCAACTGATGATTGAGAATGAAGAATGGGTAATGGATAATCATCCATCGCTCGTGCTCGCCCAAGAAAAGGTGAGACTCGCTGAGACGCAGGTGAAGGCCGAGAAAGCGGAATTGCTGCCGAAACTCTACGTACAGGGAGGTACACAGAAGATTGGCGACAAGTCGGGCTACTGGACCTACGAGGTGGGCGTGAGTATGCCGCTGTTCAGCGCGGCCCGCAGCGCCAAGTCGAAGTCGGGCCGGTTGCAGCACGAGGCAGAGATAGCCCGGCAGGAGCATACCCAACAGCAACTGAACAACGACCTGCGCCGCCTGACTGCCACCGACGAGAAATGGAGCGACCAACTGCGCTACTATCGCGAGACGGAACTGCCGCTAGCCGACGAACAGCAGCGCGTGGCAATCGCATCGTACAAGGAGGGTGCCATCGGCTATATAGACTTCATCCAGAACATGAAGGAGGCGGCCAAGGTGCAGCTGGACTACTGGACGGTTTACGGCGAATATATGACTAACAGAATGAACATGATATATTATTGATATGAGACAGAACACGATGATATTAGCGCTGCTGTTGCTGATGACAGCGTGCGGCAGCAAGAACGAAGCAGAGAACGAAGCGGAAGAGGCAGAGGTTGAGGTAACGGATGTGACCCTGACCGACGCACAGGTGAAAAAACTGGAGATTGCGTTCGGCCCGCTGCCCATGCACGAGTTTGCGGGCGAGGTGGAGGCCAACGGCAAACTGGCCGTAGCGCCACAGAGTCAGGCATCAGTATCGCCCGTGGTGGGCGGAAATATCCGACAGATACTGGTGCACGAAGGACAGAAAGTTGCCAAGGGGCAGGTGCTGGCCACGCTGTCGCACCCCGATATGCTCGACGTGCAGAGCCGTTATCTGGATGCCCACAACCGACTGATATATGTCGGCGCCGAGTACGAACGACAGAAGAAGCTCTACAACGAGCATGTGGGCTCGGGTCGGGAGTATCAGCAGGTGACGTCGGAGTATCGCCAGTTACAGGGACAGCTGCGCACCACCGCCGCCCAGCTGCGCATGATGGGCATCAGTCCTGAGAGCGTGGCAGAGGGAAAGACGGTGACCGCCATCGCCCTGCGCGCACCTATCAGCGGCATCGTGGAGCTGATCAGCGCCCAGACGGGACAGTATGTGGACAGTCAGCAGGAGGTGTTCCACATCGTCAACTTCAACGACATCTATGCCGACCTGCTGGTATTCGAGAAGGACCTGCCTCGCATCCGTGTGGGACAGGCAGTGAACTTCGAACTGAAGTCATCGTGCGGCGACAAGTTTACGGGTAAGATTACCTCCATCGGCCGCATCTTCGACAACAACCCCAAGGCCACCCATGTGCGTGCCACCATCGAGGGGCCCGACCACGAGTTTGCCGAGGGGCTCTACCTCTGCGGCAAGATAGCCACCGACACCCAACAAGCATCTGCACTCAGCACCGAGGGCGTGGTGGACTTTGCCGGCAAGACCTACGCCTTCACCGCAACCCACGCCACCGGTCAATGGACGTTCCATCCTGTCGAGGTGACCCGCATTCGCGAGGAAAAGGGCTTCGTGGAGATCCAGCCCGCACACACGCCCCAGTCCGGCACTCAGTTTGCCCTCAGCGGCGCCTACTATATCCTCTCCGAGATGAAAAAGGCAGAAACGGGCGAGGAGGATTAATCAATGCTTGGGGATTCTTGTATATTTACTGGCCTGTAGCTTGTTTGTACTCCAGAAGTTTGTTCTGATAGTCGGCAAAGGCATCGGTATGCTTGTCGAGTGCTTGCTGGTAGAGTAGCTGTGCCTCGAGCAGGTCGCTCATTTTCGAGGTGCCGGCACGATAGTAGTTGCGGTTGAGGCGAAGGTTCTCACTGGCCTGTTCGATACTACGCTGAGCCAGTTGCAACTGCTGATAGCTCTCCTCTACCCCATTCCAGGCATTCTGCATGCGAATCTTGAGCAGTTGGGCATTATCCTCGAGCTGCTCAACGGCTTTCTGGTGCTCTATCTTTTTACGTTTGATGGTGTATGAGCCGCCCCACCAATCGCTGATAGGTACATTCACGGTGGCAAACATCATCCCAAACGAGTGGTTGTTTTCCAACAGGTTATGGTAGTTATAGCCTGCACCAACAGCTACTGTTGGCAGGTTCTGACCAACGGCCAGTTTCTTCTGCAGATTGGCAGCCTCAACCTGTTTATCCAACAACTGATACTCAGCTGTTCCAAAGAGCGCCTGATGATGATCTTGACGGGAAAGAAGTGCAGAAGGAGCATCCGACTGATAAGTGATGACAAACGACGTGTCGCGGAGGCCGCAGTATTGCGACAACAGCAGACGGACAATAGATATGCCGTTCTGCAACTTCAGACGCTGACTCTGGATATCGTTCTGACGCAGTTGTACCTGCAGCAGATCGTTACGCATGGCCACACCAGCGCGCACGGCCACATCCACATCTTTATAGATATCGCGCAGCAGGGTATCTACAGCATTGACGGTGTTCATCTTCTCCTGCAACGAGGCTAACTGCCAGAAGTATTGCTCGGCAGTCTTCTCTACCTCGTTTTCCGACAGTTGTAACTGCAAGCGACTCACCTCCTCGCCAACCTTAGCGAGTTTGTTGCCGTTGATAATCTGTCCGCCAGCAAACACGGGCTGCACAGCCATGAGCGAGCCAATGGCACCATTCTTCATCATCGAGATGCTGATGGGGTTAGCCAAGGCTGCCAATGCCTCTTGGGGCAGCGACTGAGCCAAGGCAGCACCCAACTCAGGCGAAATACTCGCTGAAGGGTTGATGGTGGTCTGCGCCATTCCCTTGTTGGCATTAAACCACAAACCAGTACCACTCACACTAGGGAAATATTTGGTAAATGCCTCCTTGCGCTGCTGTTGGGCAGCCTCAACACCATATCTGGCGCTACGGATGGCAAAGTTATTGTGCAAGGCAGAATCCTTAATCTGCTGCAAAGTATAGGTCTGCGCTACGCTAAATGATAAATGACAAATGATAAATGATAAACTTATGCAGAATCTTTTCATCGTCTGTTTCTTTTTATTAAGTTGATACTTCTCTTATTTAGTCGAAACCTTAACTACATTGAGCTTTCTCACGTTCGGAAGTGAGAGCATGCTCTTACTTCTCTCACTTAGTCGAAACCTTCCAATAAATGACGGGGAGCATGGTGACTACCATGATGAGCGAGCCGATACCACCAGCGAAGATGGTAACACCCACGGGCATCCAGAACGAACTCTGGGCGATAATCATCGGTACCACACCAACAGCTGTTGTAGCTGTAGTCAAGAAGATGGGCACCATACGGCGCTTACCGGCATCATAGGCCGCCTGACGCACAGCCAGATTATAAGCCTTGCGATCAACCGTCCAGTCGCCATTCACTGCCACATGCTGTTTAATCAAATCGATGGCATGCTCGAAAATAAGTATCTCGTTACGCATAATCATTCCCATCAGGGTGATGAGTCCGAAGATAGAAGTCAGGCCGAGGGCGCGATTCATCAGTCCGAGACCAATAAGCGCACCGGGAACCATCAGCGCCAAAGCCACCATACATACGGTTGTGACACCGTATTTCTTGAAGTTGAACAACAGGAAGAAGAATACGATAACCTCTGCGATGATGATGCCACCGAAGATCTGTGGCAGGGCTTCGTCGCCATACTCTATCTCGCCGCCCACCTCGGTGCGAACACCCTCGGGTAGCTTAATATCCTCGTTCATCATTCGGGCTATTTCCTTCTCAACAGGTGCCGTAAACACACCCTGCGCAAACTGGGCGGTAACGGTGATACAACGCTCGCCACCACGATGCATGATGCGACTCTCACTCCACTGAGGCTGCACCTTGGCAATCTGACGAAGAGGCACTGTGGAATTGGTGCTTCGCAGACCTCCAGATACCATCGACGCTGGCGATGCAATGCCTAAGTTGGCTACGTCCGAGAAGGTCATATCGGTATCGTCCTTTACCACCACAGGCAGTTCGTAATCCTTTTCCCACACCTGACCTACACGCAGGTCGGAAGATGTGGCACTGAGGGCCAACTGGGCGGTGGTACGGGTGATGCCCAACTGAGCCGATGTTACAGGATCGAGTTCGACATTGATGATGGGGTACGGCTGCAGATAGTCGGTATGTACCCACTCCAGTTCGGGCATCTTTCGCATGCGTTCCATCAGTCGTTCGGCCACAACATGCAGCGAGTCGAGGTTGTCGCCATAGAAGCGATACTCCAGTTCGGATACTTCCAGATAATCCAAGCGTTTGAACTTGACATAGGCATTGGGGAACGCCTCACTAAGCTGTGGCTGATACTGGGCCAAGAGGTCGAGTGTAGCCTTATCGCTCTTGGTGTTTACGATAAACTGGGCATAGTTATTACCAGCCATCTGGGGGGCATAGGCATCCATGAATCGGGGTGATGAACAGCCGATAAAACCAGTGATGCCTGTAATGCGTTCATCCTTCTCAAGCACGTGTTGTACAGAGTCGGCAATCACCTCGGTCTCGGCCAGTCCCTTACCCTCAGGCAAGAAAATCTCAACCGCAAACTGGTCGCGATCGGCGTATGGGAACAGACGTATCTTCAGCGTTGGAGCTATCAACGTAGAGAGCAGAATAACGCCAACACCACTACCAATCGTTAACCATGGATGGGCAAAAGTCCAATCCAGCACCTTATCGTAAGTTCTTTGAACCCAATTTGTTATCACATTTCCATTAACGCTCACTTTATCAGGTTTAATGATACGCGTCTCTAAGAACGGAATTACCGTAACGGCCAGTACCAGCGACACCATGAGGTTGATGGTAATGGTAACGGGGAAATCCTCCAGACAGTCGTGGAACATGCCTTTCATCGTAATGAGGAACGGATAGAAGATGGCGCAGATACAGATGGTGGCCAGCAGCATGGGCATAAAGTACTGGCGGGCCGACTCGATAGCTGCATCGTGCGGCTTAAAGCCTTTACCTAAGTACTCCAGATAGCCATCGATGACCACAATCGAGTTGTCGACAATCATTCCTAACACCACAATAAGTGCCGCCAGCGTCACGATGTTCAGTTCGATGCCCATCATATACATGATAGCCACGCTGACGAAGGTACTTAAAGGGATGGTGATGGCCGACACAATGGCCGAACGCAGGGGAAACAGCACCATCATCACCAGGATGATGATAGCCATCGAGATAAGTAGGTCGCGTAGAAAATCGCTCACACTCATAGCCACCACTTTAGGCTTGTCGGCAATGCGGGTAACCTTTACATCCTCAGGCAGTTCGTTCTGGCGGAAGTCGTTCAACACCTTGTCAACCTGCTGACCATACTGCACCACGTTGTTGCCCGGTGTCATCTCCATCGAGAGCAACACACAGGGATGTCCATCCTGCTCGATACGACTCGAATTAGGCTCGTACTCGCGCACCACACGGGCCACATCGCGAACACGGGCCACCTTACCCGTCACTGGGTCGGAAAAGATAATCTGGTTGGCAATCTCCTCTTCGCTATTCTCCTGAGCCTCAACGTGGATAGGAATCTGCTGGTCGTCGTCACTGATAGCACCACTCATGGTGGTGATACCCTGTGCCTGTAGGCGTGAGAAGAGCATCTGCTGACCAATGCCATAGGCCTGCAGGCGCTGGCGATCGACATAGAGCGATATCTGCTCTTTCTGTTCGCCAAACAGTTTGACGTTGGCCACAGAGGAGATGCGGCGCAAGCGGTCACTCAGGTCGTCGCTGTACTGTTTCAGTTCGCGGTAACTGCGCTGGTCACTCTCGATGGCGATGAGCAGGGCCGAAGTGTTGCCAAAGTCATCGTTCACCACAATAGCCAGCACACCACTAGGCAACTGGGCCTTAAAGCCGTTCAGTCCGTGTTTGATTTTGCTCCACACCTCGTCCTTATTGTTCACGTCATCATTCAGTTTTACCATCACGATACACATGCCGTTCTGACTCTGTGTGGTGGTTTTTACACGGTTCACCTCGCCAAAAGTAAAGAGATAACGCTCCAGCGGACGGGCCACTTGTTGTTCAACCTCCTCGCTGGTGGCACCAGGATATACTGCCACTACCACACCCTGACGGATGGTAGCATGGGGGAATTCGTCCTTCGGCATCACATACATGCCGTAGATGCCCATTACAAACAATATGCCCACGATGAGCAATGATATCGAGTAATGCTCCAATGGCCATCGGAGCCAATTAACATTCTTCATTTTAATAAACCACTTTGGTGTTTTCACTCAGTTTCTGATATCCCTCGGTAACTATGCGGCCACCCTCAGCGATGCCATCTGTGATGACAATTCGGTTGCCCATTGTCTCACCCGTACGTACGGTGGCACGGTGAGCGGTGCTGTCGTTGGCAATCGTCCATACAAACAGCGAACCATCGGCCTTACGCTGAACTGCCGTTATAGGCAGACTCATATCCTTGGTGGGTTTCTCAAAATTACCAAACTGCACGCTGGCCACCATACCAGGCAGCAGCTTTCGCTCACCATTGGCCACATGGATGCGGATATCGTAAGTATGGGTGAGCGCGTCAGCCTGCACCCCCTTCTCTATCCTACCTCCCGTAAAACTGCCATTTACAGCATCTACCTTTATGGTTGACGAGGTGTTGGCACCAATACCACTGATTTCGGCCTCGGGAATAGCCACTTTTACCTTGACGGTTGAAATATCGAGGATGCTGACTACTGCCTGCGAGGGCATGGCTGTTTCGCCTGCACTTACCAAGCGTTTGCCTACGATACCACTTACGGGGGCTACCAATCGGCAATCGGCCAGATTTTTCTTAGCCACCTCTAACTGCGACTTGGCCTGAGCCACCTTGCTCTGAATCTCCACCCATTGGACCTCTGGGAGCGATCCGTTATCATGTAGCATCTTGTATCGTGCTAAAGCATCGTTGGTCTGCGTCATCTGGGCCTCGGCACCACTTAACAGGTTACGCGCCTGCGTATCGTCCATCTCGGCTATCAGCTGACCACGACCCACTGCCTGTCCTTCGTTTACCAGCATGCGTTTTACAACACCCATGCCTGTAAAGCTTACAGCAGTAGCCTCACACTCCTCTACCATACCTACATACGTCTGACCACTCGCATTCATGGCTGTCGATACGACTTCTGTCTTTACTCTCGTAGGAGCCTTTGCATTCTGCTCCTTCTTACTTGTGCAGCTACTCACCAAAATAACCAAAAGCAACATTAAAATACTCTTATTCATAACTAAATGTAAATTTCTGTTTTCGCATTTTTTTGCAAAGGTAATGCAATATCGGTCATCATCTATGTTCGATTTCACCGCAAATATTATCAAACAAACCACATGTTCCGAAATAGAACATAAAAAACTCGATACAAAACACCAAATATGCAAAATAATGATTAATTTTGCCACATGAAACAGCAAGAAGAGATTACCATTCAGTCATTGGCCAACAATGAAGACGTCCAGATTGGCTATTCGGATAACGAAATAGTGATTGTGGACAGTATTCAGCAGTTCACTGAAACATGTAACGCTCACGTAGCCATGAATGCCGTGGTTATCTGTACCAGTGGCAAGGCGCAGGCCCAGATGAATGGCTTGCACATGGAGTTTCACAAGAATCAGGTGGCCATTATCCCGCAGAACGTGATGATTACCGATGTGATGGTAAGTCCCGACTTCGACCTGAAAGGTCTGTTCCTTACCAATAGTATCCTGCGCAGTTTCCTGAACGAGAAAATCAGCATTTGGAACGACATGATGTATATCCATCGCCAGCATATCGTAACGATGGACGAAGATGAGATTCTCTTCTACACCCACTTCTACGACATGCTCACACAGGCTATCGAACGAGGCAAGGAGAATCCGTATCACACAGAAATCATCCAGGCTCTACTCCGTTCGGCCATCCTCGGTCTTTGCGGCGCCATGAAGTGGATGCTGGCGTCAAACAATCAAGAAACGCATACGACTGACAGCCACTTCCAGCGTTTTCTCGACCTGCTGCACTCTACCGATGTGAAGCATCGCACGGTTGAGGCCTATGCTAACGACCTTTGCATTTCGCCCAAATACCTGACCACCATCTGCAAGAAGAATTCAGGCAAGACAGCCAACGAGTGGATTACAGAACATGTTTTAGAGGACATCCGTTACTACCTGAAACAGACCGACCTGAGCATGAAGCAGATATGCGACCGTCTTGGTTTCCCCAATCCCTCGTTCTTCGGCAAATACGTAAAGGATCACTTCGGCATGACACCTATAGAATTCAGAAATAGCTAAACCATAAAATAATGCATTATAAATAAATGAAAAAAATTATGATTACATGGATGCTAGTCGTTGCGACGATGACGGCATCGGCACAAACAAAAAGACAGTTGTTTGACTTCGGCTGGCAGTTTACTCACCGCTCGGCTTCACCGCTTGGCTTGTCCAAAAACGGAAAAACGCAGACCGTGGACTTACCGCATGACTGGGACATCTTCGAAGGTCCCAATGCGGGTAAAGGTGCTACAGGAACCGGCGGCGGATGGTTCGAGGCCGGTAAAGGCGAGTACCGCAAAACGTTTGCCACACCTGATGCTGAACTTGTAAAGCTACACTTCGAAGGTGTCTATCAGAAGGCAGAGGTCTTTGTGAACGGACAGAAGGCAGGACAGCACCATTATGGCTACACACCGTTCACCGTGGATGTGACACCATATATTAATAAGAACAAAAAACAGGCTAACGAGGTTGTCGTGAAGGTGGATAACTCCGAGCAGCCCAACTGCCGCTGGTATAGCGGCTCTGGTATCTACCGCCACGTGTGGTTGGAGACCATGCCCACACTGCACATTGCCAAGAACGGTGTCTTTGTCACTACCGACGAGATAACGGAAACCTCGGCCAAGGTGAATGTGAATGTGGCTATAGTGAACGAGTCAGACCACCAGCGCAAATTATCACTGATAGTTAACGGCAAAAGAAATCATATCACACTGGCAGCTGGAGAAGCAGTAGATTTTCATGCCTTTTACATGGTGGACAATCCTAAATTGTGGTCTCCCGACACACCATACCTGTATCAGGCCCATGTGGCTATTGAGGAGAACAGACAAATCATTGACGAAAAAAATATCAGCTACGGCATCCGCTCTTTCTCGTTTGATGCAAAGAACGGCTTTATGCTCAATGGTAAAAAAATGCTCATCAATGGTGCCTGCGTACACCACGACGACGGTGTGCTAGGTGCTATGGCCTTCGACGATGCAGAAATCCGTAAAGTACGTCAGATGAAGAAGGCAGGCTTCAACCTTATCCGCACCTCGCACAATCCCACGACGCGTGCCTTTCTCGACGCTTGCGACTCGATAGGGATGCTCGTTATCGACGAGGCCTTCGACGGCTGGCGCACACAGAAGAATCCATACGACTACTCGACCGTCATAGACTCCTGCTTCCGCCAAGATATCCACGCTATGGTGCTGCGCGACCGCAACCACCCGAGTGTCATCTCGTGGAGCATAGGCAACGAGGTGATCGAGCGTAAGGACATCCGCGTGGTCTATACCGCCCGACAGATGAAACAGGCTATTCACGAACATGACAAGACACGCCCCGTTACCGAGGCACTCTGCGCCTGGGACCGCGACTGGGAAATCTACGACCCGCATGCCGAGGTGCTCGACGTGGCAGGCTACAACTACATGATCTTCAAACACGCCTCTGATCATAAGCGTGACCCCAAGCGTGTCATCTGGCAGACAGAGAGCTATCCGCGTGATGCCTTCCGTAACTGGGCCGTGGTGAACGATTTCCCCTACGTCGTGGGGGATATCGTGTGGACTGGCCTCGACTATCTGGGCGAGAGTGGCATCGGTCGCAACTATTATAAAGGTGAGCGCGAGGGCGAGTCGTGGATTGAAGGCGGACAGCCAGAATGGCACGGCGCTCCCTGCGGTGATGTAGATATCACCGGTTGGCGCAAACCCATTAGCCACTATCGCGAGATGCTGTGGCTGAAGGACACGCCACTCTACATGGCTGTGAAAGAGCCCAATGGCTACCACGGCGAGATTCACACCACGATGTGGAGCGTCTGGCCCACATGGGAGTCGTGGACATGGCCCGGTTGGGAAGGTAAAACCGTCGAAGTAGAAGTCTACACCCGTCAACCCGAAGTAAAATTGTATCTTAACGACCAACTCATCGGCACGAAGCGGGTAAGCCGCGAAACTGAGTTCAAGGCTGTATTCCCCGTACCCTATAAGGCCGGAACTCTCCGCGCCGAGGCCGGTGGCGAGAGCGTGACGCTGAAGACTGCTGGCGAACCAGCCCGTCTGTGTCTTACCCCCGACCGCACCGTGATGGCTGCCGATGGTCAGTCGCTTACCTTTATCACCATCGAGGTGGTTGACAAGGATGGAACGCCTGTACCAGAAGCCGCAATAGACTGTGAGGCTGTCGTCAAGGGAGCAGGCAACCTGTTAGCCTTTGCTTCTGCCGATTTGAAGGATACAGAGCCTTACACCTCACCACGCACTAAGACGTGGAAAGGCCGCGCCCTCCTCGTCGTCCGCAGCACGCAGAAGAAAGGCTCCGTCAACGTGAGTATCAAGAGCCCATTGCCCACCGCCAGCCTATCGCTGAAGAGCAAATAACTATGACGTTATGAACATCGAACAAGTTCGAGACTACACGTTGTCACTCTACGGCGTGACAGAAGACCAGCCGTTTGGCGATGACATCTTGACCTTCCGATTGGAAGGGAAGATATATACCCTTCATACGTGTGAAGAAACGGGCGAAAGTGGTGACTTCGGCGAAATGGAGTTGTTCGGAGACCTGGGTGATGCTCATCGAAGTCTGGCGCAATAAGAAGTGAGCGCAGAGCCAAATTCGCTTGCGCTCGGCTTTGCCACTTGCTCAGCAAGAACTCTGCCGAGTCTCGACTGAGGTCGAAAGAAGTTCAACCCGCTTAAACTCTAATAAATCATAAAATCCCAAGGCGAAATAACATTGCTTTGGGATTTTTTTTTATATTTGCACAGAACAAATATTAACCAAAACAAAAATGATTATGGAAATCAAAGCAATCCGGATGTTCGACGGCGGTTTCATGAACCAGCCGTTTGCCTTTGGCGGTGAAGAAGGCAAGGACATGTTCGACGAGCAGATCATCTACCGCAGCAGTCTGCAGAACTTTCTCATCGACACAGGTAACGAAGTGATACTGGTTGACACAGGCTTCAAGACCGGCATGTCAGTTCCTGCCAAGAAGCTGGGTGCTCCGCTCTACATGGGCGAAAAGGTGAAGGACTATATGGACGGGCTTGCCGAGCTGGGCTACAAACCCGAGCAGGTGACAAAGATTCTCATCACTCACAAGCACCCCGACCACTCTGACTGCATCAGCGAGTTCCCAAACGCCAAGGTCTATATCTCACCCGAGGATGCCGACGCAATGAAACTCGAAGGAGAAAACATTATCCGTGCCGAATACAAGGAATCGTATAAGAACTTTCCACGTGCAGAGAAGGTGACTGACGGCATTTGGTATATCGAGGCAAAGGGACACACCAAGGGCAACAGTATCATCATTGCTGAAAGCGACGGTCTCTTCTATATGTTCCATGGTGACGTGACTTATTGCGATGCCGCCCTGAAGGCCAATAAGCTCAGCATCGTATTTGAGGATATCGAGGCAGCCCGCGTGACCCTCGACCGTGTTCGCGAGTTCATCCAGCAGAACCCCACCGTTTACCTCTCTACCCACTGCCCAGAGGGCTATGAGAACCTGGAGATGAAACGCATGATGAAGCTATAAGTACCACTAATAAATCATAAAATCCCAAGGCAATATCGATTTGCCTTGGGATTTTTTTGTAGATGTGAGTGGCATGCAAATTCCATGGCAGTCCTTTCATCGGTCATCATTCTTCTTGAACTTATTCTTCAAACGTTTGTAGCCCTCCACACCAAGAATCGTAAGACCTCCATACTGACAGGTTTTTGCCAATCCGAACAGGACAGTCCATAAGATTCCCTTTGCAGCCACACTTATCGGTAGCAGCATCTGGGCGAAGGAAAGGATATAGAAAGGTATCTACGACCAGGTGGTGGTCATTCTGCGCGAGGCTGGTAAGACCATTGTAGAGAACCCAAGCGTGATGACCAACCCCACGCTGGAGAAACTGAACGAGGGCGTGAAGATTGCCCCGAGAGAACGAGGTGGCTGGCTGTGATGGTCAGCCATCATTTTTGCAACCGAGTTGCGAGACCAGTGACGTACCTTTGTACCCTGTAAACAAATGAAAAAGATTATGGCAGACAAGATTAAGAGCTCATACAAGTTTAGTAAGAGTTTCTATGACGATGCAATCACGCAGGGCAAGTGGTGGAGTAAACTTTATTTCAAGTTGCTTTGGGGCGGCGTGGATGACAACGAGATTGCCCGTAGGGTTCTGGATTGGATTCCCGATGATTTCAAGGTCAAGGCTGCGATTGAGCGAGAGCAGAGCGGTGCTCGCATCGACTCTGCAGAGCGTGAGCAGGCTCGATCGAAGATCAAGTTGCTCGACGTACCCGTGGGTACTGCTGTGTTCACTACAGAGAAATACAGACGGATGAAACAGGCCGACATCACCTGTCTGGACTATAGCCGCGATATGCTGGAGCAGGCTGAGTACAGATTCCGTGGAGCTGGTATCACCAACATCAAGACGATGCAGGGTGATGTCGGCGCACTGCCTTTCGAAGACGAGACGTTCGATTATGTGCTCTGCATGAACGGTTTGCATGTGTTTCCCAACAAGGATAAGGCATACTCGGAGATCCTGAGAACCTTGAAGCCAGGCGGCGAACTGTTAGCCTGCTTCTACGTCGCCGGAGAACAGAAGGCTGCCGACTGGCTTGCTAAAACCGTCATGACCCGCATGGGCTGGTTTACCCCACCCTTCGACACAGTCAACGATGTACGTAAGCGGCTGGAGCCTTATTACGACATTCTCGACTTCCACGTAGAGGGGGCCATGCTATATTTCAGGGCTAGGAAGAGACCGTAATTCCCTTATCTTAAGAAATCACATTCTTTTATAGAGGCAATAAGGAAGGGCTTTATATAATATCGCCAGGATGTGCCAGCGATTCACCCCGCAGACCGCCAACTGAGGTGATAGCGACAAGATGGCCTCTGCCCTGTTGTTCAAAAATACGGTAGAACATATCGACAACAAACGTCCATCCTACGACATTGGTGTCAATGGTCCGTCGCTCTATGGATATCTGCAATTTGACGGCAAAGATACAGAAAGTTCTCAAAAAGGTTATAAAGCCACAACCTTTTTTGTATTATTTAACTAGACACTCATGCTCATTATTTCAAAAGATTTAGTAATTTTGCACCCGTGATTCACAATTATAATATTAAGACTAACATGAAGAAACTATTCATTCTTTCAATGATGGCAGCCACGATGATTGCCGCTTCAGCACAAAACAAGAAAGTGTCCATTCTGGGCGACTCGTATTCCACCTTCCAAGGCATCATCCCTGCCAATTACTCATCGTTCTACCCCAACGACAGAAACGATGTCGTGGAAGTTGAACAGACCTGGTGGAGCCTTTACATCAAAGCCAAAGGCTATCAGTTAGAGAAAAACAATTCATGGGGCGGAACCACCATCTGCGGTACAGGTTACGGCGGAATGGACTTCTCGCGTAACAACTTTATTGCACGTGTTGACAGCTTGGGTAGTCCTGACATCATTTTTGTGTTTGGCGGCACAAACGACGCTTGGGCAAACTCGCCCGTTGGCGAATATCAATATGCAGATTGGACTAAGGAGGACTGCAAGAACTTCCGTCCCGCACTCGCCTGCCTGCTTGATAAGCTACAGAAGCGCTATCCAGAGGCCGCTATTTACTCGTTGCTTAATTCTGAACTGCGGGAGCCAATTAACGAGTCGATGCGCGAAATCTGCAAGCACTATAACGTTCAGCTCATTGAACTCCACGATATTGACAAGCAGAATGGTCACCCCTCTATCAGTGGCATGAAAAGCATCTGCGATCAATTGCTTGAAGCTATCCAATGACCTGCTGCAGCTGTTGCCGTGTGTCGTCGTGGTGGCGGTACGGCTGTATTCCAGACACTGAGAATGAGTCTGGGCTATCTTTCTTTCGAATCTCTCTGATTTTCCTTGATGACGGTGCAAAGGTGCATCACATCATCGTCGAAAGATTCCTTATTGATAGCTTTGTTCTTTATGACGGAGCGGCAGTTGTAAATGGTCTGATTTGAGAGGAAAAGCAGACCGGCAATGTCGGCTGTGTTCTTTACACCAAGACGAATAAGGGCGAAGGTACGCAATTCTGTAGTCAATGTGTGGGGCGACTTTTGCTGAATACGGCCGGACACATGTAGCAAGGCATTGAACTCATCAACGAATGTTGGATAGAGTTCCAGAAATGCCTTGTCGAAGCGCGTGAGGAATGTGGCGGCGTCCTCCTCTGAGATGCGGGTCGATGAGATAATCTGCAAGAGCTCCTGAGTCTGATTGGCCTTAATCTTGCGTTTCACAAGCGTCTGATATTTACCCAGTTTGTCGATGTACTTGGCGCAGAGGTCAATATAGATACTTGCCAGTCCCTCGCGCCGCTTGTTGGTATCGACGAGTCGCTGGTTGAGTTCATGCAGTTGAGTGTTTAGCTCCGCCTGTCGTTCATTGCTGTCGGCTAACTGACGACGATGAACTTTCAGTTTGCGATTCTGACGCAGAATAAGATAGGTGGTAAACAAGATGGCCACGACCAACAATGAGATGAAGATGATGCTATAACGCAGGCGGTGGTTCTGTTTCTCTACCCTTGCCTGATAGGTGGTAGTGATCTGAGGCAGGATGCGCGAAATCTCCAGAATGCGCAGGCGGTTGTTATAGAACTTAGCATCCTCCATCGACACACTGATATAGCGCTCAGCCCGTTCCACCTCGCTCTCTCCCTTTTCAAACAGCCGTGTGGCCAGTATCTGCAGAGCTACGGCCTCCATGGTACAACTGCGCAGATCAGCCAGGGCTGCGCGAATAAGGTGCTCTTCGTATTTATCCTCATCATGCTCGTAATTCAAATAATTATTTGCCAGCGCATAGCTGGTCATGGCATAGATGCGTGAGCTGTCACTTTCCTTCTTTATGACTGTCTGATAGTATTGGCGGGCTTTCATGGCATCATGATTAAGATAGGAATAGTACTCTCCCTGATAATAATCGTAAAGTGGATTATCCTTATCAAGATACGCCAAACCTTTTTCAAAATAGTCCATAGTCTTTTGCCAATACACCTCAGCAAAAGGAGTGTTCTGACTGTAGGACGACCAATAGGAGTAGACCTTAGAAATCACCATATAGAACTTGAAAAGCATCTGACGCTCCATGTCGCGTGTGTCAAGAGGAGCCAAGCACTCAGTTGCCTCAGAATACAATCCACCGATAGCAAGGATCTCTGCCCGATAGATTGTGAACAGCTTGGTATAATAAGCATTGCCGTGCATGTTGGCAAGTGTCAGTCCCCAATCGGCATAGTACATGGCCGAATCGAATTTGAACACATGATACTCATTATACAGGTCGTCGATTATCTTCAAGACGGCTGTGTTGTCACGCTCCTTCGCTAACTTATCTTTCAGGTTGTTGATGCGCCCTTCTTTTTCGCGGATATACTGGGCTCTCTGAGCTATTGTTGCATCAAGCTCATGAAGTAACAGTTCTGTGCCTGCCATCGATGTCAGAGACAGCGACAGAAATAGTGAGACTATATAGAATCTGAGCATACTCTTTTGGTTTTGGCGGCAAAAGTACGAATATAAATCAAATAGGCCAATTTTACCTAGACATTTTTAATATTTATTATAAGTGTCAGATTATCAGAACAATAATCAAAAGACATTTTTCCAGATGTTTACTACTGGTTTACTGAAAGGAACAATCATAGAATTATATATGTACCTTTGCCGCAAAATTTAATAATCATTCTAAACTTAAAACAATTTTAATTATGAGCAAAATGAATACATTCGACGACAACAGAAGCCGCTCTGTATGCAAAGAGCCTCTGAACAGACGCTTGATGATCAGTCTGCTTGCGCTGCTGATGCCATTAAGCATCCTTGCCCAGGACATCATGGTGCAGGGTGTCGTAAAGGACCAAACGGGTGAGTCCGTGATTGGTGCCACAGTCATGCAAAAGGGAACGAACAACGGAACCGTTACCGACTTTGACGGTAAGTTCTCACTAAACGTTTCCTCTAAAGCCACTCTTGTTTTCTCTTATATCGGCTACGTCACACAGGAGGTAGCGGTAAATGGTAAAAGCAACATGGAAATCGTGTTGGCAGACGACCATCAGGTGCTTAGCGAAGTGGTGGTTGTCGGTTATGGAACAATGGACAAGAAGGAGCTGACATCGGCCATCTCGCATGTGGGCGAAGAAAACTTCCTCACAGTGAGTTCGCTCGACCCTTCGATGATGATTCAAGGCAAAGTGCCTGGTGTGTCTATTACAAACACTGGTGCCGGCGACCCCAACAATCAGGCAAGCATCCAGATTCGCGGTGTCAGCTCGCGTTCGGCAGGCCTGGGGCCACTCATCGTTATCGATGGTGTGCCTGGCGGCAACCTGACCAACATTAACCCCAACGACATCGCGTCGTTCGACATCTTGAAAGACGGTGCCGCATCTGCCATTTATGGTACACGCGGTTCTAACGGTGTTATCGTTGTGACTACCAAGAAGGGCAGCAAGGACGGACAGGCACATGCCACCTACTCTTCCCAGTTGTCGTGGGACTTTATCAATAAGGAACTGGATATGATGAACGCAGAGGACTACCGCAAGGTACGCCTCGAAAATGGCGATACTGGCGTTGACTTAGGCGGTAACGTAGACTGGCTGGATGAGGTGAGTCGTACCGGTTTTACGCAGCAACACACGCTGACCCTGAGCGGTGGCAACGACAAGAGTAACTATCGTGTGAGCGCCGACTACCGTAAAGCACATGGTATTGACCTGCGTTCCGGTCGTGAGGAATATGGTGCACGAGCAGCTATCATGCACACCTCAAAGGGCGGACTGCTGACCTTCACGGCAAACATCGCACCACGCATCATCTATCGTGACCAGGCCGACTGGGGTGTATTCAAAGATGCCATCGAGGCCAACCCCACCACACCAATTATGGATCCTAATGACCCTATACGCTATTATAATTTCCAAGGACAGGTGGTGGGCAGTAACCCCATAGAGCGTCAACGCTTAGAGACGGATCACGGCGATACCAAGCTTCTTGACTGGGATGCCACCGTGAAACTGAATATCCTGCCGCTCTTCCTCAAGAACAATCAGGGCAACCAAACACTGACCACGCAGCTGATGTTTGCCGACCACCAATATGACAATAATAACAGCTGGTTCCGTCCGTCAACCAGTACGCAAGCCATCAACAATGGTCGCGAGGGCGAAGCAAATCGCTCTTACAAGAAGGAAAGCCAGTATGTGTTAGAGTGGCTGACCAACTATACAGGCAGCTTTGGCAAACACCACGTAAAAGGAATGGCTGGCTACAGTTATCAGTACTCACGGTATTCTGGCTTCAATGCAGAAAACAAAGACTTCCCCAACGACGGTCTCGGTCCCGACAACCTTGGCTCGGGTGAATACGCAAAGGAAGAAGGTGAAGTGCTGATGGGAAGTTACAAAAACGACTCGAAACTGATAGCATTCCTGGGACGCGTGAGCTATGATTACGACGGAAAATACCTCTTCACTGCATCGCTGCGTCATGAGGGGTCTTCAAAGTTCGGTGCCGACAACAAATGGGGTAACTTCCCCGCAGTATCTGCCGGCTGGCGAATCTCTTCAGAGAAGTTCATGGAGAATATGACATGGATTGACGATCTGAAACTGCGCGCAGACTTTGGTGTGACAGGTAATCAGGATTTCGGCAGTTATCTGTCATTGAACACGATGGCGGGTTTCGGCTACTACTATTACAACGGTAAGTACTTCCAGGTATGGGGCCCATCGAAGAATGTAAACCCCGACCTGAAATGGGAGAAAGGTAAGAACTGGAACATCGGTATCGACTTTACGCTGCTGAACGGCCGTGTATATGGCTCGTTCAACTATTTCAGCCGACGTCAGCAAGATCTGCTGGGTAATTATAGAGTATCAGTACCACCCTATCTGCATGCAGAGACGTTTGTAAATGTGGGTACGATGAAGAATACCGGTTTCGAGCTCGACCTGAATTTCCAGGCAGTCAAGACCAAGAACTTCAACTACGACATCAACGTCATCGGCAGCACTATGAACAACAAGTTTGTTGACTTCAGCAATTCCGAGTTTGTGGGACAGGACTACTATGACGTGTGTGGCACAGAAGCCCCCTATCCATATTATAATCTGCAACGCATTGAAAAGGGAAAGTCGCTGGGAAACTTCTATATGTGGAAATATGCCGGTCATAACTCGGATGGCGAGTGGCTGGTATACGACAAGGATGGTGACATTATCCGCGCCTCACAGGCTAACGATGGTGACCGCCAGAATGTAGGCAACGGTATGCCTAAGTTCACCATGTCGATGACCCACAGCTTCCGCTATCGCAACTTCGATCTCACGCTGTTCTTCCGCGGTGCATTCTTCTACGACATTTTCAACATTCATGATTTCTACTATGGTACCCGAAACTTCACCGGCAATCACCTGAAAAAGGCATACGATAAGAACTTTGCAATAGCCCCAACAGTCAACCCCGTGGTTTGTGACTACTTCCTGGAGCGTGGCGACTACCTGAAACTCGACATGGCAACCATAGGCTACACATTCTACCCGAAGAATTGGAGATTCTTAGATCGTATCCGTCTCTACGCTACGGGTAAGAACCTTATCACACTTACCAAGTTCAGCGGTGTAGATCCATCGACCTATCAGGTTAACGGCCTCACCCCCGGTGCCAACGGCTCGCGTACTTACTTCCCCTCAACACGTCAGCTTATCGTTGGCTTACAGGTGGATTTCTAAAACGAAGAGCGAACAATAAATAGTGAAAAGTGATGAATAACTTGTAAACTAAGAATACAATGAAACCCATACATTATATATTTGCCGCAGCCATCGGTATGACCGCATTGACAGGCTGCACCAATCTGGACGAGACACTCTACGACCAGGTGGGAACACAGAACTACTACAACACGAAAAACGACGTGGTACGTGCAACATTCCGTCCTTTCGAACATGCTTTCTGGAGCATACAGAGCCGGCATGTGCTTAATGAACTGAGTGCCGACCAGCTTATCACCCCCACCCGAGACGGTTGGTGGGACGACGGTGGCAGATGGCGCCGTCTGCACTACCATCAGTGGGACGTAGAAGATGCTGGCGACGCAGAAACAGAATGGAACGGCTGTTTTCAAGGCATCATGCAGTGTAACTATGTGATAGAAGACCTCGAAAAGCTCGATGCCTCAAAATTCGGATTCTCTACAGCAGAGTTCGATAACCTAAAGGCACAGTGCCGTGTACTGAGAGCATGGTTCTACATACGTCTGCTCGACGCATTCCGTCATGTTCCTCTGGCCGTCAGTTTTAACGACATTAGCAAGAACACCGAGACACAAGTGGAGCCCCGTGTCATCTACGACTTCATCGAGAGTGAACTGAAAGAATGCCTGCCACTACTGGCCGAGAAGACATCACTGGGCGGTGGTAACGGCACCATACAGGGACAATGGACCAAGGCCGGTGCAGCAGCCCTGCTGGTACGACTCTATCTGAACGCACAGGTATATATCGGCGAGGAACACTATACGGAGTGTGCCCAAATAGCCCAAGAGGTTCTTGACGGGAAATATGGCAAGTATCAGGTGGCCGACCGTTGGGATGCTGCCTTCGACTGGAACAACGACGAGTGCGACGAGGTCATCTTCGGCTTCCCTGCAGCACCTGGCTATAGCTACTGGCACTATCAGGGAGACACCTATTGGTGGACAACGCCATCGCAGGTTCATCACTATTTGAACGACTCAAGAAGCAAGGGTGGATTACACAATACGAAGTATGCTGCCTCACCCAGCTATGCGCCCAATGGGAAACTGCTGAACTTTGAACTGGGCATGCCTATCCAGAAGTTCCGTAAATATGACGGTGACCTGCGTCTGAAGCTATACAAGAACCTTGGAGACAGTCGACGTGAGGGTATGTTCTTCTTCGGCTCTCTGGAATATACCGACGAGTCGGGAGCAACCAAGCGTGTCAAGGCACCAGAGGTGGATTATGAACTCTACATCCGCGATGCAGTAGGCAAGTTCCAAGGCATGGCCCCCAACCAATGGCTGACAGAGAGCAGCAGCACGCTACGCGACGGCGACCATAACTCGGGCTGGCATTTCGCCAAATACCCATTCTACAGCGATGAGGATACCCACCAGATGGAGAGCGACTATACGGAGATTCGTTTGCCAGAAATCATCTACTCACTGGCAGAATGTAAGTTGCGCCAAGGTCAGACGGCAGAAGCCGCACGACTGCTCAACAGCGTACGCAGACGCAACTACCCTGCCGACAAACAGGCACAGGCACTTTACGCACCGGAGGGATCTGCTATACTCGACATGAATGAGATGCTCGACGAATGGGGACGTGAATTCTTCGCAGAGAGCCGTCGCCGAGTGGATCTCATACGCTATGGGAAATTCTCTAATAGTACATGGTGGGATAAGAGCGCCGATGCAGACAAACATACGGAGATATTCCCCATTATGCGTACTATTCTGAACGCTAATCTCAATCTGGTTCAGAATCCAGGCTATAATAAGTAAGAGTAAATAAAGTAGAGTTATATGAAACTGAATCGTTTATTTTCCGCACTGGTCTTAATGGTACTGACAATCGGTATGACCAGCTGCGACGGTGAGAAGGATCTCATCATTATCGATGGCAATCTGCCCATCAAAACATCAACATTATATATGGTTGGAGATGCTACGCCCGCAGGTTGGGATATCGGGAACCCCACGGCTTTGGAGGCGACTGCTGACGATCCCCTCGTATTCCAATGGGAAGGACAACTTAACACTGGTGAAATGAAACTGTGTCTCAGCACCGGTGACTGGGGGGCTCCTTTTATCCGTCCTACCGTGAATGGAACGGAGATTAGTCGGACAGCTATCAACGCAGCAGGCTTTGCCATGCATGCCGGGGATCCTGATGACAAATGGAAGATTGTTGAGGCGGGTAAATACCGTCTGACTTTCGACTTGCGCAACTGGACCATGTCGACCACATTCTTAGGTGATTGAAAAGATGACGACAACGGCATTGGCAACAAGACTTAAATATAATTAAATCAACAAACATAATTCTATTATGATACAAATCTTTAAGAACAACATGGTAAGCGCCTGTATATATCTACTCAGCGCAGTAACGGCTCAGGCGCAGACCATCTTTTCGCCCGACGGCAATATCAAACTGGACTTCCAGTTAGAGAATGACGGCGTACCAGCGTACAAAATCAGTTACAAAAGTCAACCTGTCGTGAAGACGAGCCATTTAGGCTTTGAACTGCGCGACGCCGAGAATCTGATGGATGGATTCTCGATCATCTCCACTGAAACAGACTCTTTCGATGAAACCTGGCAGCCTGTATGGGGCGAGAGCCGTGACATACGCAATCATTACAACGAACTGCTGGTGAAACTAGACCAGACAAAGACCGATCGTCGTATGAACATCCGTTTCCGCGTATACGACGATGGTGTGGGGCTGCGCTATGAGTTTCCACAGGAAGGACGTCTGAACTATTTCGTGGTAAAAGAGGAACACACGCAGTTTGCCATGACAGGTAATCACACTGCATGGTGGATTCCCGGCGACTATGACACTCAGGAGTACGAGTACACCCGCTCACGACTGAGCGAAATACGAAGCCACCTGCGCGGTGCTGTTAGCGGAAACCTCTCACAAACTGTATTCTCAGAGACGGGCGTGCAGACCTCGCTTCAACTGAAGACCGACGATGGACTCTACCTGAATCTCCATGAGGCTGCGCTCATTAATTATCCCGCCATGCATCTCAACTTAGATGACAAAACAATGACGTTCGAGTCGTGGCTGACACCCGATGCCATAGGTGCCAAAGGATTTCTGCAGACACCCTTCAACACACCTTGGAGAACTATCCAGATCACCGACGATGCCCGTAAAATTCTTGCATCTAACCTCATTTTGAACCTCAATGAGCCTTGCAAAATCAAGGATACCAGCTGGATTCACACGACAAAATACATGGGCGTATGGTGGGAGATGATTTCTGGCAAGGGCGACTGGGCTTACACCAAACAGTATCCCTCAGTGAAACTCGGTCAGACCGACTATAGCAAAGCCCGTCCCTCAGGACGTCACTCTGCAAATAACGCCAATGTGCGCCGCTATATCGACTTTGCAGCCGAACATGGTTTCGATGCCGTGCTGGTTGAGGGATGGAACATCGGATGGGAAGACTGGAGCGGCAACTCGAAAGAGATGGTGTTCGACTTCGTAACCCCATACCCCGACTTCGACATCAAGGCACTCAACGACTATGCTCATTCGAAAGGCATTCGCCTCATCATGCACCACGAGACATCATCGTCAGTGATGAACTACGAAAAACACATGGATGAGGCCTACAAACTGATGAACAAATATGGTTACGACGCCGTGAAAAGTGGCTATGTAGGCGACATCATCCCACGCGGTGAGCATCACTATAGCCAGTTGGAAATTAACCACTACCAACACGCCATTGAGCGCGCTGCCGACTTCCACGTGATGGTGAACGCCCATGAGGCCGTACGTCCAACAGGACTCTGCCGCACATGGCCAAACCTGATTGGTAATGAGAGTGCACGAGGCACAGAATATCAGGCCTTCGGAGGAACGAAGCCCGGTCATACAGCCATTCTGCCCTTCACCCGTCTACAAGGAGGCCCGATGGACTACACACCAGGTATCTTCGAGATGGACGTAACCAGCGGTTCACACTGCAATTCCACCATTTGCGGACAGCTCGCCCTCTACGTCACCATGTATAGTCCGCTACAGATGGCTGCCGACTTCCCCGAGAACTACCAGAAGCACATGGATGCTTTCCAGTTCATCAAAGACGTAGCTACTGATTGGGACGAAAGTATATACCTCGAGGCAGAGCCCATGGAGTACATCACTGCAGCCCGCCGTGCCAAGGGTACTGGTAACTGGTTCGTAGGATGCGTTGCAGGTGAGAAGGCACACACATCGAACCTGAAATTCAACTTCCTCGATGCTGGTAAGAAGTATATCGCCACAGTCTATGCAGATAAGAAGGATGCCAACTACAAGACCAATCCTCAAGCATATATCATCAAGAAAGGTGTTGTAACAGCTAAGTCGGCACTACGTTTGACAGCTGTTCCCGGTGGCGGCTACGCCATCAGCATCACAGAGGCCACTCCGACCAATTTAAAAGGTCTTAAAAGCCTCCCCTCTGTAGTACAGTAGATCAGCTGACATAAAAGAAGAGAGCAGTATACACTTTGCTATACTGCTCCCTTTTTAATTGTAATGGCTGCACTATGATAGTTTACCGTTCTGCTCTGGCAGCTTCGAGCAGAGTGCTGTAGTCGGACGTTGCATGACATACAGGATTCATAACACTGCCAATGATTCTGCCTTGAATGATATCGCTGTTCCAATGATATCGAGCAATGGTTCTTGACACAGCAAAATCATTGGCTGCCCTCATAATCAGATCGGCTTTCTGTGGATAGAGTTCTATCATGGTCATAGCAGCTGACCATATTCCTGCAGCATGACCACTGGGATAGGAGTTTGCATACAACAGGTCCTTGGACATATCCTCATATTGCTCTGGCGACTGCACATCAGCATTCGTCCATTTGCCATTCTCATCATAATAGCAGACCTCTATGTCACCTACATCATACGATGCCTTATGACCATCATTATCCTCAATGACAAAACTCGTCAGCACGTTATATCTGTCGTCAGTATACGACTTGCGCAGTCCCTGCTGCGCCTCAGAACAGCCAGGCCTTAATCTGCCATATTCATAATGACCAAGTGAGGCTGTCGCATGTTGAAGTATGCCTCTTGCCGTGTTGCCTGCCTTTTGTAATAGCAGAATGAGTGCGGCTATCTTTCCTTCGGGACTGATGGTCTCACCTATGGTTGAAGCTCCGAATACTGCATTGAAGCTATACTTACCGCCAACATTCTTCTTATCTGCTCCGAAGATATGGTGAACATCATTATCTTCGTCAGCAATAGCCTGTACAGCTCTCTGGTCTGGCAAGTTGAACTTGCTCACAATGTTGTTATAGATTTCCATATCAACCTTCAGACAGCCATTGGAGGCTTTCTCATCGGCAATTTCCGGATTTATCCTATTACGATCAGCGAACTGAGGGGCATAAGGGCCAGGCGCACTCGCCATAAACTTGCGGAGCTCTACGTAAAAAGCATCGTCGGTAACGTGGTCGCGCGACTCTTCCTTGAGCGTCTCTGCCAGCGTCTTCTGATACTTGCTGCCACCTACCTCAGCCCTCATGGCTTCGATATCAGGTTTCTCTGTGGTGTGCATAGCTGCATAGATGGCACTTGCCACAAGGCGCGCCACATTAGGATCTGAATTGAAGCTATAGCCATAAATATTACTATCCATGGTAAAGTCGCCAGCCTCATATCCTGTCTGATATAGCAGATTGCGCTTGGACGGATTGATTTCCGACAACTGCATGGCAGCGAGCCAGCCAATCATCGTCTTATATACATCTATCTTGTCTGCTTGCTTGTCTGTATAGTAGTTATATGCTGTCGGGAAATTCTCTTCCTTATAAAGCAGGGGCAAACCGCAACTACTTTTCCCCTTCGACTGGGCTATAGCCTCTTCTGCCAACTCAAGCAGATATGTATAGGTCTTGCTGTCCTTATGTACATTGACGATACCATCGAAACTGTTGTGAAGCACTTCATCAAGGAGCTCGTCGGCATTTACAACCCGTTCTTCATCATTATTATTGCCGTTATTATTGTTACTATCCTTGTCGCATGACACAAAGAAGAAAGGCAATACAAACAAAAGTATTTTTTTCATATATACAATTCTTTACACCACAATCCCCCTTATTGAGGAAATTGCGTGGGCAAAATTAATGTTTTTATTTTAATTCAGCAACAAATAACAATTTTTTTCTTCAATTCTACACAGATATTGCTGAATATTCCGAATTAATACTTAACTTTGCCACCATGATAATGGACATTGAACATTTCTATATAGAGAAAGGTGAAGGGGTTCCTTTGATTCTTCTTCACGGGAATGGAGAGAACTGCGATTATTTCCAAGGGCAGATAGATGAGTTTGCCAAATCATATCATGTGTATGCAATAGACACCAGAGGGCACGGTCAAACGCCAAGAGGAGACAAACCTTTTACCATTCGGCAATTCGCAGAAGACCTGCTGGGATTTATGGACAAACACCAGATTGAGAAAGCCCATCTGCTCGGATTCTCTGATGGTGGCAATATCGCCATGGTATTTGCTATACAACATCCCGACCGTATCAGCCGACTGATACTCAATGGTGCCAATCTGAATACTAACGGCGTAAAAAGAAGCATACAAATCCCCATTGAGATAGGATATAGAATTGCCCGAGTGTTCGCCCGTTGGCGCCGTTCTGCAAAACTAAAAGCCGAATTATTAGGGCTGATGGTGAATGATCCGAACATATCGCCTCAGGAACTGAAAGGAATACAAGCCAGAACATTGGTCATTGCGGGCACTAACGACATGATAAAAGATGAGCACACAAGACTGATAGCAGAAAACATTCCTGACGCCACGCTGGTAATCCTTAAAGGCAGTCATTTCATTGCAAACCAACATCCTCAGGAATTCAACCAAGCAATTATGAAATTCTTACAAGATTAGCATCCCATAGAAACAAAAAGCCGCTGAGAGGTCAGCGGCTTTAATTTATTCATACCTTCTTTGATTTTACTGTTTCAAAGCATCAGCAATAATCTGAGCCATCTTATCAGCACCCTGACCATTAGGATGAATACCATCTGTCATCATCAGCTTCTCGCCACCTTCAAACAGCGTGTGCAGGTCGATGACATTCAATCCATACTTTTTGGCAACCTCCTGCTGAACAGGAATCACGCCATTAACAATAATGGAGTCGTTGATATCCCAGGTTGTCTTCTCTGCCTTGATGGGTGTACAGAGGAATATCTGAGGCTTTGCAGGAACTGTGGCAGCTGCTTTCTTACCTTTCTTCTTGGCAGGTTGCAACAGGTCTGGACGTAAGGTAGTAATCATTTGCTCCAAATCCTGACGGAACTCAGCGCCAAACAGCCAGTTACGGCCTTTCGAATCATTGGTTCCCAACTTTATCACCACGATATCAGGCTTAAAGGCAAGCGCATCTTTCCATGCCAACTCATTCATATAGGGATAGTCACCCTTATTCAGCATAGTACGGGCGCTCACACCGAAATTCTTCACCCAGTAGTCGCTACCCAGTTTCTTCTGCAACAAAGCGGGATATCCGTAAGCCGTGGCCATATCAATACCATGGCCGTCGGTAATGCTATTACCAATACAAGCCACACGGACAGCATCCTCCTTCGGGGCCTGATGAGCTTTCAGCCAATTACCGATATCCGTCAGTAACTGGTCGTGATATTTGAACCAAGGTCCAAAGCCGAAACCATGATCGCCTGTAGGATATACATACATGGCGCAATCGTTACCAGCCAGACGCATCGCCTTATAATACTCCAAGCCATTGGTAACAAACGGTACCAGACGGTCATCGCTGGCTGAGATAATCAATGCAGGAGGAGTCAGGTGGCGACGTACAGCGTTCATGGTCGAGAAATCACGTACTAACGCGGGATCCTTCAGCCCCTCCTCGCCCAAGAAATTGATGCACGACCACTTATGGCTCACCCTCTGATCCATAGAAATAACCGGATAGAACAGAATTGAGAAGTTTGGACGAGCATCGAAGTCGGCATGCGTAGAGACAACCGAGGCCAGATGACCGCCAGCCGAGAAGCCCATGATACCCACATCATTTGGATTAATGCCCCACACCTTGGCTGAGTCGCGAACAGTGCGGATACCATTCATCACATCGCTCATAGGCTTCATGCGATCGCCCTCCGGCAAACGATAGTTCACCACGAAATAGGCAATACCCTGTTGGTTCAGCCAATCCGATGCCATCGTGCCCTCATGGGTATTTGAAAGTACCGAATAGCCACCACCTGGCACACCTACTATAGCTTTGCCACAAGACGTCTCAGGCAAGAAACACACCATCTGCGCCTTTCCGTCTTCTGTCAGGTCGAGCGTAAACTTCCTTGCTGTCTGGGCTTGAACCATCACAGCCGAGAACAGCATACCAATAACAAAAAATTTCTTCATGTTGGTAAGTTAATAATAATTTAAGTTTTATTTTATTAAGAATGTTCCTATCTCTTTTTCTATCGCCTCATCATATTTATAAATATCCGGCCACAATTCTACCTTACCCGTGGCGGGGTTGGGATAGGCTGTATAATATACAATATATACAGGCACTTTCGGACTCACATCCAGATACTTGACAAGTCTGACAGGCTCACCGGCATGAGCACTCAGATAAGTCCTACCCTGCTCTGTCTCTGGTCTGAGATCCATTGACAGCCTCAACTTGTCTTTCGTCCACTCGTCGAGCTCAGGCAACAGGAAACATGCCATATCAAATGGCTTCTGTATTCTTACACAGCCATGCGACAGCGTTCGTTTGTCGCGCTGGAATGCACCACGGTTATTTGTGTCGTGAAGATACACTGAGAAGTTATTGGGGAAACGGAACACGATCCTTCCAAGCGAGTTGCCTGCGCCCCCCTTCTGCACCACTCTCACATTGCCAGACAATAGTTTCTCCTTACTGACGTTGGCAGCATTCAGCGTATCATTCGACTCACGTTCAACAATCGTGTATTTGTTACGGGCGAAATACACCGAGTCGCCGCTATGATGAGCCACGTCGGTCTTGATGATATTGAAAGGTATTACCCATTCGGGGTTCACCTGTATATGACTAATGGCACTATGCAGCAATGGTGTCTTCGTAGCAAATGCGCCACAACATATCTTCATATCAAGAACCGAATCGCCACCAACAGCCCACAAATGCTGCGCTGCAATATTTACTAACACACATTTCTCCTGCCTCTCAGGGTGTTTCATCTGCCAGCGGCATCGTTCCATGTTGATGGCTATCTTCCTGCGCTCAAGCTTGTCTGTTGTCTTTGCCAACTGATTCTTCAACGCCAGATAGACGTAGTTATCGCTCTGCGAAGCCTTCAGGTATGCCATACGTTCACCTGTGGCCAGTTTCTGCCGTGCCTCAGTATCATCTGCAGCCTTCACTTCGTAATCAAACAGTCTGGCAAAGCCTTCACCCCCCACCTTGTTATCCAGTCGGTTCAACACTTTGTCTGGTTGCATGAATCCATACCTCAATCCCGTTGTATAGCTAACGTATGCCTGGGTCAGATGATCATCGAGCCGTTTTAATACCTCGTTGATGCTCTGTCCTATCGAATCGAATGCCAGCGTCTTGACGATAGCCATATCCTCAGTTATCTGGGGCACGAAGAAAGCAGTAGTATCAAGTCCGTTCTGAGGCAGTTCGCGGCGCAGGTATATCAACATCGAGTCGGCCTCATCTGCCATACCCATACGGGTGAACCATGTTCCCTGCACATCGCTGTCCAAACTATCCACATAAGTACCAAAGGCCGATTTCTCTGCCTCAGACAACTGCCTGTTTCCATCACCACAGGAGGCCACAAGCAAGCCACTCAAGAGCACCACACCCCATCTCCGTTTCATGCTCTCATTAATTTAGTTCTTATTCTTCCATCAACTTGCGATAACGGGCACGCTTAGGCTCTTCAAGTCCAAGGCGCTGAGCCTTATTACTCTCATAATCGCTGTAGTTTCCTTCAAAGTAAAATACTTTTCCTTCACCCTCAAAGGCCAGTATATGTGTACAGATACGATCCAAGAACCAACGGTCGTGACTAATGACAACAGCACAGCCAGCAAAAGCCTCAAGACCTTCCTCTAAAGCTCGTAACGTGTTGACGTCAATGTCGTTAGTCGGCTCATCTAAAAGCAGAACATTACCTTCCTGTTTTAGTGCAATAGCCAGATGCAGGCGGTTACGTTCACCACCAGAGAGTACACCGCACTTTTTCTCTTGGTCGGCTCCGCTGAAGTTGAAGCGCGACAGGTAGGCACGTACATTCACATCTTTGCCACCCATGCGGATGCTCTCGTTTCCACCGCTTACCACCTCATATACCGACTTGTTCGGATCGATATCCTTGTGCTGTTGGTCTACGTATG
Organism: Prevotella sp. FD3004; assembly: GCF_000746155.1. Lineage (NCBI taxonomy): Bacteria > Pseudomonadati > Bacteroidota > Bacteroidia > Bacteroidales > Prevotellaceae > Prevotella > Prevotella sp. FD3004. The sequence goes on along the minus strand of NZ_KN050819.1, from coordinate 31,476 downwards.
ACAACTTCACTGTCTCGCCCACATCGAAGGTTCCCGCATCAGCTTTGTCTAAACCCATTATCAGTCGGAACAATGTTGTCTTACCAGCGCCATTAGGACCTATCACACCCACAATTCCATTAGGAGGTAATACGAAATTCAGATCCTTGAACAGTTCTTTTTCAGGGAATGACTTCGCTACATGTTCTGCAACAATCACCTTATTACCCAAACGTGGACCATTGGGTATGAAAATCTCCAGCTTCTCTTCTTTTTGTTTCTGCTCCTCATTCAACATCTTATCGTATGAGTTCAAACGAGCCTTACCCTTAGCCTGGCGGGCTTTCGGAGCCATACGTACCCACTCTAACTCACGCTCCAGCGTCTTACGGCGCTTAGATGCCTGTTTTTCTTCCTGAGCCAATCGCTGACTCTTTTGTTCCAACCAACTTGAGTAATTGCCTTTCCAGGGAATGCCCTCGCCGCGATCCAGCTCTAAAATCCATTCAGCTACATCATCGAGGAAATAACGGTCGTGAGTTACGGCAATCACTGTTCCTTCATATTGCTGCAAATGCTGCTCCAGCCAGTCTATGCTCTCAGCGTCAAGATGGTTGGTAGGCTCGTCGAGCAGCAGCACGTCGGGTTTCTGCAACAACAGACGGCATAAGGCCACACGACGGCGTTCACCACCTGAGAGCGTCTTCACGCTCCAATCACCTGGCGGACAGTTCAGAGCGGCCATCGCACGATCCAACTTTGAGTCCATATTCCAAGCATCGGTAGCATCAATAATGTCCTGAAGTTCAGCCTGCCGCTGCATCAGCTTATCCATCTTGTCGGCATCCTCGTAATACTCTGGCAATCCGAATTTCACATTAATCTCGTCATATTCGGCTAATGCGTCGTATACGTGCTGAACACCTTCCATCACGTTCTCCTTTACAGTCTTCTCCTCGTTCAGAGGCGGATCCTGTGGCAGATAGCCCACCGAGTAGCCGGGACTCCACACCACCTGTCCCTGAAACTTATCGTCAAGTCCGGCTATAATCTTCATAAGCGTAGACTTACCAGCACCATTCAATCCGATGATACCGATTTTCGCGCCATAGAAGAAACTCAGGTAGATGTTCTTTAATACTTGTTTCTGATTCTGCTGGATGGTCTTGCTTACACCGACCATCGAGAAGATTACTTTCTTATCATCAACTGTTGCCATTCAATAATAGTTGTTTTATTTATATCAATGAAAATGCCACATCCATCATGTGGGTAAATGTGGTCTGTCGCTCCTCAGCCGTAGTTGCCTCACCCGTCAGTATATGGTCTGATATGGTGCAGATTCCCAGCGCCCTGTTGCCCGAACGGGCTGCATTCATATAAAGGGCAGCAATCTCCATCTCTACGGCCAGCACGCCCATATTCATCCATTTCTCATTCTGCGGATTTTCGCCATAAAAGTTATCTGAAGAGAACACATTTCCTACTTTATAGTTATAACCAAAGCGCTCACAGGCCTCAGCAGCGTCTCTCACCAGTTCAAACGTAGCTATCGGGGCATATAACCCAGGCAGTCCGTACTGGTTCACATAGTTCGAGTTGGTACAAGCGCCCATGGCAATAGCTATGTCGCCTATATGCAGATCATATGAGATAGAACCTGCAGAACCAACACGAATGATAGTCTTCACGCCGTAAAAATTGTAGAGTTCGTAGGTATAGATGCCAATAGAAGGCATACCCATACCATGCCCCATCACACTCACACGCTTACCCTTGTATGTGCCTGTATATCCCAACATGCCTCTGACGTGGTTAAACTCCACAGGAGTGTCGAGATATCTTTCTGCCATGAACTTGGCTCTTAGCGGATCGCCAGCCATAATTACCGTTTCGGCTATCTCGCCGAACTTAGCCCCTATATGGGGAGTTGGTGTTGTTGCCATCTTTTATTGGTTTGGGGTTATTCGGGGCAAAGTTACGTTTTTTTTTGCTAATTGGGGCTGTTTTTGCCATAAAATCTTTGTTAGCCCAATTATTTTACCTATTTTTGCACCATTATATATATCAAACAATAAAATAATTATGGTTAAGCACATCATTCTCTGGACGCTCAATCCAGAACTTTCTGAAGAAGAAAAAGCCAGCGTTAAGGCTGGCATCAAAGCTGGCCTCGAAGGGCTCGTAGGCAAGGTTCCCGGTCTGCTCGACGTCAAAGTTCATATTGACGGCCGTTTGGCCTCATCAAATGCTGACGTGATGCTTGACAGCACCCTCGAATCACCAGAGGCCTTGAAGGGGTACGCTATTCATCCCGACCACGTGGCTGTGGCCAACAACAAAGTTCGTCCTTACACTGTTCAGCGTGCCTGTCTGGATTTTGAAATTTAAAATAAATCCCCGCCAGCTTGGCGGGGATTATTCTTCTTTTATAAATCCTGATACTTGTGGCGCATTCTACAGCCGAACCATATAGAGGCTGTAGTTCCTTTATCTGGTTCTGATGTGATTGACATCTCTCCACCCAACGCTTCAACAATTGATTTGCAGATAGAAAGTCCAAGTTCGTTAGTACGATTCGACAAAGTGAGCGAGTCCTCATTCTGCAACACTGAATACGAGCCATCAAGGACTTCCTTAGGCATACACTCACCCGTATCTGTAATAACGACTCTGAGTCCTCTACGCTCATACCCGTAATTAAGGGTTATGCAACCTTTTTTGGTACGATGGGCGGCATTATTCAGCAGGTTCATCATCAGCTGATGCATTAAGTTTGTATCAAGCCTTGCCTTACAATGAGGCGACAGATCCGACCTTACAAGCACACTCACCCCCGAATTCACCACATGCAGCACCTCTCTGCGATACGACGCCATCATCTCTGCCAGATTCACCTCTATCATAGTGAATGAAAGCACACTGCTTTCAAAGTTCGACAGTTCAAGCAATTGCGAAATAAAATAAAAAAGCTGCTGACCATTTTCGTTAATATGCGTAGCTACCTCTTTTATCTCTTCGCGATTCATATCGCCCTGCTTATCCATCAGTATCACGTCGCTAAAGCCTATAATGGCATTCAGAGGTGTACGCAAAGCATGACTCACATTAGCCAGGAAAACCGACTTAATGCGCTCACTCGTCTGAGCTCGTTTAATCTCACGACGTAATTTCTTTACGTAGAAATGACGTACTATCAAAAAACATACTCCCAAAAGCACAAATAGTGCTATCACGATAATAAGTTTGCAGTCCATAGTTAATTAATATTGGCTGCAAAGATAGTAAAAAAATAAAAAATAAAAGAATGATATAGATAAATAAACAAAAAATCCCCACCAACAGGCAGGGATTCTTTATTTTAACATGATACTTACTTCTTGTTGATAGCAAGATCGATAGCTACTGCTACAGATACGGTAGCACCTACCATTGGGTTGTTACCCATGCCAAGGAAGCCCATCATCTCTACGTGAGCAGGAACAGAAGAAGAACCTGCGAACTGAGCGTCTGAGTGCATACGACCCAGCGTATCAGTCATACCGTAAGAAGCAGGACCTGCGGCCATGTTATCTGGGTGCAGGGTACGACCAGTACCACCACCAGAAGCTACTGAGAAGTAAGGCTTACCAGCGAGTACGCGCTCCTTCTTGTAAGTACCAGCTACGGGGTGCTGGAAACGTGTTGGGTTGGTAGAGTTACCAGTGATTGATACGTCTACGTTCTCCTTCCACAGGATAGCTACACCCTCACGAACATCGTCGGCACCGTAGCACTTAACCTTCAGACGGCTGGGGTTGTTGCCATAAGGAACCTCCTTAACAACGTTCAGATCACCAGTGAAGTAGTCGAACTTGGTCTGTACGTATGTGAAACCGTTGATACGGCTGATGATCTGGGCAGCGTCCTTACCAAGACCGTTCAGGATAACGCGGAGAGGCTTCTGGCGAACCTTGTTAGCCATCTCAGCAATCTTGATAGCACCCTCGGCAGCAGCGAAACTCTCGTGACCAGCCAGGAATGCGAAGCACTCAGTCTCCTCGCGGAGCAGACGAGCGGCGAGGTTACCGTGACCGATACCTACCTTACGATCGTCGGCTACTGATCCGGGGATACAGAAGCTCTGCAGACCGATACCGATGGCCTCAGCAGCCTCGGCAGCTGTCTTTACGCCCTTCTTGATGGCGATAGCAGCACCACAAACATATGCCCATTTAGCGTTCTCGAAACAGATCAGCTGTGTGTCCTCACACATCTGATATGGATCTACACCTGCCTTTTCACAAATCTCATTGGCTTCCTCGATAGAGTTGATGCCATTCTCCTTCAGAGCAGCAAGAACCTGGTTGATACGGCGCTCCTGACTCTCAAACTGTACTTTTCTAATCATTGTCGTATCCTCCTATTATTCTTTACGTGGATCAATTGCCTTAACTGCACCCTGCTCCTCGGTTGTACGACCGTAAGAGCCAGTGAACTTCTTCAGAGCCTCGTTAGCGTCCATGCCGTTCTTAACAGCCTCCATCATCTTGCCGAGGTGAACATACTCGTAACCGCAAACCTCGTTGTTAGCGTCGAGGTACTGCTTTGTGATGTAACCCTCAGTCAGCTCCAGATAACGTGTACCCTTAGCTACTGTACCGTAGAGAGTACCAGTCTGTGAGCGAAGACCCTTACCCAGGTCCTCAAGACCAGCGCCGATAGCCAGACCGCCCTCAGAGAAAGCACTCTGTGTACGACCGTAGACAATCTGCAGGAAGAGCTCACGCATAGCAGTGTTGATAGCATCGCAAACCAGGTCAGTGTTCAGAGCCTCGAGGATAGTCTTACCAGGCAGAATCTCAGAAGCCATAGCAGCTGAGTGTGTCATACCTGTACATCCGATGGTCTCTACCAAAGCCTCCTGAATAACACCGTCCTTAACGTTCAGGCTCAGCTTACAAGCGCCCTGCTGAGGTGCGCACCAGCCGATACCGTGGGTGTAACCAGAAATTTCCTTGATTTCTTTTACTGCAACCCACTTGCCCTCCTCGGGGATAGGTGCAGGTCCATGGTAAGCGCCCTTACAAACGCTACACATGTTCTCCACTTCTTTTGAATAAATCATTGATAATAAAACATTTAAATGTTAAACAACTTAATATTTCCTATTTTGACGGACAAAATTACTTCAATTTTTTGATTATCCCGACTTAGGCACATATCATTTAGGAATAATTAACGATACACACATCAGAGACCACGATACTTCAGAAAGCCTGAGGCGTCTGGCTGCTTCATGCCTGTGAAGTCGGTAAACATTTCCATCTGATCCTTAGTATTGCCACGACTAAGCACTTTTTCACGGAACGCCTGACCTGTAGCAGGGTTCAGGGCACCTAGTTTCTGGAATGTGTCAGCTACATTCACAGCAAGCACTTCAGTCCACAGATAACTATAGTAACCTGCGGCATACCCTCCACCCCATACATGGTTAAAATATGAGGTGCTGTAACGAGGAGGTATCTGAGCATTAAGCAGACCAATACGATCCAACGCCTTAGTCTCAAAGGCATCAGCCTCGTCGGCTGCAGGAATTTCGCACGATGACAGATGATGCCAGGCCAGATCAAGACAAGTTGCTGCAAGATTCTCTCCTAGAGCATAGGCTGCGTGGAAATTAATACTACCCAGCATCTTCTCTTTCAAATCGGAAGGCATCGGCTCACCAGTAATGGCATGTTTGGCATAATGATCGAACACCTCTGGGATAGAGGCAAACGACTCGTTGAACTGTGAAGGCATCTCTACGAAATCACGGGCTACAGATGTACCGCTAAGCGTGTTATACTGACAGTTGGATAGTATGCCATGAAGCGCATGACCGAACTCGTGGAAAAGTGTGGTTACTTCGTCCCAGCTAATCAGCGTGGGCTGTCCTTCAGGAGCCTTGGCTGAATTGGTAACATTGAAGATGATAGGCAACTGTCCACGTTCAATACTCTGCTTGGCGAAACCATCCATCCATGCACCGCCACGCTTAGTGGGGCGACGATAGAGATCGCTATAGAACAAGGCGATGGGTTTACCACTCTTATCGCGCACCTCAAACACCTTCATATCGGGATGATAGGTAGGCAGATCGGTACGAGGAATAAACGAAAGCCCATAGACCAGACTGGCGGCATAAAATACGCCGTTCACCTGTACACTGTCGATGTTGAAATATGGCTTCACCTCATCATCAGAGATACTGAATTGTTCCTGTTTCATCTTGGCCGAATAATAAAAGCGGTCGTAGGGCTGAAGCTCGAAATCTGCTCCTTGGGTTTTACGAGCATAAGCCTCGATGGCCTGAGTCTCAGCATCAGCCTTGGGGCTATATTCACTAATGAGATTCCTCAAAAAAGCATACACATTATCTGAATTCTTTGCCATTGTACGTTCCAATGAATATGAGGCATAATTATTATACCCCATAATCTCGCCCATCTCAGCACGCAATTTAGCAATCTCAACGACAATAGGATATGTGTTATATTTACCAGACCCATCAGCACGATGACGGGAGGCCTCGTAGACACGCTTTCTAAGATCTCGATTGTCAAGATTAGTCAGAATAGCCTGCTGTGTGGTATTAACGATAACAATGGCATAAGGAGCCTTACCGCCACGACTTTGTGCATCCTTGGCACACTGAGCAATATCCGCCTCGCTAAGACCTGCGAGATCTGCCTTGTTGTCAACCCATACCACAGCGTCGTTGGTGGCATCCGGGAGCACAGTACCCCATTGCTGCTGCAATTCTGCTATACGCATATTAATCTGCTTCATACGTTCCATCTTATCATCAGGCAAAAGAGCTCCTGCACGTACGAAACGTTTATATACAACTTCAGTTAGGCGTTGGTCTTCTCCCGAGAGTTTAGAGAACTCGCGGTCGTAGACGGTTTTGATACGCTGGAACAAAGCCTTATTAAAGTTAATCTCATTAGCGAGCTCTGTACGCAGAGGCGTCACCTTAGCTTCTGTCTCGGCAATGACAGGTGTCTTGTGAGCATCAACGAGGGCATCGAAAATGCGGGTAACACGTTCGTAAAGTTGACCGCTCTGTTCAAAAGCGAGAATAGTATTCTGGAATGTAGGAGCGTCCGGATTATCTACTATTTGTTGTATTTCTTCACGTTGCCGACTGATAGCCTCTTGAATTGCAGGAAGATAGTCGCTCTCTTTTATCTGTTTGAAGTCTGGTGCCCCGAAAGCCAGTTTACTAGGCTCAAGCAAGGGGTTACGACGTATTGTCTGATTACTCATCTCTAATGGTAAAACGGCAGAGGCCTGAAGCGACAATGCGCCCAAGCCAAAAGTTAAAATAAAGGTAGAAAGTTTCATAAATTATATTACATTGTTAGATAGCTATTTCTTAGGGGTATGGAAGCGATAGTTGTTAGTAAACATCTCGCGCACTGTGTTAATTTCAAGAAGTTTGGTACCTCCGCCCTCTCCCACGTTACCACTCAGGTAGGCAATCTTATCATTCTCCTCTACATAGCCTTTCTGACGGAGCATGCGTACTGCAGCCTGAAACAGTGCATCGGGAGCGATATGTTCTTTCTGGTAGACGGGAATCACGCCATAAGAAAGGTTGAGTAAGCGCTGGAGTTTGTCGTGATAACAAATGGCCAACACCGGGTTGGGACCTCGGAAAGCAGCCAGATTACGAGCTGTATCACCTGTATTGGAATCGGTAATGATACCCTTCACACCAAGTTTCTCTGTAGCCTCTATCGCTGAGTGAGCCATGAACTCACGGATATCACAATTAGCCGACAATGGCACTTCAATATCATTTTCACGCATTTTATCCTTCTCTGCCTGTTCGGCAATAGCCGACATCGTCTGTACAGCCTCAACAGGATACTTACCGCTGGCCGTCTCGCCTGAGAGCATCAGAGCGTCGGTACGATAGTAGATGGCATTGGCTATATCAGTAACTTCTGCACGCGTAGGACGAGGATTATTAATCATGGTGTGAAGCATCTGAGTAGCCACAATCACAGGTTTCTTAGCATGTACACACTTACGGATAATCTGACGCTGAATACCTGGAATGCGCTCAATGGGTACTTCTATACCCAAGTCGCCACGAGCAATCATGATGCCATAAGAAGCCTCGATAATCTCATCGATATTGTCAACACCCTCCTGATTCTCAATTTTCGAGATAATCTTGATGTCCGAATTGTAGGCATCAAGAATGGCCTGTACGGCACGGACATCAGCAGCTGAGCGTACAAATGAATGGGCAATAAAATCAATATCCTCGTGTATAGCAAGCATAATGTTTTTACGGTCTTTCTCTGTAAGTGTGGGCAGATCGATATGTACACCTGGTACATTGACACTTTTGTGAGCTCCCAGCACACCATCATTCTTAACTTGAGCGATGACGGCAGGACCATTGACACCGATAACCTCCATGTCGAGGGCGCCATCGTCGAAAAGCACATGACAGCCCTCATGCACGTCGGCCGCAAAGTTTGAGTAAGAAAGGTTTATGATGTCGTGAGTAGTGTCCATCTCTGGACGACCGAAGATTTTCACAACGTCACCCGTCTTGTAAGTGATGGGAGCGTCACATCCTGTGGTGCGCACCTCAGGTCCTTTTGTGTCGATGAGAATGCCAATATGCTTACTCACGCTCCTTACATTCTTAATAATCTGCTTGATACCCTGCTCGTCGGCATGGGCTGTGTTCATCCTGACAACATTCATACCCGCCATAAACAACTTACGGATAAACTCCGCATCACATCGGCGGTCACTGATGCTAGCAACAATCTTTGTCTGTTTCATAAATATATGCTCGATTTTATGGTGCAAAGATACAAAAAAAGGGGCAAAGAGAGGCGATTTTCATCAATTTTTGAAAAAAAAACGGGAAATATTTCGGTAATCTACTGAAAATTAGTAACTTTGCAGTCCGAAATCCAAGAGATTCGGATTTTCACATTATTAATATATATAAGTATAGAAATATGACAAAGGCAGAAATCATCAACAAAATTGCTGAGGAGACTGGCGTGGCGAAAAGAGATGTTGCGACATCTGTGGAGGCCTTCATGGAGGTTATCCGTCAATCGCTCGCAGAAGACAAGGAGAATGTCTACCTGCGCGGCTTCGGCACATTCGTTGTAAAGCGCCGTGCCAGAAAGACGGCTCGCAACATCTCGAAAAACACAACGCTCGTTATTGAGGCTCACGACTTCCCCGCTTTCAAGCCCTCTAAGAGTTTTATCGAGAAAATGAAGTAATTACAAACATCAATAAAAAACAATTAAGATTATGCCAAACGGAAAGAAAAAGAAGGGCCACAAGATGGCTACTCACAAGCGTAAGAAGAGACTGCGCAAGAATCGTCACAAGAGCAAGTAAAAACACAAGCTTGCCCCTCTGTGATGCAGAGAAAAGAAATGGAAGGAGTGTAACAGTCTATCCCTCAAATACGGAAGGCAGCACTCCTTTCTTGAGTTTTAACGACAACCTCTATTAGACGTTAATTTAGAAAGACAAAGACCATGACAAGTGAAGTAATCATTGATGTTCAACCGAAAGACATATCAATAGCACTGCTCGAAGACAAGCAACTGGTGGAATACCAGAAAGAGCAGCGCACGGTATCATACTCGGTAGGCAACATCTATGTGGCAAAAGTAAAAAAACTGATGCCCGGACTGAACGCATGCTTCGTCGACGTCGGCTCTGAACGAGTGGCCTTTCTGCATTATCTCGATCTGGGAAGTCAATTCAACTCTTATGAGAAATACCTGAAACAGGTAGTTAGTGACCGCAAGAAGCTCTACCCTATCCAAAAAGCTACTCTGCAGCCGAAACTGGAAAAAGAAGGGAGCATTGCCAACAAGTTGAAGGTTGGACAGGAACTGCTGGTACAGATTGTAAAAGAGCCTATCAACACCAAGGGTCCCCGATTGACATGCGAACTGAGTTTCGCAGGACGCTATCTGGTGCTGATACCTTTTGAAGACAGCGTTTCCGTATCAACAAAGATCAAGCGTGGCGAAGAGAGAACCCGACTGAAACAGCTGATACAGAGTATTAAACCCAAGAACTTCGGTGTTATCGTACGTACGGTAGCCGAAGGCAAAAGAGCCGCAGAACTTGACGCAGAAATGAAGATACTGCTCAAGCGATGGGAAGATGCCATCACGAAAGTACAGAAAACTACAGAGCGCCCACAATTGTGCTTTGAGGAGGAAAGCCGCGCCGTAGCATTGCTCCGTGATTTATTCAACCCAACGTATGACGGTATCCACGTAAACGACAGCGGCATATATGAAGAAATAAAAAGCTACTTGGGACTGATTGCTCCCGAAAAGAAGGAGATTGTGAAACTGTACAACGGTACGGTACCTATCTTCGATAATTACGATGTAACCAAGCAGCTTAAGTCGGGCTTCGGCAAAACGGTAAACTACAAGCATGGTGCCTACCTTATCATAGAGAGTACGGAGGCTATGCACGTGGTCGACGTGAACAGCGGCACCAGAATCAAGAAAGAAAACAGTCAGGAGACCAACGCTCTGGAAACAAATCTAGGCGCTGCCGATGAGTTGGCACGTCAATTGAGACTGAGGGATATGGGCGGTATCATTATCGTGGATTTCATCGATATGAAACTACCAGAAGACCGTCAGCTACTCTACGAGCGTATGTGTAAGAACATGCAGAAGGATCGCGCCAAGCACAATATTCTGCCACTGTCAAAATTCGGACTGATGCAGATTACCCGACAGAGAGTACGCCCCGCTATGAGCGTGAATGTCGAAGAGACCTGCCCTACCTGCTTCGGAAAAGGAACGATCAAGTCAAGTATCCTCTTTACGGATACATTGGAGAGTAAGATTGACACACTGGTGAACAAGATCGGTATCCGCAAGTTCTATCTGCATGTACACCCCTACGTAGACGCCTACATCAACAAGGGCCTGTTCAGCTTAAAACGACAATGGCAATTGAAGTACGGAATGGGCGTGAGGGTAGTTCCATCGCAGAAGCTAGCCTTCCTACAATACGAGTTCTACGACAACAACCGGCAGTATATCGATATGCAGGAAGAAATCGAAACGAAGTAAGAATCCTCTAAAAAAGCCACTATGCTAACACTTAAAATCCTATTCTGGGCCATGCTGCTCATTGTATTCTACACCTATATAGGATATGGAATACTATTATATATTATCATTAGGCTGAAACGGCTCTTCAGGGGAACTCCCCAGAAGGCCGCAATGCCAAGTGATGAAGAACTTCCCACAATGACACTTATGATTTGTGCCTACAACGAGGAAGATGTGGTGGAAGAAAAAATGAAGAACACCTTAGAGATAGACTATCCGAAAGACAAATTCAGAATCATGTGGGTGACAGACGGCAGCAACGACCGTACAAACGAATTATTAAAGGCCTATCCCGAGGTGGACATAGTATTCAGTCCTGAGCGTCGAGGCAAAACCGCTGCATTAAAACACGGACTGAGGGAGCTGCAGACCCGCTATGTCACTTTCACAGACGCTAATACGATGATTAATTCAGGAGCCCTACGGGAGATTGCCCGTCAATTCAAGGATCCTACTGTTGGTTGTGTGGCAGGTGAAAAACGCGTTACCGCAAGAAAAGCGGGCGAAGCTGCTGCAGAAGGAGAAGGCCTGTATTGGCGTTATGAGAGCACACTGAAACGCTGGGATAGTGAACTCTACTCAGCGATGGGGGCTGCTGGCGAATTATACGCCATCGATCCGACACTGATTTGCGAAGTGCCCGACGAGGCATTACTCGATGATTTCATGATGTCGATGTATGTCGTCGACGAAGGATATCGCATAGCATATACCCCTGATGCCTATGCTCAAGAGTATGGTTCGGCCAATATTTTTGAGGAGTCGAAGCGCAAACGCAGAATAGCCGCGGGAGGGCTTCAGAGTATCTGGTGGTTGCGCAGAATGCTGAATCCGCTGCGTCAGCCATTGGTAACATTTCAGTACGTCAGTCATCGTGTTTTGCGCTGGAGTGTGACCCCTGTGGCACTCGTCATTCTACTACTTGTAAACATTGCTCTTGTAGCTATGGAACCGTGTACATTCTACACTATCGCGCTTTGCTTGCAGTTTATATTCTATACCACATCTATAATTGGCTGGATATTAGATTATTATGGAAAGGAAAATAAACTACCTCGTATCATCTACTATTTTGTCTTTATGAACATCAACGTTTTTCGCGGAATGGCCTATCTGAGAACACATGGAAAGAGTGGAACATGGGAAAAAGCGAAAAGAAGTTGAAAAAAGTTTAAAAGAATTTTGGAATATAAAAAAAATGCATTATCTTTGCAGCAAGTTAGATACTAATACGGCCAATGGATAAAGACGAAAAGGAAATATTACTTCAGAAATTCGCAGATGCTAACAGACGCCTAATGCTGGCACAAGAACAATTGGCAGTAGCCAATCATAAACTGAAGGAATACGAGGAAAAAGCGCAGAAGGCTGAGAAAGCCAGCAAGATGAAGTCGCTTTTCCTCGCCAATATGAGTCATGAGATCCGTACACCACTTAACGCCATAGAAGGTTTCTCACGTGTGATTGCAGAAACCGACTCACAAGAAGATAGAATGAAATTCTTCGAAATCATCGAGAGCAATAACAACAGATTGATGAGCCTCGTCAATGAGATTCTTGACCTCTCGCGTGTGGAGTCTGGCGAAATTGTGATGAAAAAGACAAGAACAGACCTGAACGATTTGGGTGACAGCATAAAGAATATATTCAGGTTCCGTTGCCCAGACACCGTAAAGCTCTCATTCAAGAAACCTTCAATGACGGTATCGTTCCATACCGACCCTAATCGCCTGACACAGGTATTCTCCAATCTCATCAGTAATTCGCTGAAGCATACTTCAAGCGGTAGCATCACCTACGGCTATCAATTACTCGATGATGCTAAGGATATCGAATTCTATGTAAAAGACACTGGTACGGGTATCGACCAAAAAGACTTGGAGCACATCTTCGAGACCTATGTTTCGCGCGATGCAGAAACAACGAACAACGGTTACGGACTGGGACTGCCATTATGTAAGATTATCGTAGAGAAACTGGGTGGTACTATCAGCGTAGAATCAAAATTGGGCGAAGGCGCTACGTTCAAGTTCAAATTCCCGTTTGAAGGTGCTATCGGAGGTGTGGATCGTAACAGGACAACAACATCAACCAATGTGCGCACCATCAGAGTGAGCGGGCGTCCAGACGACCTGACAAAGAAGACCATCCTGGTGGCAGAAGACGAAGACAGCAACTATGAATTGGTTCGCATTGTTTTACAGAAGCGTTACAGGCTGTTGCGTGCGCATAATGGTATTGAGGCAGTAACTATCAACGAGGACGAGAAACCCGATTTGATTCTGATGGACATACGAATGCCAGAGATGAATGGCCTTGACGCCACACGGATTATCAAAGAGGTGAACCCATCAGTACCCGTTGTTGCACTGAGTGCCTATGCATTTGAAGAAAATATCCGTGATGCGAAAAATGCCGGCTGCGACGAATTTATGCCCAAGCCCTTCAAGGTTGAAAGCCTAATTGAGTTAGTAAAGAAGTATCTCGACGAATAAAAGGAATTACACACATTTTACAACATTTTTCTGATTATGGGAAAACTTGCCGTACAAAAGTACTTTTCGTTCACGATTCTCATTATCACCGTAATGCTGATGATCTTTACGATCACAGGTTTATATGGCGGTGAAGTTAATCCTGCAGGCAATACGGCCCGGGCAATGTTAGTCTACGCTCTGCCGATACTGATCGTGGCCAATGTGATATTGCTAATCTATTGGTGTATTATGCGCCGTTGGCACTGGGCACTGATTCCACTGATTACCATACTATGCTGTATTCCTTATATAGGCACACTCTACCAGTTTGGAAAATCAGCAGAAGATGCGGAAGTTAAAAAGGGAATCAAGATTGCGACGTACAATGTAGCCATGTTCGGGCGAGAGACTTCCGGATTCATGGCACAGGACATTCTGGCTGAGATGAAAAAACAGAAGGTAGACATTGCCTGTATGCAAGAATACAACGACCAGAGCGGTGATCGCAAGAACTCCGATTCCTACAAAGAGTATTTCCCGTACATGGCTATTGGCGAGAGCGACATGGTAATATACAGCCGCTACCCTATCGTGAACCATAAGAACCTGAACTTTGAGATGACCAACAACAGTGCCATGTGGGCTGAAATAAAGGTGGATAATGAGGTTTACCGTGTATACAATGCCCATCTGGAAACCACAGGCTTAAACCGTACGTTGCATGGCGCAGCCAAAATGGCAGCTCAAGGCATTGAGATAGAAAGCAACGCTGTTCTGAAGGCTATCTATGGCAACTACACCATCGGCATGATAGCTCGCGCAGGCCAGGCAAATGTACTAGCCATGGACATGAGAGAGGCCGAGGTCCCCATCATCGTATGCGGCGACTTTAACGATGTTCCCTACTCTTATGTGTACAACACGATGCTGGGCGATAAAATCGACGGTTTCAAAGAGTGTGGTAACGGCTGGATGTACACTTTCCGCGGTGGTAATAAGAAGGTGCGTATCGACTATATCTTCCACGATAAAGCCCTCGAAGGACTGACCTACTATCGCAGAGATCTCACCTATTCCGACCACTACCCAATATTCATGAAGATAGCCACACCCTCAAAAAACGAGTAAATAACAAAGGATTATAAATACAAGAATCCCCATCCGTCTCTTTGCCGGATGGGGATTCTCTTACATATACATGTAATATTATGATTCTTTCTTTGTCACCTTCTTTTTCTTGGTCTTTGGCTTTACCATTAACGGATGCTGACGAAGGTGCTGTAAGCGATACTCGCGAGGTGTACAACCCATAAAACGGAAGAAAGAAGCATAGAACGACTGGCGATTAGCAAAACCCACCATATCGCTCACTTCCTCCATACGAAGATTCTGATAGCGTTTGTCAACAAGGATTGACATAGCTTCGTCAATACGATACTTGTTTACGAACGATGTGTAGTTCATGTGGAAACGAACATTGACAACAGCAGAAATATAACGGGTGTTGGTTCCGATATCCGTAGCCAGTTCCTTAGCTGAATAATCTTTGTCACGATACTTCTTCTGCATCACGATAATGTTCATAATTTTCTCCTGCATCTCGTCCATCATACTTGGACTTACAAGGCCTCTGTAAGCAGCCACCTTTTCCTTTTTTTCTATAATATTATACTTTGCCATAATCTAGTTATATCAATTAGAGCGCAAAATTACACAAATTCTGCGAGAAACGCCCATAAATCAGAAGAAAGTTATCTAAATTAACAGTATTTTTATGTGACTTTTAAACAATCTTAAACCGAACGCGGAAAGAGCGTTCCTGTTCGTCCCAGTTTGTACCCAACATTTCAAAACGACCTATCTGAGATGTTGAGCGTACATGTCTGCCAATACAGGGACATACATCGTAATTCCCGATACGTACCAAACGAATGGTGTCAGACACATCTTCTGGCAAACGAGCTGGGTCGATTTCCTCGGGTAAATCGTCAATCGAAACGAATTCGAAGGTTACAGGCAGATCTTCATCAATCAGTTCGTTCATTTTCTGTTCAATCTCCCTCTCTTCCTGACGCGTCGGTTTGTGATCAAGATGAAAACTCATCTTACTTTTCTTACGCTCAATATGAGCATTGAAAGAGCGCTCGCAACCAAAAAGACGAATCATGGTTTGGTTCAGCAGGTGCTCAGCCGTGTGTGCGGGTGGGAACTCTTCTTTATGATGTTCGTTTAAGATATAGTCGGCCATTGTTTTTAAGATTTGAATTTCAAGACTATGACACCATGCGGTTCAAGATCGACAGAAATGTAGCAGTCTCGATAAAGTTGTCGTTTAAGTTCCCTGCCACTAATCAAATCGGTCATACTGACACTCTTTTTTTCTTTCAGTTTCAGGAAGTCGAAAGCATGGGCTGGTATGGTGACATCCATCGTTGTAGGCAGAGCATCGAAATTAGCCACCACAAGTAGCACTTCGCCCGCAGCCTTTCTCAGGAAAGCATACTGACGCTGATACTGTCCATTGACATACATGAGATCAAAAGAAGCCCCTTCGGCTACGGCTTTCTCTGTAGCGGCAATGTTCATCACCTTATCATATACGTCCTTAAGGGCACGTTCTTCCTTGGTAAGTTTTCGACCAGCGGCACGTACCAGAGTATCGATACTCCAATAATCAAATATCGTAGTACGGCCATCTAACCCGCTAAAGCCTTCTTTATCCATCGCTCGTTCGCCATATTCCTGACCAGCGTAAATCATAAGCGGATTCTGCTGAAGCAGAGCTGAGACCACAAGTCCGGGAACGCCCTTCTGTCCACTGCCCGCAAAGAAATCACTGGCAATGCGCTGTTCGTCATGATTTTCCAGGAAATAAAGCATGTGCTGACGGATATCATCCGTCTGTTGCCAGGCAGATGTTATAGCCTGAACAGGCCGCTGTCCACAAATAACCTCTCGGACTGTATCATACATCCCCACCTTGTCATATAGATAATCGAAGCCTGCGCCTATATAGTTGCGATATTCACCAGGATTATAGACTTCGCCGATGAAGACGATATCCGGATAGCGGAATTTCACCTTATCAGTTGCCCACCGCCAAAAATCGGCAGGCACCATCTCGGCCATATCACAACGGAAGCCGTCGATACCCTTTGACGCCCAGAAAAGCAGAATCTCAGTCATCTTGTCCCATGTATCAGGAATGGGTTTAAAGTGACCGACACGACCTGCGTAGTAGTCAAGTCCATAGTTCAGCTTCACGGTCTCATACCAATCATTCACGCCAGGGGCATTGTGGAAACAGTCGTTGCCCGTAGCCTTGGCGGGCTCTTCATCATAGGGTTCCTTTTCACCATGATAAAGATCAAAATATGGTGTAAAGCGCTGTCCCGGACAATAATAGAAATTGTTCTGAGGCGAAAAGCCCTGCTGAGGGTCATCGTCCTCGCCAAGATCCCTCACTCCTTCAGGCTTACAAATCGAATGATATTGACGTGCGACGTGATTAGGCACAAAATCGATTATCACCTTCATGCCAGCCTTATGAGTGCGCTCAACCAACTGTTCGAACTCCCGCATACGTTTGTCAACGTCGACAGCCAGATCAGGGTCGATATCGTAATAGTCGGTAATCGCATAGGGAGACCCCGCCTTACCCTTCACAACGGCAGGGTGCTGGCGTGGAATGTCAAAAGAGGAATAGTCGGTTTGGGTGGCATGTCGAATGACACCTGTATACCAAATATGGCTCACGCCCATTTCCCTGATTTTTTTCAGGGCACTGGGCGTGAAGTCGTTCAGTTTTCCGCAACCGTTCTCGGTTAATGTACCATTCTCTTTCCGAGTGATGTTCCTATTTCCGTAAAGTCGCGTAAAAACCTGATAGATAATAATCTTATTCGATGCCATGGGCAGCCACTTCCTTGTTAATCTTAACGATCATACCTTGAAGAGCCTTACCAGGACCACATTCAGTAAAGTCGTCAGCACCATCGGCAATCATATTCTGAACACTCTGAGTCCAGCGTACAGAAGAAGTGAGCTGAGCAATAAGATTTGCCTTGATTTCAGCGGGATCAGTATGAGGCTTAGCATCTACATTCTGATAAACAGGGCACTTTGGAGTCTTAATCTCGGTAGCTTCGATGGCAGCCTGAAGCTCATCCTTAGCAGGCTGCATCAGAGGAGAATGGAAAGCACCACCGACCTTAAGCACGAGGGCACGCTTAGCACCAGCGGCCTTAAGCAGCTCACAAGCCTCGTTGATGGCATCAACATTACCAGAGATAACCAGCTGTCCAGGGCAGTTATAGTTAGCGGGAACGACAACACCCTTACCCATCTTGCTAACCTCGGCACAAACCTCCTCTACCTTCTCATCAGGCAGGGCGATAATGGCAGCCATCGTTGAGGGCTGAGCCTCACACGCCTTCTGCATAGCCATAGCACGAGCATATACAAGCTTAAGACCATCCTCGAAAGAGAGGGCACCAGCAGCAGTCAGAGCAGAGAACTCGCCAAGAGAGTGACCGGCAGTCATCTTGGGATCAAAGGCATCACCCATGCAAAGGGCTGAGATAACGCTGTGAAGGAAGACTGCAGGCTGAGTAACCTTAGTCTGCTTCAGCTCATCATCAGTACCTGCGAACATGATATCGGTAATGCGATATCCAAGAATGTCGTTGGCTTTCTCGAAAAGTTCCTTGGCAAGGGGATTGTTATCATACAGATCCTTACCCATTCCTACGAACTGTGCTCCCTGTCCGGGAAATACAAATGCTTTCATTTTTTCTTTTTATTTTTGAGTTATGATTTACATTATCGATTCACATAGCACCCTGCTTACTTTCATCCTTTTGTTGTGTAATTGGGTCGTTTCGAGATGCAAAATTACGATATTTTTCTGAAAAATGCACCTAGTATGCCATTTTTTTGATGAAAGTAGGTCGAATATCGAAAAAAATGTGTAAGTTTGCACGTCAGAAAGAGAATAAATGCCGAAATGAAGCTTATTGTAATGACAAAACCCACCTTCTTCGTGGAAGAAGACAAGATCTTGGCCGACCTTTTCGACGAAGGGTTAGAAAGCCTGCATCTCTATAAGCCAGGAGCATCGCCGCTATACTCGGAACGACTGCTTACACTGCTGGGCGACAGTTATCGCAACAGAATCACAGTGCATGGCCACTTCTACTTAAAAGAGGAATACCGCCTGAAGGGCATTCATATAGACGACGCCCGTACCGAACCACCTACGGGATACAAAGGAAACATGTCGCGCACCTGCCACCAGATTGACGAGCTGAAAGAAGCAAAGAAAAACGCCAATTACGTCTTCCTGCACTCCATTTTCGACAGTCAGACCAATGCCGACGAGAAGGCTTCGTTTACGATGGACGAGCTGAGACAAGCCACCAAAGAGGGGCTTATAGATAAAAAGGTGTATGCGCTGGGAGGTATGAACCTCGACACCATCAAGGCTGTTAAGGATCTGGGATTCGGTGGTATCGTCATCTGTGGCGACTTATGGAACAGATTCAACATACACAACGAGATCGACTACAAGGCCCTGCTGAGCCATTTCGGCAAGCTGAGAAAGGCGATTGAATAGGTATTGTAGCTAGAATATATAAGACAACTTAAATAAATATTATGCCAGAAAAAAACTCTTATATGGTATTCTCGGGAACAGCCACGAAATACCTGGCAGAAAGAATCTGTCAAAGTCTTGGCTGCCCGTTGGGACAACTACAAATTACTAAATTCTCCGATGGAGAGTTTGCTGTGAGTTACGAGGAGAGCATCCGTGGTCGCGACGTATTCCTTGTGCAGAGCACATTCCCCAATTCAGACAACCTGATGGAGCTGTTGCTGATGATCGACGCAGCCAAGCGTGCCTCGGCTCGAACCATCAACGCCGTTATCCCCTACTTCGGATGGGCTCGTCAGGATCGTAAAGACAAACCCCGTGTAAGCATCGGTGCCAAGCTCGTAGCCGATTTGCTGAGCGTGGCAGGAGTGAACCGCGTTATTACAATGGACTTGCATGCCGACCAGATTCAGGGATTCTTCGACGTACCTGTAGACCATCTTTACGGTTCGGGTGTCATCATGCCCTACCTGAAGAGCCTGAAACTCGAAGACCTGGTCATCGCATCACCCGACGTTGGTGGTTCGAAACGTGCCAACACCTATGCTAAGTATCTGGGCTGTCCGCTCGTACTCTGCAACAAGACCAGAGCACGTGCCAACGTAGTAGCCACCATGCAGATTATCGGTGAGGTAGAAGGCAAGAACGTGGTAATCATCGATGATATGGTAGATACCGCAGGCACCATCACCAAGGCCGCCGATCTGATGAAAGAGGCTGGTGCCAAGACCGTCCGTGCTTGTGCTTCACACTGTGTAATGAGTGGTCCTGCCAGCGACCGTGTGCAGGAGTCGGCTCTCGAGGAGATTGTCTTCACAGACTCTATCCCCTACACACAGCGCTGCGCTAAGGTTAAGCAGCTGTCGGTAGCCGACATGTTTGCCGAGGCCATCCGTCGTGTCATCGACAACAAGAGCATCAGCGACCTCTACATTATTTAATAATATAATGGAACTGAAGTCTATAGTTGGGCTGGCAGTAGCAGGCTTTGTGCTTGCTTCCTGCCAGCCCAACTCTTATCAGATAAACGGCTATGCCCGACAGCTGCACGAGGGCGACACCATCATCCTGGCACTTGACGATCAACCAGAGCATGTGCTGGCCTCAACGACGGTGAGCGAAGGAAAGTTCTGGTTCGAGCGGCAGCTCGACAACTGTGCCCCTTGCAGAGTCTATGCGAAACAACAGCCAGAGTGTTCTGCCTTTTTCTTTCCAGATCAGGGTACGGTGACGATAGATCTCAATCTGCCCCCTACTCCTTCTGTTGTCTCAGGCACAAAGCTGAACAACGAGTGGCAACAGCTCAACGACTCCATCCAGCGACTGGGCATGAGGCTCATCAGCATAGCCGAGAAGCAAGACGGCGACTCTGCAACCCACCTTTCCCGCCTTGCAACAATAGACAGTCTGCATCGCGCCATGTCTGCCTGCATCCGTAATACGGCACAAGCGAATAAAGACAATCCGTTAGGGAAATACATCCTTGAAAACTATAAAGAGCCCGAGTTCAAATAAGAACCCGGGCTCTTCTTTTATATCAACACCTTCGCCATCTTAGAAGTTAGGAAGCTCCAGCCACTTCACGTAGCAGAAGTCCTGACGGTGAGGCAGGTTCTTGTTCTTAGGATACATACGAACAGCACTCTTGTAAGAGCCAAACTGCTTCGGTGTCAAATCAGCTTCGAATGTGTAGTTGTTGCCATCATGACCAGTCATTGGCAGAGGCTCAACATTGAATACACACTCCTCACCCTCTTTATTAGTATAGAGGTTAACCTTCTCCAAAGCAACGGCATCCTCAAGTCCCTGCTCGTTGATGACATACTTCAGGTGATAGTTTCTACCAGCCTCGCAGCCTTCTGCGGGGAAGTTCCACTCAGCCGATACCACATCGATAGCATCCCAACGCTCAGCAACAGCCTCCTTCCACAGAGCGATATCCTTAGCCAGCTTATAGTTGTCCTTAGAAATCTCGTGGAAACGCTTAGCCTGCTTGTTGTAGAACTTCTCATAATAGTCGTCGAGCTGACGCTTCATCGTATAGTGAGGAGCAATCTGAGCGATAGAGTTCTTAATCACCTTAATCCAGCCCTTAGAGAGACCCTTCTTGTCCTTATCATAGTAGAGAGGGATAATCTCATTCTCAAGCAAGCTGTAGATAGTTGCTGCATCCAGACGGTCCTGGTAGCCCTGGTTCTGATAAGTACGCTTCTCGGTAAGAGCCCATCCGGCACCCTCACGATAGCCCTCAAGCCACCAACCGTCTTTTACGCTGAGGTTTACAACACCGTTCATCTCGGCTTTCTCGCCAGATGTACCAGAAGCCTCAAGAGGACGTGTTGGAGTATTCATCCAGATATCGACACCCGATACCAGACGACGAGCCAACAGGAAGTCGTAGTCCTCAAGGAAGATAACCTTACCCAGGAACTCAGAACGCTGACTGATTTCATAAATCTTCTTGATAAGTCCCTGACCTGCGCCGTCAGCGGGGTGAGCCTTACCAGCGAAAAGGAATACGACTGGACGCTCAGGATCGTTAACGATCTTGCTCAGACGGTCGAGATCGGTAAACAACAGGTGAGCACGCTTGTAGGTAGCAAAACGACGGCAGAAGCCGATTACCAGAGCGTTTGAGTTGAAGAGGCTCAGCAGGCTAACCACACGTGAGGGGTCGCCCTGATTCTTCAGCCAAGTCTCACGGAACTGCTCCTTGATGTAGTCGAACAGTTTCTTCTTCAAAGCCATACGAGTGGCCCAGATCTCCTCGTCAGGACAGTTATAGATACCATGCCAGATCTCTTCGTTCGACTGGTCGCTCATGTGCTTCTCGTCGAAGTACTTGGCATAGAGTGCACGCCACTCGGCAGCACACCATGTGGGGAAGTGCACACCATTGGTCACATAGCCAACGTGGTTCTCCTCAGGATAGTAGCCGTTCCAGATAGGAGCAAACATCTTCTGAGACACCCATCCGTGAAGCTTTGACACACCGTTTACCTCCTGACAGGTATTGCATGCGAAGGTCGACATGCAGAATCGCTCACTGTGATCATCGGGGTTGGTACGGCCCATGCCGATAAACTCGTCCCATGTGATGCCCAGCTTCTGAGGATAACCACCCATATACTTGCCGAAGAGGCCTTCGTCGAAATAGTCGTGGCCAGCAGGCACTGGCGTATGAACGGTGTAAAGACCGCTGGCGCGAACCAGCTCCATAGCCTGGTTGAAGGTCATGCCGTCTTCCTCGATATAGTCGCACAGGCGCTGCAGGTTGCAGAGTGCAGCGTGGCCCTCGTTGCAATGATAGATATCCTTCTTGATGCCCAGCTTCTTCAGCAGCAGCATACCGCCGATACCCAGCAGGATCTCCTGCTTCAGGCGGTTCTCCCAGTCACCGCCATAGAGGGCGTGAGTGATGGGCTTGTCGAAGTCAGAGTTCATCTCGTTGTCGGTATCAAGCAGATAGAGTTTCACACGACCCACATTGACACGCCACACATAGGCATGAACCTGATAGTTGGTATAGGGGACGTCGATAACCATCGGATTGCCGTCCTTGTCGAGCTGACGCTCAATAGGCAGGCTGCCGAAGTTCTGAGTCTCGTAGTTGGCAATCTGCTGTCCGTCCATCGAAAGGCTCTGTGTAAAGTAGCCGAAACGATAGAGGAAGCCAACGGCACACATATCTACGTTAGAGTCAGAAGCCTCCTTCACGTAGTCGCCAGCCAGCATACCAAGACCGCCGCTGTAGATCTTCAGGGCAGAGTGGATACCATACTCCATACAGAAATAAGCCACAGAGGGGCGCTTTGAGTCGGGCTCCACGTCCATATACTTGCGGAACAAGCTATAAACGTTCTTAATACGCTTCATCAGCGCCTTATCATTCATGATTTCCTCCTTGCGGACAAAACTCAGACGCTCTAACAGCATCACGGGGTTGTGCTTAACTTCATGATAAAGCTCGGGATCCAGGTCGCGGAACAAGTCGCGCGCCTCAAAATTCCATACCCACCACATGTTGTGGGCAATCTCGTCCAAACACTTTAGTTCCTCAGGAAGACTTGACTTCACGGTCAACTCCTTCCAAAGAGGGGCATTTGCATAGTCTGCTTTTATTTTCATAATTCTCTCAAATTAATATATTCAAAACCTTTTCTGTAAATATTTCACTGTTATTTGCTCTTTCTCTCCTCAGCCTTGCTGAGCGCGATGTCGTAAGCCTCATAGTAGTACTTGATAAACTCACTCCACAGCGCCTTCTTCGAAAGCGCGTCGGCATTCTTGCGGCACGCGTCGACCTCTTTCCTGGTCATAGCCGAGAACTCCGCTACCGTGTCCTTGATGATATCAGCCACCTCAGAATAGTTATAGTCTGTGCGATGAATCACCTTCACGCCGTCGGTTATCTGGCCGTCCTTGCCAAACACGCTGTTAGCCCAGAGGCCGAAACCTGCCAGGTCGGTCGTGATACAAGGCACCTTGAAGGCCACAGCCTCAAGTGGGGTATATCCCCAAGGCTCGTAGTACGAGGGATAGATGCAGAGGTCGTTGCCCAGCACCACATCATAATAAGTAAGGTCTACGATACCGTCATTCCCGTCGAGATAGCAAGGCAGGAAAATCACCTTCACGTTATCCTCCTTACGGTTGTGCATATCGTAGTATTTCAGCATACCCAGCACGTTGTCGTGGCTCATGTTGTGAAGCCAGTGCGTCACCTGGGGCACGTCCAGCGGCGTGTCGTATTTCCTGCCGCTCTTCAGTCGCTCCTGCAAATCCTTGCGGGGCTCCCCTACCCATCCGGGTACCTCAATGAAAGCCACCACCTTCTTCTTCAGGTCGCGATCGCGCAGCAGTCGGTTCATCGCCTCTACAAAAACATCGATACCCTTATTGCGGAACTCATAGCGCCCTGATGTCGAGATGAGCAGCGTGTCGTCGTCAAGATCCTCGCCCAGCAGCGCATTAGCTACCTCGAGCATCTTTCTGCGGGCCGCGTTGCGCTTACGGGTGAACTTCTGGGCACTGGGCACGAAACTATTATCAAAGCCATTGGGCAGCACCACATCGACGGGTTTATCAAGCAGTTCTACACACTCCTTGGCGGTAATGTCGCTCACCGTTGTGAAACAGTCCACGTATTGAGCCGTCTGCTTCTCTATCGAGTGTTTCGACTGCATGTTCAGCTCGCCCGCCATCTGGTCGCCATTATAGGCAAACAGATAGTCGTAGAGAGGCTTCATGTTACCAGCTATCGAGCGGCCTATACTTGTGGCATGGGTCGTGAATACAGTGCCTACCTGAGGCAACTTGTTGTTGATATACAGCGCTCCGAGGCCACACATCCACTCGTTGGCATGATAGACCACCTTCTGTGAACTGTCGAGATATTGGTTATAGAAACTCTCCACAACCAGAGCGGCTGCATACGAGAACATCGAGGCCTCGTCGTAGTCGCCATAGGCATGCAACGAGTCTACGCCGTAGTTCTCCCACAGCCAACCGTATATTTCGTTCTTCTTTTCGAAGTACGGATTGAAATCAACCAAAATCGCGATTGGTTCGCCAGGCACCGTCCAACGGCCTACCCTTACCTTGAGTCCTTGCAGTCCGGCCTCCGATTGCCAATCAGCAAAGAGAGACTTGTCCTCTCTGAAATAAGGACTTTCCTGTTCTTTCCAAAAGTCAGGACCAATGAATATGATCTTATCCTGGAGTGCCTCCTGTAGAGTCTTGGCACGTGTCGAAAGGACCGTATATATTCCACCAACCTTATTGCAGACTTCCCAACTTGACTCAAAGATGTAGTCTGGCACTAACTGCTTTCTTGTCATGTAATACTAACTAATTCGCAGCAAAGATACTTAAATATTTCTAAAATCGGCAAAGATATCGCAATTTATTTTAATGAAATAAGAGAAATATTGATATAGATTATTAACTTTGTCATCAATTTAGAAAATGCGTTGAATATGAATAAGTTAATAGCTATAGCCCTCCTCGGCCTCTCCAGCCTTGCACTCAGGGCACAAACCAACTGCGACGATTTCCGTGCAAACCTTTATAACAGCGACTATCAGCTGCTTCTGCACATCGACTTCTGCGATGAGAGCATTACCATTCCCGGACAAGACCTTTACGGACAAGTGCCTGGCTATGTGGGCAAGAAGAACAACTCCTACTGTTGGATCATCACCTCAGCCGAGGTCAAGGACAAGACAGCCCACCTGTCGCTCATCAACGATTACGGCAGCGAAGACTTCACCGCCACCCTTACACAGAAAAACGATTCCGTCTATATTTTTCAATACACAGACGGCAGCACATTCAAGATGCCTAACAACGGCAAGTGGCAGAAATATCCCAAGAAACTAGAGTTCAAGCGTCAATAGTGTCAGCCCCTTCTCTTGGCACTTTGGTTCTTAATCGCATTTCCTTGCGTGCCTCTTTCCAGCGGGGGTAAAACCTATCCATCAACGCATGGAAACGCCCATTATGACTCGGTTCCAGCAGATGGCAAAGCTCGTGCACCACGACGTGCTCCACACACCATTCCGGCAACAGCAGCAGATAGAGCGAGAAACAAATTTCGCGTGTCCTCACATTACACTGTCCCCAACGGGAGATGGTAGGTTTGTAGCAAACCATAGAAGGACTGACACCCATCTCCTTAGAATGTCTCTCCACCATCGGCTCCACCAAGGTTTTCAGCCTCGTCATAGCCTCGACCTTCTGAGCCTTCGTTGCCAACGGCAACTGACTATAGAACTCCGCCCGCTTCTGACGTTTCTCACAGGTTCTCTTTCTGGCCTTGTCTATCCAGTCACGATGCTGTTCAATGAAAGCCTCCACCATCCTTCTTGGCAATCCTACAGGCGCCGACACGTGCACATCGCCATTCTTCACGATACGCATCGACAGCCTGCTCGTCCTCCTGTATGTCACCTCTATTGCCATACCCCATTCCAAGTTCCAAACGCCAATCTATCCGTGTCGTTTGTTCCAATAGATATAGCCACCTATGGCCACTAACACAATGACAGCTATCACATGTAATAAATCCATATTATATCCTTTTATCGGTTTATTCTTTATTTCAAATTACAAAGGTAGTCTTTATTTCCCAAATAGGAAAGCATTTGAAGAAAAAAGCGACCTAAATAAAAAATCCACCGTTAAAGGACGATGGATCAGAACCAATTGTAGAGGTTCTGCGCATATCCTACAGGAGTAGTGCGTCTGTCTATTTTTTCTTCTTCGTTCCCTCGATTACCGAGATGCGCACGGCTGACGGTTTCATCTTCATTTCTTCTTCTGTCGGCGCCTTGTCGAAGTTAATCGTAAGTTTCTTCTTGTCTTCCATAAACAAATCCTTTTTGTAGTTTTGCTGCAAATATAGCAATCTTTTCGTTACCTTCAAAATTTGCAGGCAGGAATTTATCTGCACCGTATTTTTTAATCATGTACTCTGTAAAGTATGCAACAGCTTCACGGTTCCTGTTGGCTTCTGGATAACAGGAAACCACCTCATAGTAGTTTTTGTGTGTTCCTTCATCCAATCAAGTACCGTGATGTCTGTGACTCTGCAAAGATACTATTGTTTAGCAAATCACAACGCTTTTCAGCGAGGCTTTTCTTATAAAAAATTTTAAGCCGATTTGAAAGATTTTTGAGATCTTTTGTAAGATTGTCAAGTTTTTTTAGTATCTTTGCATCGTCAAGCGGTTGAGATGTCGGCTGGTGAGCCTTCCTTCAGGTTGAGCGATGCGGTCTCAATCGCTTTTTTGTGCCTTAATCAGTTATCTCCATGAGTCGTAAAGATAATCTGAACGACCCATAGAGACTATCCGAACAAGGAATAGATGACATGTCTGTCTTTTGAATGCTTATAAACTAGGAGTTAGGATAGTCCAAAGTGGGAGTTTGGACGAACCAAACCAGGAGTTTGCTTACTAGAAACTCCTGGTTTTTAAGAAACACCTAACCACCTAACCCGGCAGAGAGGCAATATGCTGAAAAAACAAGAACTTACGTTTTGAGAAGGTATTCCAACACCTAACCCAACACCTAACCTACTCCTAACCCTACTATTCTGATATTTTTAAATTTATCAGATTAGGGATTAACGGGTTCACCAAGCATCTGCTTGATGTGGGTGTCGAGGATGTGGAACGAGGGATCTACCATACCGCCATGCCCATGTCCGTCGATCTCATAAAGATAGGTCTGCTTATGTCCCACGAGTTTCATCATGCGAGCCAGATACTGGTTCTCGTCGTAACGTCCATAGAGTTCCAGCTCTCTATCGCCACAGATGAGCACCAGAGGGGGGCAGTCGGGGCGCACCCAATAGAGGGGCGCATACTCGTCGATTGTCGGCTGTAATGGATTGACGCCCTGCATCTTACGTACATTATAATGAGTGATTGCTTGACCACTGAAAGGGATATACTGCCACACGCTGTCGGCATCGATACCATAGCCCTTCAACCAGGCTTTATTAAGACAGAGCATCATAGACAGATAGCCGCCAGCAGAGTGGCCCGTGACCACAATCTTGCGAGGATCGCCACCATAGTCCTTCGCATGGCGGAACGCCCAGGCCACGGCCTCGGCAGCATCGTCGAGTGTCTTGTCAACGGTGACATTAGGAAGCAGGCGATAGTTGGCGCCTACCACGACATAGCCTTTCTCCTTCAGTCTCTGGGGAATTTCCTTCTGGCCGCCCTCGAGTCCGCCTCCATGAAACCACACGATGACGGGGCAGTCGGTCAGGTCTTCTGGATAATACACATCGAGCTTCAGGCGCTCCTTGGCATAGGCATCGCTCTTCGACGTGAAACTGACATTGCTCACACTCTTATAGGTCTGTGCAGTAACGGTGAGCACCATCATCAGCTGCACGATACAAATAGTTAGTTTTTTCATTTTACCTTATTAGTTTTAGTTTCGACTGCAAAGATAGGATTTTTCCGCGACATAACCTAAAAAAGGGCGGCAATTTCTGCACCTTGGTGGATACGATTGCCCATGCCTATGCCATCGCGCAAGTTACCTGCCAGAATAAGACCGGGATACTGCTGCTGCAGACGGTCGACGGCCTCGAAGCGGGCGCCACTGTCGACACCGTACTGGGGAATGGCATGCTCGTGGCGGAAGATACGTATCATGTCGGGCTCGACACCAATGGGATATTTCAGCATAGAATGGAAAGCGTCGACCACAATGGCACGAATTTCTTCATCGCTCTTACTGAGATAGTCGGCATGACGAGCACCTCCCATGAAGTAGGAATAGAGCGCCCCACCCTCGGGAGCTCGCTCTACGAAACACTCTGAGGGGAACAGGATACCCAACACGCGCTGTTGCTCCTTGCTGGGAACAAGACCGCCAAAAGCGGGATAAACAAGACCGAATGCATGGCGGATGCCTACGCAAACCTGAATAACGGGCGCATAGTAGAGCTGACTGATAGGACGAAGGTCGTGGTCCGGGACAAAGGGGAGCATCTGGGGCAGTTCGTAGGCACCGACAGTCGTGATGACGTGGCGACAGCGAACTTCATGGGCACCATTATCAAACGTAACCTTCCACCAGCCTTGCGACTCGGGATTGATTCGTATATCTCTGGCATTCAGTATGATATCAATATTTTCAGCCAAGGCTTCGACCAAGTTCTCAAGCCCGCCTCTAGCTGAGAACACTTTCTTTGTTACCAGGCGATCGCGGTCGGTCTTAGGCTCTTTTGCCTTTGCCATTGCACCACGTATAAAACTACCATAGCGAGCTTCGAGGTTGTAGAGCTTAGGCAGAGCATAGCGGGTGGTGAGCTTCATCGGGTCACCAGCATAGACACCTGAGACAAAGGGATCGACGGCATATTCGTAGAATGAACGGCCCAGACGGCGCTGAGCGAGTGAGCCCACAGGCTCGTCGGGGTCGGTACCTTTCTTGCGCCAAGGTTCACCGAGAATGCGGAACTTATCACTCAACGTGAACAGCGGTGTCGTGATGGCACTCAGCGGACCTGAAGGCAGGGCGTGAAACTTGTTGCCTTTCCAGATAAGTCGGCGCTTGGACGACTCGCGTGCTGTCTCCATCTCGCATCGACCTTCCAAGTTCTGAAACAGTTCTGTAACTTCAGGAAAAGATACGACACCTGTATTAGGACCGCTCTCGAAGGTGAAGCCGTCTTCACGATGTGTCCGTATCTGTCCGCCAATGCGGTTCTCTTTTTCCAGAACAAGCACATCTCGTCCTTTCTGTCTAAGATTAAAGGCTGTACTGAGTCCTGTCAGACCTGCGCCAACAACAACTATATCACGTTCTTGCATATATTTCTTTTTCTATTATATTGGTTTTGAAAATTGTTTATCAGTATTACGCATCAGCGGGTCAAGAGCTGCAGCCACACAGCGCACGAACGGGCGTCCGTCGGTATGCACTTCAATATGATCGGCATCGAAGCTAAGCAGTCCATCAGCGGCCATTTCAGCAAATTGTGTCTTGTCGAACAGACAGGCTTCTTGAAGCGACTCGACGCTAACACCGAGGCGACCAGCCACATCATTCCAGTAGAGAACATAATTACACATCAGGGCTTCAATCACCTCACGCACCAGTTTCTCCTGAGCCGACAAGCGGTAACCTCGCTGGGTATACAGATGCCCCTGACCTATCAGATCAATATACTCACGGAGGTCGCGACCATTCTGTGTATAGGCATCGTCGAGCTGGCTGATGCCTGTTACGCCAAAAGCATAGACCTGAGCGGTGGTGCGGCGTGTGCAATAGCCTTGAAAATTGCGATGCAACTGTCCCTGAGAGAGAGCTACAGCCAGTTCGTCAGTAGGTAACACGAAGTGGTCGAGTCCAACAGGCTGATAGCCAGCAGATTTCAAGACCTCCGCAGCAATCTCATACATCCGGTTCTTTTCTGAATCTGAGGGCAACCCTACTCTGTCGAGAATCTGCTGGCGTGGGAACAAACGGGGCAGATGTGCGTATGAGAAGGTGACAAGACGATCGGGGCGTAAACGTGCAGCCTCAATAATGGTTTGGCGGAAATTCTCAGCCGTCTGCAACGGCAGTCCGTAGATGAAATCGAAATTGACAGTAGCACCTGAATCGCGTAGAATCTGCAAGATATCATCTACGGGCAGCAAAGAGTTTCGACGATTAACCGTCTTCAACACTTCAGTGTTAAAATCCTGAATACCAAGGCTATAACGGGTAAAACCACATTCTGTGAGCTGGTGCCAATCGTCATCTGACAAATAGCCCGGATGGCACTCAATGGCAATCTCTGGGCGCTCGATGGTTGGCGCAATAGAAAGCAGATGCTCGTTCAGTTCACGTATCATCCTCACGGGTAATGCCGTTGGACTACCACCACCATAGTGTATCTGAGAAATCAAGCGGTCACGATGAATATGCGGTGCTACCATGTCTATCTCGCGATGTAGGGCATCCACATAAGCCTGCACCAGTTCCGGCTTTCCCATCGGATAAGAATTACACCCACAATAATGGCACAAATGGCGACAAAAAGGGATGTGGAGATAGAAAGATATCTGATTCTGACGGGCCTCGTTTGAACAATCTACCATAGAGAGATAGTCTGTTTCGGAAAAAGCACCGAAATAGTTGGCTGGCGGATAACTGGTGTATCGTGGCACAGGACGATTATATTTCTGGATAATATCTGAATGCATACTGCTTTTTGTTTTTGCGTGTGCAAAGGTAACATTTTCATTCTGTTTACGCAATCCACATTTATATGGATTTTATCAAACAAAAAACAAGTCTTGGATACATTAATACAAATGAAAGAGCCCTGAACCTTTTCGGATTCAGGGCTCTCTAATAAAAGTGGCGGCTTCCTACTCTCCCGCATTGCATTGCAGTACCATCGGCGCAGGCGGGCTTAACTTCTCTGTTCGGAATGGGAAGAGGTGGGACCCCGCTGCAATAACCACCTGATATGGGTATTGACACTGTCGACACAAGAAACCTCAGTAGAAGCCCGTTTCAGAAACAACTACATCTGATAATATCAGCATACAGCGAAAGATCTCGGGCAATTAGTAGTGCTCGGCTTTGACGTCACCGTCTTTACACCTGCACCCTATCAACGTCATCGTCTATGACGACCCTCAATGGAGTCCTCATCTTGCGGCTGGCTTCG
>NZ_JQKR01000004.1:0-2734 GCF_000746155.1 Prevotella sp. FD3004 | reverse complement strand
CTGTCGAAGATCGAGGTGAACCTTACGGCAGGCATCGGGCTGATCCCCAGCAACGTAACCAATGTCACGGTGAAGGTAAGGAACGTGAAGCCCTCTATCACTATCAACCCCTCTACTGGTGCCCTTGGCTCAGCCAGCGGCACGGCCACCACCATCACCGCCCGCCATACTGGCAATGGTGTCTTCGAGGCGGTCATTCCGCCACAGGCAGCACCGTCGGGCGTGCTTACAATCACCATGGGTAACGTCACGGTCACCATTCCCAACACGGTGGCCACGTTTGCCGAGAACGCCAAGTATATATACAACGTAAAGTGTGATAACAAAGACAAACATCTGAATCCCCTATGGTATGTAGCCGAGAACAACGTGAAGAGCTATAA
This sequence comes from Prevotella sp. FD3004, assembly GCF_000746155.1. Classification (NCBI taxonomy): domain Bacteria; kingdom Pseudomonadati; phylum Bacteroidota; class Bacteroidia; order Bacteroidales; family Prevotellaceae; genus Prevotella; species Prevotella sp. FD3004. The sequence continues at coordinate 2,351 of NZ_JQKR01000004.1, read as the reverse complement.
TAGCAGTACGAAGGTGGTAACCTTGGAGACCAACCCCGCCGCCGCAGGCTCTGCATATTGTTATAGTTGGTCTGATGCGATAGCATATTTTGCTAACTATGGCTCTTCGTATGATTCGTATTGGGGTGGCGATATTACCGATGGTACTACAGGGTTTAAATATCATATTCCCGTACAGAAAGAGTGGTTCAGTGTGTTGCCCTCCAACGCCAACGTGTTTAATAATATCTCTAGTTCCTATCAGCCAAGTGGCGGCCTTGTATCTTCAGCTCAAACCTGTATCTTCGGCTACAATGATGAGACGAAGACGGGTGTTGACGACTGGTCGTATTGGAGCACTTACACCGCGTCGTCCAAAGTCCGCTATGCCCTCCGATACCTTGGTACGCCTTATTGTAGTGCATGGAAGTATGAACTCAGCGGAAGTGTACTGACCGTGACTGCCAAGCTAATCGATTATTTGGACAAGAACGATGCATCGTTGGGCACTAAGTTTGCGGCCTATATGAACGATGCCTCTTTCTGGACAACGCTCAATGAAGATGAGGGAGCTCTGAAGCGCCAGTTCTATGCCGTCGGCTATAGGAATAACAGCAGTAATGGAGGAACCGGTACTGCCGACTACGATATCGGTACGTACGGCCACTACTGGACGGCAACAGAGACTTCGTTTGAGAGTGCTCGTCAACTATACTTCCACAGTGGCGGCCTACACGTCCACATCATGGACAAAAAGTGGGGCTGCTCCATCCGCCTATTCCGCAATGAAGGTCTCGCCGAAGCCCGTGTAAGACCGAAACTCCCCATCGAGTACATTGCTCCATACAACATGCAAACCGCCACATCCATGGCGACGGATAATCTCAAGTCTCACAGCATGTACTTCTGTTGGAACACTAGTAAAGCCGGAAGTAACGGTGTGGGTACGCCTTCTGACTGGAGTAAAGCCAAAGCCAATATCCAAGCCATGATTAAGGGTACGGCCGTGGCAGGCTACCATCTGCCATCAAAGGCCGAGTGGTGCTCAGTCGTGGCACCGTATAATGGCAGTTCTCAAGATTCAGATATAGGTGGCGGCGATGGAGTAAGAATCAAGTATAAAAATGGTCAACATACAGGTCTCACAGAAAGGGTAGCCTGGGGTGTGACAAACAACAATGGAACATACACTTATGATGTGGATCAGGTGTTCTATAATGACTATAACTGTCCGAACGATGCAGCGCATACATACATAGGTTATGGCCTGCGTTTCAAGCCGACGGCTTCTACATATGGCCAATACACCTGTGCCTACCGCTATGAATATAAGAGTGCGGATGCTTCCGTGGGCGGAGGAGCCTCGTTGACTATTCAAGTGAAATATGTAGGTACGAATACCAGTATCACCATCTCTACCATTAGCAATGAAAGTTGGTGGACATCACCAGACTTTACGGTAGTTCTACCTGCCTGCGGCTATTCGCCTTACTCTAACGGCAGTGACCAGGCACCCGGGTGGTCCTCTGCTACCTCCCCGGCCAACGGATACTACTGGTCGGCCACTGCAAGGGATGCGTCATACGTTCGCGACATGGACTTCAACCAGTCGGCCGTCGACGGTAGCGATTGGCGCGAGCCGGGCCGCGGCTTCTCCGTCCGCTTGTTTAAGGATAGATAAATACACGGGGCCTGACACCCCGTAATGCGCTCTCTGAGGCTTTGCCTCGAACATCGGCTTCGGCTCGGGATAGCTTAAGCAAGCTTAGCTCTCTGCTCGCCTCGCACGATAGATTGATAGATATGATGAAGATAAAGAACATAATACTGATGATGGTAGCAATGGTGCTACTGCCCGCCAGTTGCATAGAGGACAACATGGACAAGTCGGCAACGGGGGAGGGGATGGTGCCTATCAACCTCACGATAAGCCCCAAGGCTGTTTCTACCCGTACCGCCACCACCGACATCCAGTCGGCCCAGTTGGCCAGCGGACAGACATTCTATGCCTACTTTACCAGTGCCGACGTGGTGCCGCAGAGTACCACCTTTACGACCGATGGGGCAGGTGGCACCACACCTGCCAGTCAGCCTTACTTCAAACTCTCTGAGACCAGCACCGGCGTCAGAGCCTATTACCCGTCGTCGGTCACTGAGGAGACCACCTCGTTTACGGTTGAGGCCAATCAGAGTGGCGACGATGCCTATCGTGCCAGCGACCTGATGTTCGCCTCGGCTAATATCACGAAGGTTTTCCCCGCATCGACGGGTGCGCTCACCTTTGCCCATAAGATGGCGAAGATAAAAGTAACCACCACCACGCGTGTGTCGAGCATTAAGACGATAAAGCTGAAGGGCATACTGCCCACAGT
>NZ_JQKR01000003.1:0-5213 GCF_000746155.1 Prevotella sp. FD3004 | reverse complement strand
CGGGCCATAATGCGCTGGAAGCACATCTGACAGTTGCAAACCTTGCTTGAAGCGGTGTTACCACAGTGGAAGCCCATGAAGATTTCCTTCTCTGTATAGGTGTCGCACTCGAACTTCTTGCCCTTGATGCTCTCCTCGTACATATCCTGAGGTACAGAGTTGTTGATGTCGAGCAGTGTAACAGCATCCTCGGTGATACATGTTCCGATGTACTCTGACAGAGCACCATAGATATCAACCTCACAAGCTACGGGGATACCACGATTTGTAAGACGGCTGTTAACGTAGCAAGGTACGAAACCGAACATGGTCTGGAATGCAGGCCAGCACTTGTTGGCCATAGCTACGAACTGGCGTGAACCCTTGTGACCCTCGATCCAGTCGGTCAGAGTCAGCTCATACTGAGCGAGCTTAGGCAGAACTGAAGGAATCTTGTTACCAGCACCCGCCCTAAACCCAATTTCATAAGTCTAATGTATTCTTTTTTATATTAATACATCAAACCAAAAGCCCATAGGGGGATAAAGTTATCAGAACCATATTCGATATCATCACGCACTACATAGCCTTCTGTAACATCAGCTATCTGTTTCTTCCCCTTTTTTTTACCACTAACCTCGAATGTCTTTCCATCAATCGTAAAGTCGCTGATACGAGAGCTGATGACATTAGTAGTAACACGAAGTTGATTGTAGAAGAATGTTTCGCGGATATTGCCAGTATCTGTAGCCTGACCTCCTAACACATAGGCCAGATTGGTATTATCCAAATATACTTTCTCAACCTTGCCGATGCCTCTGATGCCACTAGTGTTATCACGCAACTGACCAATCATTCCAGCTTGTTCCATATAGAGGAAATAATCTGGAAGTACATTACGGCTGGTTCCGATAACGGTTGATAGCGAATCCATCACTGGTTTAAACGGAACACTCTGTGCAATTACTGCTAGAAGTTTCTTGAGTTTTCTCCCAGTAGCGGGTGTCATATTGGCAAATTGTGGAATGTCAACTTCCATCGTCTGGTTTACTACCTGATGCAGGCGCATGTCGAAATTTCCCTCAGCGGCAAAGGGATAATACCCATGCTGCAGATACTCACGGAAAAGAGGTATCGGATGTAGTAACGACTGTATTCTGGCTTCATGGTGTAGTATCTGGTCTAAAGCATACACAGGCACATTAATATCATGAAACATACTTAGATACTCTCTGAACGACAGTCCTTGCATTGTGAAGATAAGCGCCCTTCGACTTAAATCAGATTGTCCCTTGGAGATGTCCAACACAGAGGAACCTGTAAAACCTATCTTCATTTCGGGATGAGCATCGTATATTTGTTTTAATTCCCTCGACCAGTTCTCGTATTTATGGATTTCGTCAATAAAAAGCTGCTGTCCGCCCTCAATGGCAAATGTATCGGCAACTTCAATCAGCGTATGTGTGGTAAAATAGATATGCTCTGCTGATACATATAGCATCTGTTTTTCGTGTCGATGTTCTTTGATATATTGTAGAAACATGGTTGACTTTCCTACTCCTCGTGGACCTATCAGCCCGAACATACGTGAATCCCACGCTATTTGAGGGTACATATACCGATGAAATGTTGAAGTGGTTTGCTCCAACTGACTCTCCATAAAAGCAATAAGCGATGTATCCATAAGCCCGATATTATTCTAAAAACTATGGCAAATATACAAAATTGCACTGAATAATGTGCAAATAATTAGATATTTTGCACACTTTTCAGTGCAATTTTAATATTATTTTACAAAAACAATGTTTATATTATTCGTTGGAAGTTCCACGATACGGCGGGCGAATGGTGATATACTCAGAATACCAACCATTAAAAAAATTATCCGTATAGGATTCCCCAGAGAACACCTTATTACGATAGCTGTTGTACGAATGGTCGAACCCAAGGTCAGTTAATATTTTGATGTCGCCGTAATTATTTGGATGCTCAACTTTCCATTGCCAGCATTGGACAGACTTATAGGCATCTGTTCCAAGCAATGGAGGTTTGCGGAATGAATATCCCGACCACCCGCTGAAATCATAATTATCGGTGCTGATGTCGAATTGCCATGCAGCATTGTTGTAACAGTTATTGTCGTTGCCACATAAGGCAGTAATACTCATATCTTGTACATTATAAGAACTGCTGACACTACCACCAACACCACCGCTTAAGGCTACTCCAGAAAGTCCCACCTCACCTGACAGATTCCAGCTTTCTTCAACAGTAATAGTATGTTGTCCCGAAGTGCTTACTGGCGAGAAATCAAGCAGATAAACTCCATCGCTATGCTTTAATACATTATCTGAACCATAATTATCAGAGCTATGGAACAGCCTATTATTTACAGTCATCCTCGACAAGAAGAACCCCTGATACTTCCATTTTCCACCAGTCCAGCTACCAATCCAGAAATTATTATTATTGCCAAGCACTGTCTGTTCTATCATATAATAGTCGGCATCTTCATCAAACTTGTAGGCTGCCCAGATATTAGTGGATATGGTGAATACACATTGACGGTTTTCCAAACGCGAGGCATAACCTCCTGACGGCCTAAGTGTATATGTTCGCGTATAATTCTGTGCGCTCATCAAGGCTGAAAGATCTGACGATGCTGAACGTGTAACGGACCTAATAGTAGCAACTTTCCCAGAGTATTTTTCATTAAGCCAACCTGTCAATGGGTCGGCATAAAGGCCATTCATATATGGCGACATCGTCTGCTCCGATTCATTCTTGTCTTCGTCATAGATATCATTCAACTCATAGAAATTATATTGATTGTCGAATGCTAGTATATCATAGCAGATATGAGTATCATGCTCTTCTTCGCCAGGATCTGCATCAGTAAAACCCGGCAGATAAACCTGATAAATAGCATCTAGCATCTGGCTAAACGTAGGTTGATCGATAATGATTACAGCACCATTGGCAACAGCTTCCCACAATTTACTGTCTGACGTGTGCTGAGCTATGTTGCTACCTTTTATCAAGATAGCCTTAGTATCGTTTGTTATTTCGTTAAGCGGATGTTTCAAACGATTAATGAATGCCTTGGCTACGTTGCTATAGTCGGAGTCGAGAATGGTTACGGGTACGTCGGTAGTAACTGTCATCAAGTCGTTAACTGGCAGAGATTCTGATGGATAATCATCCATTATACCTACCACAGCATTGTCGTCGGTATTACACGCCACAGATAGCAGCATGGCCAGTACCATAAATAAAAATCTAAACTGTTTCATAATTATTATTGTAGATTACCTTTTTTATCAAACGAAAAACTACGTGTTTTATCAAAAGTTCCTTCAGCCACTGCTTTTACAAAGTTTGCGCCACTTATAGTTGAAGAACCTGTAGAACTCAAAATCGATCCGTCATTCATACTTTCACCTTTACCATTCAGAATATCACTCTCAAAATAATATCCATTAGTATAAGATAATTTCTCTGCGTTTGATGCGTCCTTATCAGGCTTCAGAGTTACGATGCGAGTGAAAGAGTGAGTGGCAGGTAGAGTTGATTTAATTACTTTCTTCCACTCGGTTGTAGTCATGCTTTCTGTCTTCTCACCTGTACCATCGTTATACTTAACCGTGATATCACAATAGTCCAGCATGTCTTGTGTGGCACTGAATGTAAAGGTAGTCTGAACAAAAGTAGGTGTGTTCACTACCTCAGGGGTGTCCTCAGAACTACTACAAGCTGTTAACACTGTTGTTACCATCGTACAGTATATTACAATAGCAAAAGTCAAAAAAATTTTTTTCATACATTTTAATTTTTATTTTCGTGTTATATGACAATTATCTGATTGCAAAGATACAAAAATAGTAAAGAGTAGATAAAAACGTTATGTTGCAAATTCGAAAAAAAAGGTTTCAAATTTGCAAAATACTGAAATTTAGAAAGTTAAAAGGCTATAAGGATGAAACAAAGTCGGTAGGAGAGCAACCGATAAACTTTACAAAGTTTCGATAAGCAGATGTACGACTGCGAAAACCAGACTCAAAATAAAGTGTTTTATGGTCTTGTTGAGGGTCACGTCGTAACTGGTTAGCCATATAATTGATACGCTTCTGGTTCATATAGTCGTTAAAAGTTAAGCCTGTGTGCTCACGGATGCTTCGAGCCAAATATACTCGATTAGTACCCACAGAATGGCTCACTGTATCTATAGTCGTATTAGGATTGCGCCACTCTTCCCACTCGTCCATAACCTGACAAATACGTGGCCAACAATCGATAGTATCCCCCAACTCACAAACACGATTTTCGACTGATACTTGCCCAGAATCTTTCGACTCTTTATCTACAGGTGGTTGGAGTCGCACAGCCAATTCATAATAAGTAAAATGAAATATCGCATATGCACCCCATATCACATGAAGAATATTAAGTACTGAGGAATTTGTAAAAACGTGAATGTAAAAAAATACACTAAGAACCTGAGCAATAATAGTTGTGTTACGAATCCAGTGGTAATCAGCACTCGACTTACGCCAATTATAAGGAATAAAGAGTAGCAGAAGTGAAATAACCGCAACCATAACTACGCATAGCAAACGTAGCAACACATCGAAGTCGCCAATATAATTACACAAGTCGTTAAAAGAATGCAGTTCCCGAAATGACAGTATGTACAGAAATAACAACGCGAACAAAGAAGGGAGAAAGAGAACAGTTAACCATTTTCCACGCAGTTTGCATGGGCGCAACACCTCTATCGGGTAGCATATAAATAATGAAATAGCAAAAAGACCTCCAATTGTCAACTGCGGTGAAAAAAGCATCCCAGAGAATTCTGTCAGATAATCACCCATATTACTTACTAGAAAAAAAGCAAGTTTCCCAACCACATAGAAACAGAAAACCGACAAGAATAAGCGAGAATGGTCGAATACCTCTTTACGCTTTGCCCACAACAATATGCCACAAATCAGGCTTACTGTCATGCAGATACTTATTATTATTGCAGTATATTCGTACATAAATAGTTTTTTAAAGCCGCAACCCGGAAATGGGCTGCGGCTTGGTATTTAGGGAATGTATTCGACTTATGCGAATGGATTCTCTGTTGGGTAGTAATCGCCCTTGGGGAAGTTGTAGTCGATCTCCTCAACGGGGATACCCATGTACTTGAGAACCTCCCACAGGTACTTACCAGCGTGCTCGAACATAACGGC
>NZ_JQKR01000002.1:0-9113 GCF_000746155.1 Prevotella sp. FD3004 | reverse complement strand
CCCTGAGGACGCTGACCATAGCCACCCTGAGGACGCTGACCATACTCACCCTGAGGACGATAGCTACGCTGAGGCGCGTTGCTCTGAAGACCTGCGCCAAAACCTTCTGGGCGGAAACCGCCTTCATCGTGGCTAGGACGATAGCTTGAGCGCTGTTGATCATATGCAGGGCGCTGTGCTGTATGAATACGTGGACGTGGTGAACGTCCCGGACGATACTCTTTCTGGAAACCTTCGTTCTGTGTTTCTTCCTGTTTCTTCTCGTTGTTCTCGAAATCCATTGTCTTGTTCTTTTTAAATGAAATACTAAAAATAATTGTTTATGGCTTTTTTAGATACCAGTATAGGTGCTCGGCGTGATGGCTCTGAGCTCCTGCTTCACCTCTTCGCTCACCTCGAGCGTCTCAATGAAGTTCTGTATCTTTTCACCGGTTAGTTTCTCGTTAGTTCTTGTGAGGGCCTTCAATGTCTCATAAGGATTGGGGTAAGCCTCACGACGCAGAATGGTCTGGATAGCCTCGGCTACTACAGCCCATGTATTGTCAAGATCCTCCTGCAGTTTCTCTTCATTGAGGATAAGTTTACGCAGGCCCTTAAGAGTACTCTGGAATGCAATCAGAGCGTGTCCCATAGGTACGCCGACATTGCGCAATACGGTTGAGTCAGTCAAGTCGCGCTGCAATCGGCTTACTGGCAACTTAGCTGCCAAGAACTGCAGGATTGCGTTAGCAATGCCCAAGTTGCCCTCAGAATTCTCATAGTCAATGGGGTTCACCTTGTGAGGCATCGCACTTGAGCCTACTTCGCCGGCCTTAATCTTCTGCTTGAAGTAGTCCATCGAGATATACATCCAGAAGTCGCGGTCCAAATCGATGACGATAGTGTTAATACGGCGCATAGCATCAAAGATGGCACCCATCCAGTCGTAATTTGAAATCTGAGTGGTATACTGCTCACGCTCCAATCCCAGTTTCTCACTTACGAAGCTGTTGCCGAACTCGCGCCAGTCATACTGGGGATAGGCCACATGATGAGCGTTGTAGTTACCCGTAGCACCACCGAACTTTGCGGTGATAGGTGTCTCTTTCAAACCGCGCAACTGCTCCTCCAGACGATACACGTAGACCATCACCTCCTTACCCAAACGGGTAGGTGATGCAGGCTGTCCGTGAGTCTTAGCCAGCATAGGAATATTCTTCCACTGCTCAGCATAATCGTGCAGCTGCTCTATCAGTTCCTCCACCAGAGGATAGTATACCTGCTCCAGCGCCTCCTTAATCGAGAGGGGCACACTGGTATTGTTGATATCCTGCGAAGTCAATCCGAAATGAATAAATTCCTTGAATTGTTCAAAGCCGCCCATAGCGTCAAGCTTCTCCTTGATAAAATACTCAACGGCTTTCACGTCGTGGTTGGTTACCTTCTCAATATCCTTCACCCGCTGGGCATCAGCAGGTGTAAACTTACGGTAAATGTCACGAAGCTGATCGAATAATGAGTGGTTGATTCCCTGAAGTTGAGGTAATGGCAGTTCACACAAGGCAATAAAATACTCTATCTCAACGCGTACCCTGTAACGTATCAAGGCATACTCTGAAAAGTATTCTGCCAATGGCTCGGTCTTACTTCTGTAACGGCCATCAATAGGCGAGATGGCTGTCAATAAACTTAAATCCATGTTAAAAAATAAATCCTGTAAATTATCGATAATTTCTATTCTTTTCTATCCTTTCTTAACCCAAAACCGCAACCTCTACGGCTGCGGAAAGGAGTTCTTTTGTGTCGTGGGCGTTGACGGATTCGAACCGCCGACCCTCTGCTTGTAAGGCAGATGCTCTAAACCAGCTGAGCTAAACGCCCGAATGTCTCAATTGCGGGTGCAAAATTACAAAGAAAAAATGAATCTGCAAAATTTCCGAGGGGAAATTTTGCAGATTCCACTCATTTTATAACTGATAGAGGTCGTTAGCAGCCATCAGCTCCACTTTCTTCTCTGCCAGAATCTTCTCGCAGGCATCAAGATCCGTAGGACGGATTACCACCGTAGCCACATCGCCATTGGCAAACGAGTACATATATTCTATGAATACGCCGTTGTCAGAAAGATGCTTCAGCACCACAGCCAGTGAGCCGTGCACATTCGGGCATACGAAACCTATCACATCGGTAATCTTGACGGCGAAGTGCTGCTCCTTCAGCACCTTGTAGGCCTTGTCAGGGTCCGATACGATACAACGCAGAATACCGAAGTCGCTATTGTCTGCGATACTCATAGCGGAAAGGTTAATACCAGCAGCCCCCAGGGCCTCTGTCACCTCGGTCAGTCGCCCGGACTTGTTCTCGAGGAAAATGGATAATTGCTTAGTCTTCATAAATTATAGTTTATCTCTAAATACTTTTGGTTGCCAATCAGTCGTTCGACAAGTTACGCTTGTCAATCACTCTCTTTGCCTTACCTTCTGAGCGTTCAATACCCTTTGGTTCTACGAGTTTCACCTTAAAGCCCAGACCAATCACACTACGCAACTCTGCCTCCAGCTTTTTCTGCAGTCCGACCATCGTAGCCATATCGTCGGTAAAGTACTCCTCCTTCACCTCGACCTTCAGTTCTGAGGTATCCGTGTTATTCACACGATCCACAGTCAACAGGAAGTGCGGTTCATATTCAGGCAGTTTCAGTATCACATCCTCTATCTGTGACGGGAACACATTCACGCCACGGATTATCAGCATATCGTCGCAACGTCCCAAGATGCGGTCCATTCTTACTAAGGTACGTCCGCACGCGCACTTATCATAGTGCAGGGCAGTCAGGTCGTGAGTACGATAGCGAAGCAAAGGCATGCCCTCCTTCGTCAGATGAGTGAAGGTCAGTTCTCCAAACGAACCCTCAGGCAAAGGCTTCCCTGTCTTCGGATCCAGAATCTCCGGATAGAAATAGTCCTCGTTCAGATGTGTTCCACACTGGTGCTCACACTCATAGCCCACACCGGGACCAGCCACCTCTGAGAGGCCGTAGATATCATAAGCCTTAATGCCAAGGCTCTGCTCCAGCTTAACACGCATCTTCTCCGTCCAAGGTTCAGCGCCAAACACACCTATCTTCAACTTAAACTCATCCCTCGGCCACTCGCATTCCTGCATGGCTTCACCAAGGAACATGGCATATGAGGGCGTACAACACAGAATCGTGGTGCCGAAGTCGTGCATCAGCGTCATCTGCTTCTGAGTGTTACCTGAAGAGATTGGTATCACGCTGGCACCGATGTTCGTAGCGCCATCGTGAGCACCCAGGCCTCCAGTAAACAGTCCATAGCCGTATGCCACCTGGAAGATATCATCCTTTCCTGCACCATAAGCAGTAAAAGCACGACTGATCGCCTCGGCCCACATTGCCAGGTCTTTTCTTGTATAAAGCACCACTACAGGCTTACCCGTCGTACCACTCGAAGCATGAATTCTCACAATCTGACTCATGGGCACAGCAGCCAGTCCGAAGGGATAGTTGTCTCTCAAGTCGAGCTTATTGGTAAACGGCAGCTTCACAATGTCGTCGATACTCTTAATATCACCAGGCTCCAGTCCCATCTCCTGGAACTTCTTACGGTAGAACGGCGTGTTGTGATACACGTACTCTGCCATTTTCACCAGCCTGCGGCTCTGTATCTCGCGAAGCTGCTCGCGATCCATACACTCAATCGTTTGATTCCAAATCATTGTCTTTTATTTAGTATTATCGTTGATATTCTCGTATCGTCTTCACTCCTTTCAAGGCGCAAAGGTAATGCAAATCGGGCAGAATACAAAATAAAAGCCCATTTATTTTTATCGTTCCATATTATTACATTTTTTATGCAGCAGAAGAAGAGCTCTCCTGCATGTCGTTGGGACGTCATCGAACACAAAATCTTTTTCCATATTTCATAGTCTTTGGTTTATCAAAAAAGCGCTTCACCTTTTTAAGTGAAGCGCTTCGTTTTAGTGGGCGTTGACGGATTCGAACCGCCGACCCTCTGCTTGTAAGGCAGATGCTCTAAACCAGCTGAGCTAAACGCCCTTGCTTTGTAAGCGGGTGCAAAGGTAGGGAGTTTTTTTGAGAACAAAGAAGGAATAGGAAAGAAAATACACTCCTATAACATTCTTTAACCTTTTCAACCCAAAAGCTGCTCTATTTCCATTTGAGGAAGAATGCAAAGGATGGCTTTTCCTTCAGGGGTATAATTGACATTCGAACATGAGAAAAGCTCGTTAATCAGGCATTCCATCTCTTCGTTGCCCAGAATCTGACCATAAGGAATAGCGGCATTCTTTGCCAGTGTCAGAGCCACATTCGAAGTCTGCGGTAGAACAGAAGCGTTCAAAGAAGTATCGGCGTCTGCCACCATCTGCTGTAGGAGCGTTACAGGGTTCAATCCTTCAGTGCCGGCAGGAACGCCATTCACGGCAAAGGTATTACCACCGAGATCGCTAAGGTCGAAACCGATATCAGTCAGCTCGGGCAGTAGCTGCTGCATCGTGACGGCCTCAGCCGGAGAGAACTGAACAGTCTCAGGGAACAGAAGTTTCTGTGTGCTGGCCGTATGACTGCTCAGCTGATTGACATAGCGCTCATACAGAATACGGATATCAGCCCTATACTGATCGATAATCATCAATCCCGACTTCACTGCGGTCATAATATACTTACCTTTATACTGATAGTGGGCTGGAGAACGGTCTGAGAAGGCCGACGACTGCACTATATCGTTAGACACTTTTGAGGGGGCAGTAGACTCGGGAAGCATATCCATAGACTGAGAGCCAAAAAGGTCGGAGGGCTCTGGTTTGGGCTCTGTAATCCCCTCATAGAGCGACTGCCAGTCGCGCGGCGGACGGGGCGTCGACGATGAAGAAGCTCCAGAAGTAAAGGGGTTATAGTTGGGATTATACGTAACCTTAGGAGCAACAATAGAGTCATTGACGGGGTCGAACACGGGAATCTCAGGACTCCCCTGGGTATCGAAGTCGATAGAAGGAATCTCACAGAACTTGCCAATGGCATCGCGTACCGAGGCAGAGAGTATCTGCCAGATGGCCTGCTCATTTTCGAACTTAATCTCTGTCTTCGTGGGATGGATATTCACGTCGATCTCTGAAGGTTCTACCTCGAAATAGAGGAAATAAGGAATCTGCATGCCCTCTGGAATCATACGGTCGTAGGCTGTGATAACGGCCTTATGGAAATAGGCATGCTTCATATAACGGCCATTAACGAAGAAGTAGTCGAACCCACCCTTCTTACGGGCGGCCTCTGGTTTACCCACAAAACCCTTGACCGTGGCCATAGCTGTGTGAACCTCCACAGGCAACAGGTCTTGGTTGTATTGTTTGCCAAAGACATCGGCAATACGCTGGCGCAGACTGGCTGCACGCAGGTTGAGCATCTCTACCCCATTGTGATGAAGGGTGAAATGGATACCGGGATATACGAGCACGATGCGCTCGAAAGCCGTCATGATATTAGCAAGTTCCGTAGCATTTGTCTTCAGGAACTTGCGACGGGCAGGCACGTTAAAGAACAGGTTCTCGACTTTGAAATTACTGCCCACAGGACAAGAGACTGGTTCCTGAGCCGTAACCTTAGACCCGGCAATAAGCAAACGGGTACCAATCTCATCGTCAGCGCGACGTGTCTGGAGCTCAACTTGTGCCACGGCGGCAATAGAAGCCAGAGCCTCACCACGGAAGCCCATCGTATGAAGGGCAAAAAGATCAGAAGCGTTCTGAATCTTCGAGGTGGCATGGCGCTCGAAAGAAAGTCGGGCGTCGGTCTCAGACATACCCTTGCCGTCGTCGATAACCTGAATAGAGGTTCTACCCGCATCAACCACAATGACGTTGATAGTCTTAGCACCAGCATCGACAGCATTCTCAACCAGCTCCTTAATAACAGAAGCAGGACGCTGGATCACTTCACCAGCGGCAATCTGGTTAGCAACGCTATCTGGCAAAAGATGTATGACGTCTTTCATTTCTTGGGTCTCCAATTAAAGATATCGTCACGACTGACAGGACGCACAGCGTCATACCAGGCAAAGCCCTGAAGGCGCTTACGCTCTGCAGGAATCTGATTCAGAGGATACATGGTACCAGAAGTCTTCGGTGTCCATACACGCTGGAGTTTACGCTCCTTGAGGAACATGCGAAGTTCGGATGTCTCCTGATAATTATATATAAGGGGAATACTGTCACCCTCTTCAAAGTAATAGCCAATGAGCACATTACCCACAGCACGGGTCTCATGGATCTGGCCATCGGTGAAGAAAGCAAACATCTCCTTCGACGACACCTGATTATAACAGGTAGTATCACTACGCAACTGTTGGATAGAGAAGCAGTTTCCAGTCACATGGGCCCGGTCGATGACAGAATCTTTGAGGTAGACATCAATCCGGTCGCCCACCAGTTGCTGATTGATATTCCACACAATAGGATCGTGATACATCGTCATACATGAATCCAAGGAGTTATAAACCAGCGAGTCGCAGATGGCCTGCACATCGGTACGGTACGCCCGCACCTTATTATATGCATGGATTTTACGATAAACGGAATCAGTCTCGATATTAAACGTCACCACCTTGAAGGTGTCGGCATGCATGAAGAGCGAGTCGCCCTGAGAGTAGTCGATGGCAACAGCACTGTCGGTACACATGGCATAGCCAGTGTGCTCATAGTACTCACCATAATTACCCGTTAGCTTATTGCGATTCACGGAGTCGACATAAACCACATTACGGAAAGCCTGACTTACTCCCTGCTGACTATCATACCACACGCTGTCGCCCACCATCATCTTACCCTGATTTGACAGCACAGAGCGGTTCATGAGGCGAGCTTGCTCTTTCTTCGTGTCGTAGTAGCCCTGCTCTGAATAGATATGGCTATCACCAGAATAGATATCAGATGGGCCCACGATATGAGCCATTGACGTACGGGTGTCGTAATACAGAGTATCGGTAGTGAGATAGAACTTCGGCGACTTCATCTTTACATCGTAGTTGAAGACCGACATCTTACTTTTGGTATTATACTCACCCCAGTCGGAAGTCAACGTGGTCTGGCCGTCAATCATCTTACCACCTTCGAAGAAATAAGCATTATCATAGAGACGGTCGAAATCAAGACTATCGGTATAAAGCGTAGTCTTACGATTCTTCAACACCACATTATAACGGGCTCTAGCCATCTGTTCGTTGCCGTCGTAATAGGCATAATCGCTCACCAGCGAGAGGGTATCACCCTGAAGCATCCTGACGTGACCGAAAGCTTCGAAAGAGTTACTGGCCTCATAGAAGTAAGCACTATCGCAATAGAGGCGGGCCCCCTGATGGGTGAAATGAACCTTACCATTGAGAATCGTTGCGTCGGGGTTCTGCATCTGGTCGAAATGAAGCACGTCGGCATGAACCAGATACACACGGGTATCCTGTGCCTTAGCCTTTCGGGCCGGGCGCTTCTGCCTTTGCTTCTGGGCAAAACCTGAAGCAACGCCCATCAACAGCACTGCTGCCAGGAAATAGAGAAACCCTCGCTTATTCATTATTTTATATTACCCCAGCCTTCGTACTCGAAGTTACAGTCTTTATAATTATCGTTCAGACGGGTGTAGACGTTTTTGATCTTATCGACCACCCACTGGTGGATGCGCTCGTCACGACGTTTGTTGAGCACAACCTCTTTCAGGGTCTGGAAGTCTTCTGTCACTGTAGCCTTATGACCATCAATACGATTCTTCAGCTTAGCGATGACGCACACCGTCTTACCGCGCTGATTGATCATAGTAAAGGCCTGAGATATCTGACCCACCTGCATAGTATCAACAACCTTTGCAACCTCGGGAGGAAGGTCCTGCATCTTGAAACGAGAGGTGATATGGCCCGTCTGCGGATCGTTGTTCGACATCTGACCTTTATTATTGCGGGTATCCTTATCGTCAGAGAGCATAGGAGCAGCATCCTCCAATGTAAACTTTCCGCTGCGGATATCAACAGCAATAGAGTCAAGACGACCCAGAGTCTTCGTAATCGCATCGTCAGAGACAACAGGCTTACGAAGGATATGGCGCACATTCACCTTATCACCGCGTTTCTCTATCAGCTGAATGATGTGATAGCCGAACTCTGACTCAACAATCTTCGATACCTTCTTGGGGTCGGTAAGGTTGAAAGCCACAGCGGCAAAAGCAGGGTCAAGAGTGCCTCGGCCTACCAGGCCAAGCTCACCGCCACGACGTGCCGTACCAGGGTCCTCGGAATAGAGTCGTGCCAATGTCTGGAACGTGGCCTCACCCTTATTAATTCGGTCGGTATATTCGCGAAGCTCTTCTTTCACACGGTTCAGCTCCTCTGCTTCAACACGTGGAGTTTGCTGGATAATCTGCACCTCTACCTCTGTAGGTACGTAAGGAATACTGTCGGCGGGCATGTCCTTGAAATAACGACGTACCTCTGCAGGGGTTACAGCTATATCTTCGACGAGTTTCTGCTTCATCAGCTGCACCATCTTACGGTCTTTCATCTCATCGCGTAGTTCGTTACGAATCTGAGAAAGGGGCTGATGCTTATACTCCTCCAGGCGCTCCCGGGAACCATCGACCATCTCAAGCCAATAGCTGATCTGCTGTTCTACCTCCTGAGCCACATCGGCATCAGTCACCTCGATACTGTCAATCTCGGCCTGATGCTTGAACAGTTTCTGCACAGCTATCTGCTCGGGAATCTTACAGTAAGGATCACCATCCCACTTGACACCTTCCATTGCAGCCTGCATACGCATGGTCTCAATATCAGACTTGAGGATAGCATCATCGCCCACGATCCATACCACCTCGTCGATAACGGAACCCACCTTTACGGAGTCATTCTCTTCAGCGCCAGCTGTCAGCGGGAGCATAAACAGCAGAGCACCTAATAAATACTGTATTCTTTTCATTGATGCTTATTTACGGTTTTCAATACTTCTTGATTGATGGATACGGGATAGCGCTTACGCAAAGCCTCTACCCACTGACGCTCAAGATAAGCCTGATAATCCTCTACCACCTGCGTACGCACATCGGAGTAATCGGCGGG
>NZ_JQKR01000001.1:0-24591 GCF_000746155.1 Prevotella sp. FD3004 | reverse complement strand
CAATCACCGACTCTAGTCACTGAGTTTGGTATGTCAACTTGTTCTAAAGATGTACAACCAGAAAATGCAGAGTTACCTATTTTAGTCACTGATTTGGGAATGTCTATACTCTTGAGAGAAGAACATCCCCAAAATGCTTCAGGACATATAACTGTCACTGTATTAGGTATGACAATGTGATTAATGTTTTTGTCTATCACATCTCTCAAATATAATCCGTCATCGCTTAATTCCAGAACACCACTTTTCATAATACATACAATTATGTTTTTAGTTACCGATGCAAAGATAGAAATATTATCCGATACCTCCAAACTTAAATCATTAAATTGATTCAGAATAGAATATTACATTGTTTTCTTTTTATAGTTTTCTACAAAATACTTTAGATTTTCTCTTTTTTCTTGCATCTTAATGTCTGCTGATGAAAAGATAATGGGACGAACTTGTTTAGGTTCTACATACCATACTATATTGCGTAAACAATCAAATGCCATCTGCGAAGGATTCTTTTTTCTTGCGGATATTTTCTTCTTTTTTTCTCTTTTCTTCGTCTCGTTTGTTCTTTATGGAATCCTCTATTGCTTTTGCTTTTCTAGATTCCTCATACGCCTCGTAGGACAACTTAGGTTGTGAAATCGTTATAATTGAAGCCCATCTGTGCGGCTCTCTGTTTTCATCTTCAAGGGGATTAACGCATGTATAGTAAACGGTAATATCTTTGTGTAAGAAATGCCAGCCATCTTCATCATGTGCTTCACCATACTTATCTTTGAATATGCCAAGTAACCATTTCTTATGAAAATCTATATAGTCTCTCTGCTCATCCCTTGTCATTTCATATTCAATATGGTCTTGCTGTTTAGAAACAAGTCTTATCTTATATAACTTATCATGGATAAAAGCGCATTCTTTTTCATCTATATAAAAATCACTTCCATCAATGGTTATATATCCTTTCGTTTCCTTCTTAATTATATCCAATTCTTTATTAAAGCAACTCTTTGACATTCCAAAAACGAAATTGCCAAAGGCTTTGTCACCCTCTTTTTTATACCATTCTTCAGATTCTTTAGCAATCCTGTTTTGTTTTTGCGCATTCTCCATAGAATCTTTGACAGCTATTTCTTGTCGTTCAATATTAGCTTGCTCTATCATTTTCTTCATTCTTTCATTACTACGTATTCTATCATTCTCTAAATACCAAGAGAACAATCCTATAAATGCAGCAAAACCAACGATAAGAATCAAGAAAGCTGTTGTATTCATCTTTTTGCCTTTTGAAATTAACGACATGAGATATGAAAGAGGAACTAGAACAACCCCTCCCATAACTAACCATTCAAGAACTTCACTCACATGAGTTGCAAAAATCAACAGTCCCAATGCAATTCCGATTGCACCGAATACTAAGTATCTTTTCATAATGCCATATTGTCCTTTATTATTATAATTAAAGAAGTATAATCACTTTAACTAATACTATCAATATAGTTTTTAGCTTCCGCAAGTCCGCATCCAGTAAGTTCCATATAAAGCTTTACTGCTGTTATCTTTTCCCCATTCTCTAATGCCTCTCTTACCTCTTGTGGCACTCCATCATCAACCACTGTTTCAAGCCGTAAAGGTTCGTTAGTCTCTGGCACAGAAGGTTCTTGAATAGAAGTGCCAAGCAACGCTTTTTTTTGAGCGGCAAATTCCTCGTC
Source organism: Prevotella sp. FD3004 (assembly GCF_000746155.1). NCBI lineage: Bacteria > Pseudomonadati > Bacteroidota > Bacteroidia > Bacteroidales > Prevotellaceae > Prevotella > Prevotella sp. FD3004. The sequence continues at coordinate 22,885 of NZ_JQKR01000001.1, read as the reverse complement.
CGTCAAAATTCCTTTGTTCTTTAAATCTGCAAGTTTTGACAGTTCGTCTGCTACACTTCCAATAACCTTAGCAGACTGAGGTGGAGTTTGAGTTATACTCTTTGTATTTTTATCTGTAATATCAATTATTGCACTTATAGTATCAGCAATTCGCTGTGCATCTTTTAATCCTTGCTTATATAGATGGCCTTCTATGCTTGATGGCTTAATTGGTTTACCGCCAACTGTCATTGTTTTACTATCGAAACAATTAATCGTAAATGAAGGATGATTAATATCCCTTAGTTTTATCTTAATCTGTACCTTTGAGACCTTCTTGTTCTGTTTACTATCACCAGAAAGGCCACCTACAATTGCTCCTGCTCCTCCAGCAATTGCACCTCCTACAACTGCTCCGCCAATTGCTCTTAATGATGATTTCTGTTGAAGAATAGTATTGTCTTCAAGTATTTCGACACTGATTATTTGGTCAAATGGCACAATCTCTTTGTGGAATTTCTTTACAAAAGCAATTTTCTTACTGTTTTCATCAACACCAAATATATAGGTATCATTTACACCTTTAATTCTTTTAGTTGCATTAAAATCTGGTAAGGAATTGAATTTCTGCAGATTCTCTTCTCCTTGTTTTTTAAACTCCTTAGATTTTGCATTTCCTTGCATTATTCCTGCTATGATTGCCAAAACAAAAATAATAATAATACCAGTCCAAAACATAATTGCATTGTTTTAAGTTAATAATCTGCCACAAAGATAGGAAATATATCTGATTAAACAATGATTTACGGTGAATAATATTCAAAAATGTTATGAAAATGAATGTTTTTAGATTTAATTAAGGTGAAATGAAGAATGATTGCGCTAATTTGCGCAATCAATTAATCAAAAATCTAATAGGTCATAACTGCTTTCAAGTTCGCTGTCTGTGATTCCCAAGTAACGCTTGGTGATTGTAGGGCTAGCGTGATTAAACAGCGTCTGCAACCGCATAAGCGCCAAAGGTGCATCGGTGCCAGCCGATTCAAACACCTTGCGCCCAAAGGTCTTTCTCATTGTATGTGTAGAAAAGTGGTCAATCTTCAAGTTATACTTGGTCTTAATCTCCTTAAACAGTATATTGATACGCTGAGTTGAATAGACCATTTTCTTACGGCTGAGGAAACACTTTTCATCTTCATTGGTGATATGAAGGGAATCATAACACTGTTTGATATGCTTCTGAAAACCTTTATTTACTTTCACCACCCTACGCTTACCAGTTTTCTTTTCGTAGATGGTAAACTTGTCACCATCAAGTATCATTGACCATGTAAGCGTTAATATGTCGCTGATGCGCAAACCAAAGAAGCATCCACACCCAATCAGTAGTGACATACGGTAATCACCATCCCTATAGAGTTTGCGTACTAACGAAAGCATAACGTCCCAATCCATTGCGTTTGATGTACGATATTCGTGAAATTCTTGCTTCATATCCTATATTTTTAACTGATTAACTATGTATTTGAATTGATATTTTTCTAAAATCGTTCACAACTTACTGATTTTCAGTATATTTCTATTCTCATATACAAGATTATATAGAAATTGAATATTGTTCCTTCACTCTCTTACCGTAATCAAATGAGCCATCCTTCTCGACATTGTAATCAATCACATCTACAAGGTTATCAAGGTACACTTCTTCAACCTTCTTCACTAGTTCCTTCTTATTATTGAGGAAATAAACATCAAAGGCATCTGTAGCGATATTGTATAATACCTTCACATAACCATTCATTAAATAACCTTGAACATGCCATTGCAAACCATCATTGAGTGCAACAAAGTTTTTGCAACCCCATGACCACATTATATTAATTCTTGATTTGAGAATCACCATTATATACTCTGCCATTCTTGTATCCATATCTCTTATCTGTTAATTGTTCTACTTATCAGTTAGAAGGGTGGGGATTTCTCCCCATTCCCTTGTTAATTCTCGATTGTACCTATGAAACGTTCCTCAAGAAATCCTCTCCAAGCCATCTTCTCAAGGTCAAGGTAGGCGAACATTCCGTAGAAACGCTTGGGAATACCAGTACCAACAACATTTGCTTTAACTGCTTGGGGCTGCAATGTGCCAACTGCAACACGTACAGAGCCATCCTTCTTCATATAGGCGAATCTAACGACCTCGCCACGCATCATGCGCTTCTTCATTGTCTCAAGGGCAATACCCTTACTTGTGGCTGTAAGCATATCCACGTTGTTCAAAACGATATTTTTTGCTGCGTAACGAGCAATCTCACTGGTGCTAACTGTTGCAATCTGCTTCATATCTCTATCTCCTATATTAAAATGTTAAACTTCTATTTATGCTGCCTTTGCTCCACGTTCTGCTTGGCACTTGTCGAAGAATGCTAACCACTCTCTATCTCTCTCATTCTCAACATAGACGATTTCAACTCTAGTCTTACCGTCTGAATAAGTGAGGTTTACACCACCAGTACCTTGAGCACGTCTAATCATCTTGAAGCCCTTTGCGATTGCTCTAGCAATCAGTTCATCAGATGCTTTCTTCATTTCTGTATAAGTACCATCCATATAGTTCTTATACTGACCTTTGCCGTTGACTTTGTAGTAGATGCCCCACATATTGTTTACTTTTAACTGTTACTATTTCTTATTTCTGATGCAAAGATAATACTTTTTTCTAAACCATGCAAGGTTTTTGAATAAAAAGTTTAGTTTTTACTATAACTTTAACCTCCAGTAACAATTTTAAGCCCAAACTAAACACATATTAACAGAATTAAAGTCATAACTAAACATTTCTGCGATTATATTTGGTAGATTGTTTTTTTATTGGTAATTTTGCACCAGTTATTTCTAAACATTATTAATATGGATATAAAGGGAGTTATTAAGGCACATGGCTACACCTTGATTGATGTAGCCAATAAGATGGAGATTACCAAGGGGGGAATCAGTCAGATTGTGAATGGTTCGCCCAATGTTAAGACATTGCGCACTATTGCAGAGATAATCGGTTGTAAGGTTGGTGATTTCTTCACCGATGAAATGAGTGAGGTTGAGAATACTGCACCAGTTCTGAGGTGTCCTCACTGTGGTAAGGAGTTGAAAATCACGCTTGAGTAGATAGATTTTCTTTTTTCAGAACTTGAGAGAGAATAAACGCACCAATGCGTTTGTTTTTACCTTCAAAAACGCTCAGATTGCCTTTATATAGGTATATTAAGGCTCATTGTGGCTTTTGATAGCCCAATGCCGTGCGTGACTACATTGACGAAAAAAGGAGGCTGTAATGAGCCTCCAAATTGTTAAATATTGATAGCTGTAATTTATCAATTTATTGCAGCGTTATTTATCCCAAGGGTCTATATACTCCTTGGGGTTCTTATCTTGATTCTCCTTTGCTTCATTCATTTCTCTGTGCCACTGTTCCCTATCAACTTCAAATAGAATCTTTTGAGGTGGTATATTCAATCTGTCAATGGTCTCTGGTCTCAGTGGGTAGGTATAGCCGACAACTTGATATAAATGTTTGCCATCCCTTTTGATGGGGATGGGAGGGTGTATCACTGGAATCTTGTCTAACCCTAGTTTCTTTTTTAATTCGGTTAATCCCATGAATTTGGGATTGATATTGGTTGATTCTGTTTTCTCCATATAACTTTGTCTATTTCTTCTTTTATTACCTTACTAGCCAATGCCTTTATATACTGTTCCACTGAAGGGTTGGCACTCAGAAACTCATCCATGCTGACATGATGCTGATTTCTAAGCGCATCCCTATACTGTTGGTTTCTCAAGGTTGCTGCTTGGCTCATCTTTTCTCGTGACTGTTGGCTATGGGTTCTGCCATACATAGGATTATTAGCCCCATGCCTATCTTGTCTCGGTCTTGGTTGATTAACGTTTGTGTTATCCATATACTTTTGTGTTATATCGTTATATTTATATTATGACTTGATGTGACTTCAATTCATAAATATATGGATGCTACCGAAAATACCAGTTGAAAAGCTTGTTTTTTCGAAATTTTTTACATATCTTTGCAATATAGCTAACTTTCTTCTTCTAAGACTTGAAAAACCAAGTCCAAGGGTTATATTTTAATCACAGAGGGGTGCGGTTCGCTACCGTTAAGCCAGTTCTTTTCGTCTGTAATCTCAGATTGGCAAACCCCTCTTTCTCTAGAAAATAATGAGATTGCAGACGTATTGTTAATGAGATTACAGATATGGAAATCACAGATGATTACAAGTTTTGGGTAAGTCTATCCCATCAGAAATTTGACCATAAGCCAAATAGGGAAACAGAGGTCGGAAAACTAAGGTTCAGTAGGATATACACAGATGTTGATGGTTTTGCTGAAGCTTTGACTAAAGGGTATTGCTATACTCCTATTTTCACTAATGCAACATTTGGAATGAGAGATAAGACTGATAGGAACTTCAGTTATTCATCCTTCGTTTCGCTCGACATTGACCACACCGATGTTGATATGAATACGATGGTAGATGGACTGGAGTATAAACCTACTATCTCCTACACCTCATGCAGCAATGGTCTCGATGGGAAATATAGTTACCGCCTTATATATTGCTTCGCTAATAAAATTGAAGGTTGTAATGAGTATTATAACTATGTTAATTCCTTGTTGGAAGCAAATAAGATTTCAACTAGTGCCATTGATGATAGAAGCTTCAAGGCTAGTCAGTACTACAATGGCAATGGCTGTGGCAATATCGACATCAAGGTATCTAATATAATATATAATAAGGTAGATATAATAGAATATTATAAAGATTATTATAATATTAATAATATAGGTAGTAATAATAATAAAAGTATCAATGTAACTAATAATACAACACCACCAACTATTATTAGTTTGAATGATACTTTTGTAAATAAAAGTTTTGAAAATGATTATTGGAATATGAAGATGGAAGATGTTTTGAGTAAATATGTTGATGTATTCCCAAATATTGAGCATACACCGTTACCAATCGTAGATGATGATACACCCTATATTGTATTTCCTTCAGATTATATTGAGATTAAGAGATACTGGAAGAAAAGCAATGGCAGAGCCATTAAGATTGCAGATGGCAATGGTCGTAGAAAGAAACTGTTCATCAATGGTGTCATTAGGCGAATGATTAACCCTAGTATTACCTTCGATAACCTTTTATTCAATTTGTTATACGAACTCGTTTATTATATATCAAATTTTGATGCTGAAAATGTCATTGACAAAAAGGAAATCTTCTACATAGCTAGAAACGTAATGAAGGCTGATTTAACTAGAGGTGAAGGATTAAAGGGTACTAATAGAAGATTCATGGTTAATCCTAAGTTCTGTGAAAAATACGGTCTGAATAAGAGACAAGTAAGGAATATGGCTTGTAAGATGATTCATAATGAAGGTATTGGTGAACTATACGACTGTTCAAAGACTGACAAGGAGAATCTAGAGGTTATGAAATCACATGGGCTTGAGATTTCACTAGTGACACTAAAGAGGTGGCGCAAACAGAATGGTATCACCAAATACAAGAAAAATGCGTAGAGTGCTCTCTGAGGGCTTGATATTCCTTATGGGGATAGTTATACCTTCAGACCATGAAAAACGTCTCTGTGTGACTGGAATCCACCTCAATCGAAACGTATGAAAATGGGACCGATTCTGAAAATATCTCAAAATAGGTCCCAGAATTTTTTTTAAACGCTTGGTGACTATATGGTTTTCTCAATTCACTGGTTTTCAATTGAGTGGACATAGCTTCGACTTGAAAATATCGCCATTCCAACCCCCAAAATTTTTCTCATATGGCAGACTGTTTGTGAATATATGACCTACCTAATTCATAGAAAAGAGACGTTAGGTTACAACGCCCCCCCTAATCTAGTGGCTCGGATGCCTACCTTTCATTTTCCAACTTACTTAGTTCCTGTTCAATGTGTTCCTTTAACTGTCTCAATGCCTCTTTCCTTTGGTCTTTTTCTTTTGTATCTTGCTTTGGCAAAATAATTCCACTTTTGTTCTCTAAAAGTTCCCTATTCTTTTCGATATATTCGGTTCTTTCTTTTCTTCTTTGCTCTTTTCTTATTGAAGTAAATTCTTCATGTCCTGTTATAAAAGCCTTTTCATTGGCTTCAATAATCTTGTTCTTATCAAATGCCTTTAAGTACGTATCTATATCATTAGGATTACGACCCATATTTTGAGCTATCAGACCAACAGGTACATTAGAATGATAAAGATTTGATGCATAAGAATGCCGTGCCGAATAAAAGGTTATATCATTGCTAATACCAGCTTTTTCTGCTACCCTTTTCAAATTAACATTTACTAGATATGTTGCATATTTCATCCTACCAAATTTCATATATTCATCATCATTGTCTTTATCATAGATAGGGAATACATATTCTTCCAGTTCATCATCATCCTCACAACCATTGACCCATGAACCGAATGGATTAAGAAAAGGAATTAATGATTGAGCCTCACACATGATACGAGTTGGATGGTTGGTCTTTTCTCTCTGAGTATTGATTTCATAATATTCTGTTACCTCTTTATTTGAGTTGGCATACTCAATATCGTGTTCTGCTGCATCTTCCATCCATTTCTTTTCATTCACTACTTTAACAATTTTCAAATCCTTCCTTTTCAATTTTGCCAAATCGACCAAAGCCAGACCTTGAAACATATAGGAACACAGAAATAGTGCCAATGAAAACTGTTCGGCATCAATCGGAGTTAATTTTGTAGTACCACGTGGCTTAAACCTTTGATTCCAATAATGAACCTTAGTCTTTTCTAAGTCTGGTCGTGGATTTATTCCTGTGAATCCGTATGTATTATAATAATATTGTATAAGAGAGCTGATTTCAGCAAGGCTTAGTGCCTTTTTCTTAGTTTGACAATTTAATCCAGATTTGCAATCATAATTTGTCATGGGCGATTCTTTGATGTATTCATGCTCTGCTGCATAGTTTAGCAATGCTTTAAGACAATCGAAGAATTTTCTAATAGAATTGTCTTTGTATTTAGTCTTGAGATACTGCTTAAAATTATTTATCCAACCAATATTTAATTCAAATAATTCAATATCTTCATTCTCATTATAGCGTTTAATAATGTTTAGAAGTGTTCTATATCCAGTTGCAGTATTGTGCTTATGAGTGGTCTTGGAGAAATAATCAATCCTTTCTTCAAAAAGAGAAAATAACGTGTGCGTGGTGGGGGCTGCTTTTAAAACGGCTTTTATAATACTGCTGGCGGAATAGTCCTCCTTGCCTTCGACACTCAAAACATAACTATTTACTTTATCTATCTCGCTTCTGATTATTGTATTCATGTTTCGTGCCATTGGATGCCCCAATCTAACTTCTTGCTTATTCTCATTCCATAACTTTTCTGGGCACGACAAACCAAGGCTTTTGTATTTTCTTTGCCCATTATATGAAACTCTCAGCATAATGGGGTGTTCTCCATTTGCCAATGTCTTAGACAAATACAGAACAGCAGAAATAGTTGGTAGGTTTCTTTTCATATCCTTATATCAGTTTACACTACGGTTTACAAATATTACAATAAAATCTGATTTTGGTTTACGTTTGCAAAGATACAAAAATTCCCTAACTAATTGATAGTTAGGGATATTAAATAATCTTAATTTTTTCTATTTGTTTCCGTGGCAGACAAAAAGTATTCTGTGCTTCATCTTTTCGTCGATTTTAAAGGAAGAACCGCTGAAACTCGCTCTCAAAGTTGGGGGTGAGAATGTCCTTTCCCATGGCGGCCCGAATTTCATCTATCGTCCAAAATCGACCTCCATCGAGTTCCTCTGCCGACGGCATGACAGGTCCATCATAGACGGTACGGTTCACATATACCAGTTCGCTCTCCCGGCGACTGTCAAACACATACATCCCTATCCGTTCTGGCGTGAAGTCGGTGATACCCAGTTCCTCGCGTACCTCTCTTGTCAAGGCCTGTTCCGGCGTCTCGCCGTAGTCAATGTGACCACCCACGCTGGTGTCCCACTTGCCAGGCTGGATATCTTTCCATTCTGGGCGCTTCTGCAGGTATACCTCACCACGAGAGTTAAACACATGCAGATGAACCACCGGGTGAAGCCATCTGGACCCGTTATGACACTCGCCCCTCGTAGCCGAGCCTATTACACGACCTTTTTCATCTACAAGGGGGAAACGCTCTTCGCTATTGTCTTTCATCATCACTTAATGAGTTTGCAAATACCTTCGAGGTATTGACGGTCGGTCTCATCGAAAGTCGCCAGTTCCTTGCTGTCGATATCAAGCACAGCAATGACTTCGTTGGCCTGTGAGAAAACAGGCACGACAATCTCTGAGCGCGACAGACTGCTACAGGCTATATGTCCGGGGAACTGCTCTACATCGGGCACGACAAGCGTCTTCTTCTGTTCCCAAGCGGAACCGCAGACACCGCGTCCGAAAGGAATATGCATACAAGCGACCGGCCCCTGGAAAGGACCAAGCACCAATTCGCCATCCATCACCCGATAGAACCCTGTCCAGAAGAATCCCATCGTCTCATGAATAGCCGCACAAACATTGGCCATCACAGCCACGCTGTCTGTCTCGCCCTCAATAAGGGCCTTGATTTGCTCCGTCAGCAAACGGTATTTCTCATCTTTCTTCATATCGCCTGCAAAGGTACACATTATTGTACAGATATGCAAGAAAACGTTTTCTTTTGTGTCGTTAATACCAGGAGTAATAAGGCTGGCGTCCTTCCCATACACTAAGATGTACGCTCAGATTCGGATTGAAGTTATAGCGCACCGAGGCTCCTATCTTATCTCCTATATCGTTCATCCACCACATCTGGGGTGGCATCTTAGGCTGCATCATCGATTTCTGCACGAAGACCGAGGCTTCCCAATGCTCGTCGAAGCGGTAGTTCAGCATTGCTGTAAGGCCAGCATCCTTCATCTGCCTGCTACCATAATCGAGATACGACGAGTAACCGCCAAGCGCAAAAGAGAGTTTAGGCATCAGATTGCCTGCATACATAAAAACGGCACTATTGGCGAAGCCGCTGCTGGCATGCTTGCCCACTCCGAAGATAGCCGATGCAGAAAGCGACGCATTCAGCCCGGGATGAAGTGACCAATCGCTGAAAGCCGAATAGAGACTGCTCCAATAGGGATAGTGCGCAATCGTACCCCTATATGTCAGAGGCGGCATACTAAACGTAGTATCCGGCTGCAACACACTCTCTTTCCCCTCCTGCGCCTTACTTGCCATGCCGCACAGGAGCAATAGCGCTATCAACAGATATCTTCTATTCATTCTACTCAGATTAGAAAATTCGGATGCAAAGATATGAAAAGATATCTATAATCATTCATTCGTGAACATTTATTATTCTCTCTAATGCTTTTTTATGATTACAAAAGTTCATCGGAATGTTGACAACAATCCATCGGGATATCGTTTTCCACTCTTTTCTCCGTTAGAAAACGTTGTTTTCTCCTAAGGAAAACACTATTTTCTAACGGAGGTAACAACGTTTTCCCAAGGAGAAAACACTGTTATCCATAAGGGGCAACAAATGCGTGGTGGCAAAAACGAAAAGGTATGCTCCATTATATTTATATATCGTCAGGCGAGAAGCGGATGATGGGAGCTGGAGTGTTGTTGCCAGCAGACTCGGGAGAGGAGGAAGAGAGCCTGCTGGTAACGTAGTCGGCCAACTGGAAGAGGGCTGAAAGAAAGCGGTCAACAAATCTCGTCAGCATGATTCAAAACCTCCACATAACCACTGACCATACTGCCAAGAGCAATTGTCATTACAATCATCAGAAATAAACTTGCCATATCTTTATACTTTTATAGTTTAACATTCTCGTTATCGAATGCAAAAGTAGATATAGGGTGTACCATAAAGCGGTACACCTTTCGGTTTTTTGCACTAAAGAATGTTAATGGATTATGAACGATAGCGTTCGAGCATGGACTGAATCTTCTGCTGAAGCTTGGTACGCAGGTCTGCAGGTTCGAGCACCTCGAGGCCAGAATCATAGGAGAGTAACTGACCCATGAAGTCGGCTGTGGGGCGGATGTCGAAAGAGAAATCAGTATATTCGGATGTCGTGGCAATTTCACGCTGAGAGGTGTGGAGGGGCAGCGTGCGGAAATAGTTAGCAGTGTTGCCATAGGTTCGAATGACAACATGAGCCATCGGGGTTTCATCGGTCAACACACCAAAATATTCAGCGAAATAGGCTTGCGGAGAGAAGTCGGCAGGCATCTCAAAAGACTCATCGGCAAGCGTAACAAACATCATGCGGTCTAACGAGTAGATGGCATAGTGGCGCCCCGTAAAGGCAAGCAAGTACCAGCGCTGGTGGAAAAGTTTGAGAGCATAGGGGGCAACGGTTTTCTCATAGCCTTCGGCTCCGAAACGGCGATAGCCCATCAGTATCTGCCGACCCATGCGGATGGCACGGATAATGGTTTGCAGAAACTCTTCACCAGCAGGCACATTCTCGAGGATGATGCGATCCTTAAGTGAAGCACTATCGGAGAGCACACCACCAACAGTGAGTGTAGAGAGTGTCCAACGCTCTAAACTATCATCATCGAGAATTTCGGGGTTGGCTATATAGTAGCGGTAGTGGTCTTTCGTATCACACTCCAAAACGATGCCATACATATCAAGGATGGCGTCGCGGTGGCGATTGAAAGTGGTGCGAGAGAGAGGGTTGCCTTCGTTCACCTCTTCCCTCACCCACTGATCGTTGAGCTCTTCAAGCGTCATGCGCCGACGACGCCTGAAGGCATTGATTAGCCAGATATACTGCTGGTAGATGCGCGCTGGTTTCACAGCTGAAGGTATTACTCGTCGGGAAGGAAAAGAGGATCCTCTGGCATCACCATGACGGGCTTTGCCTCAGCTGCCTTCAGAAGACGCTCGGGTACGTATTTCTTATTAACCACGAGTCGGAACATATACTCACGGAACCAGTCGGCTGTCATAATGATACAGCCTTGCTGACCACTAGTGGCGCCCCATGAGTTCTCAACCTTCCATTTGACAGGCTTACCATCGGCATTGAGGTCAACGGCTGTCAGCGTCATAGCATGGGTTGAACCACTATCGAAGGTGCTGATACGCTGGGCCTTGTCCATACCAAAGGTAGTGCCGAAGAGTGAACCGTAGTCGAAATTGTCGAGAGAGGCATAACCGCGCTTACGATCAAGGAGCTTACCTACATCATATGAGCTATACATCTTGCGGCCATCTTTCAGTGAGGCTATGGCCAACTGCTCGATCTCCTCCATGGGGAGATTCAGGTAGCGCCAGTTTGTACCATCGTAGACGTGACGATCGTACTCTACCTCGTAGGTCTTGTAGTACTCGCGACGAGGGTCATTCATCACCATGATAAACGTGCCGTTGAGCGGACCGCCTACCACTTCCTTATAAAACGAAAGCGGCGTGTATTCCTTTGCAACGCCAAGCGACTTGCCATTCTTATCCTTGAATGCGTAAGTAAACTTCTGAACAGGTTCGCCCAGGGTGAGTTTCAGCATGCGGTATATCTCGCCCAGCATCTGGGTCTTAGCGGTCTGGATGGCAGAAGCGCTCTGCTTCTGAGCCACCATATCACGCAATTTGAGACCGAATTCACGGAGTTTGGATGACACGAGGCTGCGAGCCTTCGAAGTATTCTCACTGGTAAAGGTCTCGGGCATGATGTCAGTGGGAACAAGTCCGTATTTGGGAGCCAAGTCGGCAAGTCCGCAGAATGTACCTCCGTCGCTGATGGGATTACTGAAGAAGAAACGCACACGTTCGTCGTCAATGGGTTTCTTGGCTGTATCGATAACGCCTTGAAGCATCAGGTTGGCCTTCTCGAGCTGATCCCAGAAAAACAAATAGGCCTGTGAGAACTCTATGCTGACAGAATCGGCATGACTCATATAGTTAGAGCGCAAAACATTAAGTCCGCTGAACATCCAGCAACGACCAGACGACTTCTGATCGGTAATAGACTGCTTGCGAGTTTCGACACTGAAATGGGTATCAATGGGGCGAGCAGCTGCCTGATAGTTCTTTGCCAGAGCATCGATGCTCATACCCGATATGGCATTGGCTATCACACGTTCCTTGCCACACTGTTTCTGTTCCTTCTGAATCTCCTGCAGCATCGACTTTGAGATGCCACCGTCTTTTGTTTGTGCCTGAATGGTAAGCATACCGCCCAAGGCGGCAATCATGATGAATGTTTTCTTCATTACTGTTTTCGTTATTTCTTCTTTGTTGTAGTTGTTTTCTTCGTGGTAGTTGTTTTGCTCGTTGTCTTTGTTGCAGTCTTTGTATTGGTTGCCACAGCCTTAGGCTTATAATACTTCAAAGCCTCTGGCATCCAGCCCTGGATCTGCTTGATGCGGGTCTCGTCAGAGGGATGATCGCTCAGGAACTCAGACTGCTTATTGCCTCCAAGGGCTGCCATGCGCTGCCAGAAACTGACGGCTACCTGAGGATCATAGCCTGCCATGGCTGCGAAAATCAGTCCCATGTGGTCGGCCTCACTCTCATGACCACGTGAATAACTGAGATTCTTGAAATTGAATCCCTGAGCAGCTATGGCCTGCAGAATAGAGGTCGTATTAGCACCCATTCCCAAGCCGCCAAGTACGGCTGCACCAATCTGCATACCATACTGCTGCTTAATCTGAGTACTCATCTGCTCTGCGGAATGGCGAGCTACGGCGTGGGCTATCTCATGACCTAAGACAATAGCCAACGAAGCCTCATTCTGAGTGACTGGAAGTATGCCCTCATAAACACAGATCAGTCCGCCAGGCATACACCAGGCATTCACCTGCTTATCCTGAACAAGATTAAAAGTCCACTTATAATACTGCAAATCATTCTGCAAGCCAGCTGATGTAAGATAGCTGGTAACAGCATTGGCAAGATTCTGCCCTACTCGCTTCACCATAGCGGTATTAGCAGCATCGGTAGACACCTTAGCTGTCTTCATGAAGTCTTGATACTGTTGGGTGGAAAGAGATAGGATCTCACCATCGCTAACCATCAGATTCTGCTTACGACCAGTGATAGGCACTGTGTTTGAGGTTCCGCAGCTGACAAAAACAACTGCCACAACAGACAAAAGAATGATCTTAAAACTTTTCATATTTACTGATATTTTTAGTTTCTGACTGCAAAATAAATAAAAATAATCGAAACATGCAAATTTTAAGCATAAAAATAGAGGCATCCCCTTATGGAATGCCTCTTTGAAAATTACTAATGATAATCTATTACTTATTCAAACCACGATTGTTAATCGTAGCGTTGAGCAGTCTGAGGTAAACATGCATCTGTTCTTCATTAAGAACGTAACGCATCCATTTCACATCATTACTGATGGCACGATCGACAAGGGCCTTGCGATCATTCTTACCATACTCAGCAGCAAACATCAGCTCAGCGGCGAAAGTATGGTGAATATTCTCAACAGCCTCCTTCTGGTCGTCTGCCAGCTTCAGAGCGTCAGAGAGCTTATTCATATTGATATTCATCTCATAAGCCTCAATGTTGCTTACGTTAGCTGCGGTCTCACCTTCTGCAAATGCGGTTGTCATACTCAGCATTGCTACCATTGTCAAAATCATCTTTTTCATCTTGTTATCCTTTCCTTTCTTTTTACTCGGAGCGGTGTGTCAGACCGTCCTACTTTTTTAATTATGTTATCCTTACTTTAATCTTACTTTTTTCCTTTTGACGGTGCAAAGGTACGAAGTTTTTTGAAAGCAAACAAGCTTTTAGACATAATTGTGTGCGAACACAGCCCTTTTATTGATACAGGTCAACCAAATGAAGAATTCTTGATAAATATCTATCAATTATTGACTTTAATCCTTATTTATTTGGTATTTCGCCCGTTTATTCGTACCTTTGCAGCCGTTATACATTATTATATATAGAAGAATGGACAAAGTACAGAACAAATTCATGTCGGTGGTATATCAGTTATACACCGTAACCGACGGAGAGAATATTTTAGAAGAGCAGACTGGCGATGATCGTCCTTTTGAGTTTATCACTGGATTCGGAGTTGCTCTCGATGCTTTCGAGCAGCAAGTGATGAAGCAGGAAAAAGGCTCTGCCTTCGACTTTATCCTTCAGCCTGCAGAGGCTTTCGGAGAATATGATCCTGAGGGTGTGCATAAACTGAAGCGTGACGTATTCATGATTAACGGACATTTCGACCACGAAAATATCTTCGAAGGAGCCGTCATCACTCTGATGGACAATGAAGACCACCAGTTCATGGCAAAAGTGAAGAAGGTTGAAGAAGACGGCGTAACTATTGACACCAACCACCCTCTCGCTGGTAAAACCCTGAATTTCAAGGGCACAGTGATTGAGAACCGCGACGCCACCGAGGAAGAAGTCCAGCACTTGATTAAGCACCTTACTGGCGGTTGCAGCGGATGCGGACACCACCACGGCGAAGGCGAATGTGGCGGATGTGGCGAAGATGGATGTGGTGGGCATCATCATGACCACGGCGAAGGTTGCGGATGTGGCCATTGTCATTAAATAGTTTACAGCCAACGACAAAACACTATCTCAGGAGATGAATACATTCGGCAACATATTTAGATTGACAACGTTTGGTGAAAGCCATGGTGAAGCCATCGGAGGCGTCATTGACGGCATGCCTGCTGGAATTGACATTGATATTGACTTTATCCAGCAGGAACTGAACCGCCGCCGACCAGGCCAAAGTAAGATAACCACTTCGCGACAAGAGCCTGATCAGGTAGAACTGCTCAGTGGTGTCTTTGAGGGAAAATCAACAGGCTGTCCCATCGGTTTTATTGTACGCAACACCAATCAGCACTCACAAGACTATGAGAATATGCGTTGTCTGTTTCGTCCCTCACATGCTGATTTCACCTATTATAATAAATATGGTACACGAGATCATCGTGGTGGCGGACGTTCATCAGCCCGAATCACCATTAGTCGATGTGTTGGCGGAGCTATGGCAAAACTGGTACTCCGCCAGTTAGGCATCTCCATTCAAGCTTACACCTCACAAGTTGGCCCTATCTCTCTTGAACGGGATTATCATCTATATGACCTTTCTCTGACAGAGACAAACGCCGTGCGTTGTCCTGATCCAGAGAAAGCCAAACAGATGGAAGAACTGATTAGTCAGATGAAAACCGAGGGCGACACCATCGGAGGGATTATCACATGTGTCATCAAGGGCTGTCCTGTAGGCTTAGGCGAACCTGAATTCGGAAAGTTACATGCAGCTCTGGGATCTGCTATGCTCAGTATTAATGCCGTCAAGGGATTTGAATACGGCGAAGGATTCGATGGAGTAACGGCTCGCGGTTCTGAACAAAACGACATATTCTGCTCTGAGGATGGTAAGATTTCTACCAAGACCAACCATAGTGGAGGTATTCAGGGAGGCATCTCAAACGGACAAGACATCTATTTCCGGGTGGCCTTCAAACCTGTCGCCACAATTCTTACAGAACAAGAAACTGTAGACATAGAAGGAAATACCACCACTTTGACTGCTAAAGGGCGGCATGATCCTTGTGTTTTGCCAAGAGCAGTACCAATAGTCGAGTCAATGGCTGCTATGACGATTTTAGACCATTATTTACGGAAAAACGCAGCTATTTTATAGAAATAGTGTTTATTATGTAAAATAATGCAAAAAACATTTGGTACATTAAAAAAGTTATTGTACCTTTGCAACTGCATTCGCGGGATTTGTGAAAATCCTGAAATGCTTTAGTTAAGTCTAGTTTAGTTTTTGTGTTGGTTGAGGGCTGGCAATTGCCAGCCCTCAAATTTTATACGATTAACAGAAAAAAAAATCGGTGCGATTAACTGATCGCACCGATTATTTCTTGTACTGATTGGCAGCCATGCCGATCAAGCCAATCATTAATGCCGTCCCGTACTTTGATTGTGACTGCAGGATCAAGGAAATTAGCAGTTCCAATCTCTATGGCCGTAGCACCAGCCATCAAGAACTCGATGGCATCCTGAGCCGTACAAATACCTCCCAACCCTACAACAGGAATCTTCACAGCCTTAGCCACCTGCCAAACCATGCGTAAGGCAACGGGTTTAACGGCAGGGCCGCTTAGTCCTCCAGTATTAATACTAAGAAGAGTTCTGCGCTTCTCAATGTCAATTGCCATACCCATCAGTGTATTGATGAGCGAAACGCTATCAGCTCCCTCAGCTTCTACGGCACGGGCAATCTCTGCGATATCCGTCACATTGGGAGACAGTTTTACAATCAGTGTCTTATGATAGCGTTCACGAACAGCTTTTACCACACTAGAGGCGCCAGCACACGTAACACCAAAGGCCATACCACCATCCTTTACGTTCGGACAGGAAATATTTAATTCGATTGCAGGAATATTCTCCAATGCATCAATACGGGCAGCACACTCTGCATAATCTTCAGGCGACGCCCCACTGACATTAACAATCATATTGGTATCGATATCCTTAATCTGAGGATAAATATGCTCACAGAAATAATCGACACCTTTATTCTGAAGGCCCACACAATTAAGCATACCACTAGCCGTTTCAGCCATACGAGGATAGTCATTGCCATCACGAGGCATCAGCGTCGTACCTTTCACAATTATGCCACCAATACCATCAAGAGGCATGAAATCTGAAAATTCCACACCATAGCCAAAAGTGCCTGATGCTGTCATTACCGGATTCTTCAGCGAAAGATCGCCAATCTTCACATTCAGTCTTGCCATAAAAGTTTCTTTATATTAAATACTGGTCCATCCTTACAAACGCACAAATTTCCCTCTGTGGTCTTCTCAACACAACACAGGCATGCTCCAAGACCACAAGCCATCAGATTTTCAAGTGATACCTCACAGTCGATACCATTCTCACGGGCGAAACGGGCCACTGCCTTCATCATAGGCGTAGGGCCACAAGTACTGATACGATCGAAACACTCCTGCTGAAGCAAGGAATGATTGGTTACAAAGCCTTTCTCACCTTCACTTCCATCTTCAGTAGTCACGTATACGCGCCCGTACCTTCTAAATATGTCAAGCATCAGCAGATCCTTAGCAGAACGGGCACCAAGCAGGAAAGTCGGTTCTGCACCAGATTCTTTCATCTTTGCTCCCATATAGAGAAGAGGAGCTACGCCAACACCACCACCTATAAGGAGCACCTTTTCTCCTTTAAAAATTGGAGAAAAGCCATTACCTAAAGGAAGTATGCAGTTTAACGTCTCACCCGCCTTCAGTTGAGCCAGCCTACGCGTACCATCACCAATAGTAGCCACTAGGAGCCAAAGTTCATTCTGTTCACGATCAACAAAATTAATGGAAATAGGACGACGAAGGAACGTTGTGGAAGAGCCTTCAATTTGAACCTCTACGAACTGTCCTGGCAACATCTCCGGTAATGGGTGCTTGTCAGTTAGCTTAATCAGCACATAGCGCTCATGAAGCTGCTCTACAGACTTAACCGTCAAGTCTAAAATAAACTTTTTCATATATAAATATGTACCTTTGTAACAATGATGCTGCAAAGGTACAAATAAGTGAGAAAAATACCAAATATATTTGGTTCCTTATTTTTTAGCAGGGACAAAAGTTTCCCATGTCTGATCATCATAAAATACCCGAATCTCCATGACACGCCTTTGTGGTTTGTCAACTATTTTAACTTCTTCTCTTATAATTTCAGGCCGTGTAGATTTTACACCATTAAAATTTGATAGCGATTGACCGTTATTTTGTGGGGTAGGAGACACAGTATGATCAAAATCAAGCATCGGAGAATCTGGAAAAAGAGACTCTGATACAGGTGTTGGAGAGCTAGGAACCACACCTTGAGGGGTGACAAACATCTCTCCAGAACCAAAAATCAACCAATCAGTACTGATGTCTGGAATTTTCTTTTTGAGAGCTTCCACCACATTCATGGTAGGGCGGGTGCGACCATTAAAGATACTACTAAGAGTGGCAGGGGCCAATCCAATATAGTCGGCGAACTCTTGCTGAGTCATTCTCTGAGACTCCATAATTTGTCTAATACGATCCTTCATTTTATATCTTTAGGCGTTTAAGGGGTCAAAAGACCCGTTTTTCTTTCAGTTTACAAAGGTAAAGTAAATTTTTGAAATAAACAACAATTATGAAGAAAATTTTGATTTTTAAACTATTGGTTTGTATTTTTATATTTATAAATCCATAATACTAAAGGATTGATATTTGATTTTGGAATTACGAATCAAAATTTAAAGAGCTAAATTATCAAAAAGGAATAATTAAGAGAATGAAACGCAAATAACTGGGTATAAATAAGGTATTTACATAATTCTATGTATTTAAGAAACAATTATGCAGATTTTTATCCTCAAAAAGCATATAATATGTGCTAAATTCCCTTATTTAATTCATAAGATGCTGAATATTAGTTATTTATTATTGTATAAGGAGAAATGTATATTTATGAATTTAAATATTTGAATGCCGATATTTGCATTTACAAACCAAAACAATATATAAGCATGCATGTTTATATAAACGTAAACATTAAATTAAGAATGTGAAAAAATACATTATTTCGGTTTTAAATTACAAACACAAATTCAGCATTGAAAACATAAAAGAATGTTAATGCCAAATTAAACGGGTGATATAAAGTCTAATTTTGCCATTTTTCCCGTATTCAGAACAACTGGATAGAATGGTGCGAAAAACGCGAGTTTTGAAGGGGTGAAAATCGTGCAAAACCCTTGATTTATGGGCATTTACGCATAAAAAAAACGCTCACGAAAAGCGCTATTTTAGGAAATTCTAGAAGTAGAAAAGTCGATTTTTTAGTGCAGAATGTAAAAAATCAGTTCTTTCATGAGCTCTCCAGGAGGGGTATTAGGGTTATCTAAGCCCTTACTTTTGGCATCTATTTCACGTATCTTGGTAATTATCTGCATCACTTTCATTCCTGAGTAATTTTTCATCCCCTTCATGTAGTCCTTGGCAGCCCATGGTGATCTCAATTCTAACCATTCTGCTACCCCTTCCTGACTCTTATTATTTGGAGCATAATAGGAGATCATTAAATTCTGGAAGAAATTAAAGAGCATTGGGAGAAATGAATAGATGCTACCAGCCTTCGGATTTTCGTCAAAATATTTTATTATCTGATTTGCCTTATAAACATTTCGGTTCACGATAGCGTCACGAAGCTCAAAACCATTAAACTCTTTACTCACTCCTATCTGATCCTCAACAACCTGTGGAGTCACTCTCCTATCCTGTTCTGGCAGAGATAGAATAACCTTATCCAACTCTCCAGTCAGTCTGCTCAAATCTGCGCCAATATTATCAGCAATCATTTGAGTCGATTTAGGATCGATGCTCACCTGACGTTTTCTCAGATAATTCTCGATAAAGACAGGAAGGTCGCGATCGCGCAGCTTTTTACTTTCGAAGAGTATACCCACAGCTGTGATAGCCTTTACGTATTCTTTCTTTCGTCCGTCAATCGTACCATTTTTATGGCACATCACCAAAATTGTAGAAGCCATTGGAGCCTTGAAATACTTCTCCAAAGCATCTGTGTTCTTCACGTTCTGTGCCTCTTTCACAATAAGTACCTGATATTCTGACATCATGGGATAACGACGCGCAGCATCAGCTATCTGCGAAGCCGTTACATCAGACCCGAAAAGAACAGTCTGATTGAAATCGCGCTCCTCGGGTTGCAGTACATGTTCAGCTATATAATCGGCAATCTTATCTATATAGTAAGGCTCATCGCCCATCAGATAATAGACGGGTGCGAACTTCCGCGCTTCTAAATCACGCATGATACTATCAAAAGTGACACTTTTTGCCTCTGCCATGATGGTAATTCATTTTTTATTTGTACTTTTGCGGGTACAAAGTTACAAAAATGTTTCGATTAAACCTACCACCATACCCCATAAAAATCACGAATAAGGGGAACAAACAGATGATTTTCGACTTTCTACGTCGGAAATACGTGACACTGACCCCTGAAGAATGGGTGAGACAGCATTTTGTGCATTTTCTTATAGAACAGAAAGGCTATCCCAAAGGACTTCTGGGCAACGAGATTGAACTGCGTCTAGGTGAGAAGCGCCTTCGCTGTGACTCCATATTATATAATAAGGTGGCGATGCCTCAGATGATTATTGAGTACAAAGCCCCAACCATAAAAATTCAGCAGAAGACTTTCGACCAAATATCGGTCTACAATCTTCTGCTGAAAGTGGATTATCTGATAGTCAGTAACGGACTGCAGCACTATTGTTGCAAGATGGATTATCTCAATCAGAAATACTATTTTCTAGAGGATATTCCAGACTATCAAAACCTTTAACATTTACTCCATATCGTTTGCATCAGTTGTCTTCTTCGACGAAGCAGACTTACGAATGGCGCGCTTGCGAGTCTTCTTCTCCTCGCTTGATGTCTTGTCAATCTTTACACCCGCCAGTTCAGGGTCGATCATGATGCGACCACAGTACTCACAAACGATAACCTTCTTGTGCATCTTGATGTCGAGTTGGCGCTGGGGCGGAATCTTATTGAAGCAACCACCACAGGCATCACGCTGAACGTAAACAATACCAAGACCATTGCGTGCATTCTTACGGATACGCTTGAAAGAAGTCAACAAACGGCTCTCGATTTTTGATTCGAGGTCCTTTACTTTCTCTTTCAGTTTCTCCTCTTCTGCACGAGTCTCAGCCATGATCTCGTCGAGTTCATTTTTCTTCACCTCAAGATCGCCCTGACGCTCCTTGATAACCTCTTCGTTAGAAGCTAACTCATTCTGCTTTTCCTGAATACGGGTGTTGGCCTCGCGAATCTTCTTATTGCAGAGTTCAATCTCCAGTGTCTGGAATTCAATTTCCTTTGACAGCGTGTCATACTCACGGTTGTTCTTCACCTCGTCCAGCTGGCTCTTATAGCGAGCCACGCTTGCCTCAGCATCAGCAATCTCGCCCTTCTTCTGAGTAATGGCAGCTTGGAACTCATTGATGTCGCTCTTAATCTTTTCAATACGAGTGGTCAGACCTTCGATTTCATCTTCCAGGTCCTGTACTTCGAGAGGCAGTTCACCTCTCAGCGCTCTTTTCTCATCAATTGCAGAGAGAGCCGACTGAAGCTGATATAGGGTCTTCAGTTTCTCTTCTACTGACAAATCTGTAGGATCTTTCTTTGCCATAATTTACTATATTAGATATACAATATTGGATTCGTACAAGTCTCAGCAATATATGTCTTTACGCCTGGGCATTCCTTCTGTATAATCTCCTCGAACACCTCAGCCGTATACTGTTCGCTCTGATAATGGCCGATGACGCAAATCTGTATCTGCTGCTCATAGCCGAAATATTGGTGATAGTGCATCTCGCCCGTGATAAAGGCGTCGGCTCCTACTTTCACGGCTTCATCGAGCAAGAAATCACCTGCCCCGCCACAGATAGCAACCTTTTTGACAGGGCGACGGAGCAGTTCGTTGCACATGGCGCACTCCACTCCAAAGGTTTTCTTTACCTGAATGATGAAATCGTCGGCAGCCTGAGGTTCTGGCAGTTCGCCTGTCACGCCACTCCCTGCCTCGATACCATCTACGCTTTTCTGGGCGAAGAAACCAACGTTCTTCAGTCCCAGTTTCTGAGCGATGCGGAAGTTAACACCCCCACGTGCATTGTCCATGTTGGTGTGCATCGAAACAACAGCGACGCCATTCAGTATAGCCTTCCTCACCGTGCGTTGCACATCCGTCAAGTCGCTGATTGTTTTCAGGCCGCGGAAGAGCAACGGATGATGGGATACAATGAGATTGCACCCCTTCGCGATGGCCTCGTCGACAATACGTTCGTTGACGTCCAAACACAATAATGCCCCTGAAACCTCCGTCTCTGTCAGTCCAACCTGCAAGCCAGCATTATCCCAACTTTCCTGCAAGGGCAGAGGCGCGAAACGTTCAAGGGCGCTCAGCACTTCTTTTATTTTCACGCTGCAAAGCGTACAACAAAAAGCCGAGACAGCGCCCCGGCTTACCAATTTATTAAACGTTTTTAACTCTTTACCAATCACTTAGCTTAGCCTGAGCCTCTACCTTCTCCTCTATCTGATCGTCAAGGGAAGGAAAAAAATCGATGCCCGTCAGGCGCTCTATTTCGTCGACAGAGCGCACCGCCTCAACCATTTTCTGCTTCACGCCCTCGTTGCGATAAACGAAACCAATGGCTTTCACCCTACCCTGGCGGCAAAGCACCACCTTGAAAAAGGCCTCAGGCACACGCACCTTATTCTTTCCTATCGTCTTCCATTCACCTTTCGAGCTGTAAAGCGGTCCGCACACAATGTCGATGGCGCCGTATTTCCTCGCCCAATCGCGACAAAGTATCTCGAGATCGTTCCACTCATACTTATTGAGCCCGTGATTCTGCGGACAGATGTTCGTAAACAGAAACGACTGCGCCATCGCCTGCTTGTCCCACTTATTATCGCCAGCAGGACACATATGTCCCCTGTCGTAGCGCGAGTTATAGTAGTCCATATTCGTGGCGCGACGTCCTTTGGCGATATCTTCATCCTCGGTAAACACCTCCTGTTTGCGCTGATGTGAGCCATAGGTATGTGCTTTCGTCAGATGCCATGCCACCCAGTTGGGCGTCTTCGTCTGTTCATTGTACGACGTGGTGTAGCCCACACGCTGAAGGATCCGCTCTGGGCGGTCCTTCAGTTTGGCGGGCAGCTCATATTTCACGAT